>CAZUZY010000072.1:0-27428 GCA_964624885.1 uncultured Polyangiales bacterium | reverse complement strand
TGGCGCGGGCCTCGAGGGCCGCCGCGCGCGCGGCGATGGTCGCGGGCGAGCGGGCGGCCAGCTTGGTCGCCTGCTCGAGGGCCGGCGTCGTCGGCACCCGCCTCTTCTCGGCATGGATCGCAGCGACGGCGAGCGCCTCGTCGAAGCCTCGCCGCTCGCTCGACGGCAGCGTCGGCGCGAAGTGACGCGCCATGAACATGCAGAACCGCGCATACCCTCGCGCGCCGATGAACGGCGTGGCCTCGCCGTGGTGGAAGGGCGGCGTCGGCAGCGCCTCGATCGGCAGCGCGCGCAGCGCCGGCAGGAACAGCTGGTGGGCGCCGACCAGCGAAGGGCGCGGCGAGGCGAGCGCGAGCTCCGCGAGCTCGGCGTCGCGCAGGGCCACGTCGGTCCCCGTGAGGGCCCTCCACCGCTCGAACAGGCCGGTGCTCGTGATGTGCCGGTCGAGGAGGCGCTGCAGCAAGGCGAGCCGCGCGGCGAGGGGCACCCCGCTCTCGCGATGGCGGAGGTGCTGCGCCACCGCCCAGAACCCGTCCTGTGGGCGACCCCAGCAGGCGACCACCGCCTCCAGCAGGGCGAGCTCCGGATCGGGTGACTCGGTGGGATCGTCGAGCCAGCGGGTCAGGGTCGCGTAGGTGTCGCGCGTCCAGCGATCGCCCTTCTGGGCGCGCGCGGCCACGATCGCGCGCAAGGCCTCGCGTCGCCCTTCGGTCACGCGGCGACGATAGCAGCCGACCCCACCCTCGCGGTACAGATCGAGGGTGCCGGAGACCTCGTTCTCGCTGCCCGCGGGGTTCGATTTCGAGGGCACCACGCTGCTCGTCGGCATCGGGCAGGGCGACCCCACCACCCGCCGTGCGCCGGGGCGGCTCGCCAAGGCGGTGTGGCTGCGGGGTGAGCTCTCTGCGATCGACCTCGAGCGGCGGGGCGCCACGATCGTGGCGCGCGCCGAGGGGGCGCACGCGGAGCTCTTGCTGCGCGAGGCGCCCGCGATCCTCGGCCTGCACGACGATCCCACCGCGCTCGTACCCCGCCACGAGATCGTCGCGACCCTCGCCCGGCGACACGCGGGCTTGCGTCTGCGCCGGCTCCCCTGGATCGCCGACAGCGTCTACCACGCGGTGCTGCAGCAGAAGGTCGCCTTCCGCGACGCCGCCGAGAGCCACCGCTGGCTCGTGCGACGGCACGGGGTCGACGCGCCGTTCGGCCTGCGCGCGCTGCCGCCGTGGGAGGCGCTGGCCAAGCTCTCGGCCGACGACTTCTTCGGCGTGCACATCGAGCGTCAGCGCTCGGACACCGTGCGCATGGTCGCGAGCGTCGCGCGGAGGCTCGACGCCCTGGCCGACGACCCGAGCCTGGCCGACAAGCTCCGCACGATCCGCGGCGTGGGGCCGTGGACGGTGGGCTCGGTCATGGGCCACGGCCGCGGCGACCCCGACGCGCTCCTCCTCGGCGACTACCACCTGCCGAACACCGTGGCCTTCGCGCTGGCCGGGGAGCCGCGCGCCGACGACGCACGCATGCTCGAGCTGCTCGAGCCCTACGTGGGCCAGCGCTTCCGGGTCGTGCGCCTGTTGATGGCCGGCGGCGTCGGCGCCCCGCGCTACGGACCGCGCCTGCGGCCGCAGTGGGGGCGGAGGTAGGTCACTCGGCCCGTCACTCGGCGGCAAGGTCGCGCATCGGCGGGCAGGTGCACACGAGGTTGCGGTCGCCGTATGCGTTGTCGATGCGCGCGACGGCGGGCCAGAACTTGTTGTCCCGCACCCAGGGCAGGGGGAACGCGGCGGCGGTCCGGGAGTAGGCGTGCTTCCACTCGTCCGCGGTGACGGCGCGGGCGGTGTGGGGCGCGTGCTTGAGCGGGTTGTCGGCGCGATCGGCGCGACCCTCCTCGATGGCCCGGACCTCCTCGCGGATGGCGATCATGGCCTCGATGAAGCGGTCGAGCTCGGGCTTGGGCTCGCTCTCGGTCGGCTCGATCATGAGCGTGCCCGGCACCGGGAACGACATCGTCGGCGCGTGGAAGCCGTAGTCCATGAGGCGCTTGGCGAAGTCCTCCACCTTCACGCCGGCCGTCTTCTCGAGCGGGCGGACGTCGAGGATCAGCTCGTGGGCGACCGTGCCGCTCTTGCCCCGGTAGAGCACGGGGTAGTGGGGCGCGAGCCGCGCCGCGATGTAGTTGGCGGAGAGGATCGCCACCTTGGTGGCCTTGGTGAGCCCGGCCGCGCCCATCAGCGCGATGTAGACCCACGAGATGGTCAGGATGCTCGGGCTGCCGTAGGGCGCCGCGCTCACCGGACCGATGGCCTTGGAGCCCGCCGAGGCCGGCTCGCGCACCGGGTGCCCCGGGAGGAACGGCGCGAGGTGCGCCGCGACCGCGATGGGCCCCATACCCGGTCCGCCGCCGCCGTGCGGGATGCAGAAGGTCTTGTGCAGGTTGAGGTGGCACACGTCCGCGCCGATGTCGCCCGGGCGGCAGAGGCCGACCTGGGCGTTCATGTTGGCGCCGTCCATGTAGACCTGGCCGCCGTGCTCGTGGACGATCGCGCAGATCTCCTTCACCGACTCCTCGAACACGCCGTGCGTGGAGGGGTAGGTGATCATGAGGGCGGCGAGCTGCTTCTCGTGCTCCTTGGCCTTCTTGCGCAGATCGGCCACGTCGACGTTGCCGTTGGCGTCGCACTCGACGGCGATCACCCGGAGCCCGGCGATGACCGCGCTCGCGGGGTTGGTGCCGTGGGCGGAGACGGGGATGAGGCAGACGTCCCGGTGCGCCTCTCCACGGGCGGCGTGGTAGGCGCGGACGACGACGAGGCCGGCGTACTCGCCCTGCGAGCCCGCGTTCGGCTGCAGGCTCACCGCGGCGAACCCGGTGATCTCGGCGAGCCAGCGCTCGAGGTCCGAGAAGATGCGCGCGTATCCCGCGGTCTGCGCCGCGGGCGCGAACGGGTGCAGGCGCCCGAACTCGGGCCAGGTGACCGGCAGCATCTCGCTCGTGGCGTTGAGCTTCATCGTGCACGAGCCCAGCGGGATCATCGACTGCGCGAGCGACAGATCGCGGTTGCGCAGCGTGTTCATGTACCGCAGCAGCTCGGTCTCGCTGTGGTGGCGGTGGAAGATGGCGTGGGTGAGGTAGGCCGACTTCCGGACGAGCCACTCCGGCTCCTCGTCCGGCAGGTGAGCGTCCGGGTCGCTCACCGTGATGCCGAACACCGACGCCAGATCGATGACGTCGGTGCGCGTCGTGGTCTCGTCGAGCGAGACCCCGAAGCTCCCGTCGTGGAAGTCGCGCAGGTTGAGGTGCGCCATCTCCGCGTGGTTGCGGACCGCGGCCGCGTCGACCGGGCGCACCCGCAGGGTGTCGAACACCGGCCCGGGCTCGACGTGCACACCGCCCGAGAGCAGCGTCTGGCGGAGCCCGGTCGTGAGCGCGTGCACGCGATCGGCGATGCGACGCAGCCCCGCCGGCCCGTGATAGACGGCGTACATGCCGGCCATGATGGCGAGCAGCGCCTGCGCGGTGCAGATGTTGCTGGTCGCGCGCTCGCGGCGGATGTGCTGCTCGCGGGTCTGGATCGCCATGCGGTAGGCGGGCTCACCGGCGGCGTCCTTGCTCACCCCGATGATGCGGCCGGGCAGGCGGCGCGCGTAGTCGGGCTTGGTGCTCACGTAGCCCGCGTGGGGACCGCCGAAGCCCATGGGGACGCCGAGGCGCTGCGCGCTCCCGACGGCGATGTCCGCGCCGAGCTCCCCGGGCGGCGTGATGCGCGCCAGCGCCAGCAGATCGGCCGCCATGACGACGAGCGCGCCGGCCGCGTGGGCCTTCTCGACCACCGGTCGCGGGTCGACGATGCGCCCGTCGGTGGTGGGGTACTGCAGGAGCACGCCGCAGACGTCGTTGCCGATCGGCGTGGCGTCGAGGTCGACGACCTCCACCTGGATGCCGAGCGTGTGCGCGCGCGTCTGCACCACGGCGAGGGTCTGCGGGTGGCAGGCGTCGCTGCAGAGGAAGCGCGGGCGGGCCGCGTCGTGCCCGTGGCACATGGCCATCGCCTCGGCGGCGGCGGTGCCCTCGTCGAGCAGCGAGGCGCCGGCCAGCGGCAGCCCGGTGAGATCGGCGACCAGGGTCTGGAAGTTGAGCAGCGCCTCCAGGCGGCCCTGCGAGATCTCCGCCTGGTAGGGCGTGTACTGGGTGTACCAGCCGGGGTTCTCGAGGATGTTGCGCTGGATGACCGGCGGCGTGATGCAGTCGTAGTAGCCGCAGCCGATGTACGACCGGTACACGCGGTTCTGGCGCGCGATGGCCCGCAGCTCCTCGAGGAGCTCGTGCTCGCCCCGCGGGTGCGCGTGGGCCGCGGCGTCGTCGAGCGCGAGCGGCCGACGCAGCCGGATCGACGAGGGCACGGTGGCCTCGACGAGCGCGTCGAGCGAGGCGTGCCCCGTGGCGGCGAGCATCGCGGTGACGTCGGCCTCGCTCGGGCCGATGTGACGGTGGGCGAAGGTGTCGGAGGGATCGAGGAGCGCGCGACGTTCGGCCATGGCGCGCGACTCTGCTCCTACGGAAAGCGCCCCGCAAGGCGGCCCACGCGGCGGCACGAATTTCGGCGTTTCGTCGGTCGCCGACCCAGCGCGGAAAGAGAAGAGGGCCTCGACGCATCGCGACGAAGCCCTCTCTGGTCACGCGGGGCCCGTGGCCCCCGTGCTCACGTGCTCACTGGGTGTTGGTGACGGTGATCTTCATGTCGCCCTTGGCGCTCAGCTTGAACTTCGGGTCGTTGCCCTCCATCGTCAGCGGGCCCTTGAGCGCGACCTCGGTCGTGAAGCCGTCCTTCGCGCGCACCTTCATCGTGCCCTTGAGCGGGATCTTCAGGGCGAAGGGCTCCTTGCTCGTCTTCGGGCTGGCCATGGTCAGCTGGATGGCGAACACGCCGGTCTCGCCGTCCTTGTCGATCGACTCGAGCTTGACCTCGACGTCGGTGACCTCGAGCGGATCCTTGCTCTCGTCCATGTTCTTGAAGTGCTCCTCGAGCGCCTTCGCGAGCTTCTCGACCTTGTCGCCGACCTTGATGGCCTTGTCGGGCAGGCCGGTGAGGACCGGGTCGGGCTTGCCGAACGCGCGGTTGCCCTTGAGCACGGCGTCCTCCTCGTCCTTGGGGACCTTCTTCCCCTTCTCGTCGGTGACCAGCGTCTTGCCGTCCTTCGACTCGAGGATGTAGGTCTTGCCCTCGATCGGGCTCTTCGGCTTCTTCTTCTCCTTGCCGCCCTCGGTCTCGGTCTTCTTCTTCTCGACGTAGGTGAGCTTCGCCTTGGTGATGGCCTTGCCGTCGACCGCGAGCACCTCGGTCTTCTTCACCATGGACTCGACCATGGTCATCTCGATCGTCTGCTTCTTGCCGCCAGCGTCGACGTCCATGGTCATCTTGGTGTCGGAGGTCTCCTTCTCCTCCACCTTGTCCCCGACGGCGGGCGCCTTGGCCTTGAAGGTCAGGCCGTCGTCCTTCTTGTCGGCCTTGTCGCCCTTCTTGTCGTCGTCCTTGTCGCCCTTCTTGTCGCCCTTGTCGTCACCCTTCTTGTCGTCCTTCTTGGCCTCTTCTTTCTTGTCGTCCTTCTTGTCTTCGGCCTTCTTGTCGCAGGCGGCGAAGGCGAGAGAGGAGACGAGGAACAGCGAAAGAAAACGACGCATGGGGACCTCCGGGAATGAACGAGCGACGCGCTCGGGGCCGCTGAAGAAACGGCCGCGGAAACGTTGGCGGGCGCAGGCTACTACGGACCAGCCCCCGGCGTCGAACGGTGACGGCTAGCCCACGGCGGCGATGGCCGCGCGCACGACCTCGCGGACCGGCACCCCGTGCTCGTCGGCGCGCTCTCGACAGTCCTCGAGCTCGGGGTGCACCACACGCGCGAGCTCGTCGCCGTCGGCGATCTTCACGCGGACCGCGCCATACGGAGTCATCACCTCGACGAAGCGTCGGGGCCGCTCGTGCCGGGTGGCCTCGACCACTCGCACGCCGAGCGAGCCCGTGTGGGCGAGCAGCACCCGCGCGGTGGCCGCCTCGTCGGCGCGCCGGACGAGCGCGCACACCTTCAGCGCCGGTCGCCCCTTCTTCATGGCGATGGTCTCGGTCCATGCGTCGAGCGCGCCCGCCGAGAACAGCGCCTCGATCGCCGTCGCCGCGAGCTCTCCGCTCAAGTCGTCGACGTTGGCCTCGAGGAGCCGGTGGGTGGTGTCTTCGAGGGGCGTCTCGTCGAGGGGCTCGCCCAGCGTGAGACGGAGGACGTTCGCGCGGTCGGCGAAGTCGCGCACGCCGGCGCCGTAGCCGACCGAGAGCGGTCGCATCGTCGGCCAGCGGCCGAACGAGGCCGGCAGCAGCTCGGTGAACGCCCGGATCAGCGCCGCGCCGGTGGGGGTGACCAGCTCGGCCTCCATGCCCTCGGGGAGCTTGGCGTCGCACACCGGCAAGCCGCGCATGAGCTCGAGCGCCGCCGGTGCCGGCACCGGGATCGGCCCGTGGGCGGAGCGAGTGCGCCCGTGGCCCAGCGGCAGCGGCCCGACGCTGATCGCGAGCGCGCCCTCACCACCCGCGCGATCCTCGAGCCACGCGACGCCGGCGGACGCGCCGACCACGTCGACGATCGCGTCGACCGCGCCGACCTCGTGGAAGTGCACGTACTCCACGCGGGTGTGGTGGACCTTGGCCTCGGCCTCGGCGAGGCGCAGGAACGCGCGGCCGGCGAGCTCCGCCACGCGGGGCGAGAGCGGCGCCGACTCGAGGAGGGCGCGGATCGTCGCGTAGTCGCGCTGGGGCTGCCCGTCGTCGACGTGGACGTCGAGCGAGCGCGCGGAGATCGCGTGCTTGGTGCGCCGACCGAACTCGAGCCGGTAGCCGGCGAGGCCGGTGGCGGCCACCTCGCGCTCGAGGGCGTCCCGCGGGACGCCGAGATCGAGCAAGGCCGCGATGGTCATGTCGCCGGCGGCGCCGCCCACGGCGTCGAACCGCAGCACCTGCCGCGGTCGGTCGACCCGGGTGCGGGGCGCGAACGAAGCCCGGGACTCCGGGGCCCACGAGTGGCGCACCATGCCGGGATCGGTGACCTCGCTCGACCCGGTCACCTCGTGATCGTGGTCGTGGTCGTGACCCTCGTGGCCCATGGCTGCACGCCTTCGAGGAAGAGCCGCGGCCGCCTGCGATCAGGCGGCCTGCCGGAGCTCAGGTGTCCTTCTGGTCGCGGAGACGGGCGGCCTTGCCCTGGAGCTCGCGCAAGTAGAACAGGCGCGAACGACGGACGATGCCCTTGCCGACGATCTCGATCTTGTCGATGCGGGGCGAGAAGGTCGGGAAGACGCGCTCGACGCCGACGTTGAACGAGACCTTGCGCACGGTGAACGTGCTGCGGGCGCCCGCGCGGTGCTGCTTGATCACGAGGCCCTGGAAGACCTGGATGCGCTCCTTGTCGCCCTCGACGATCTTGTAGTGCACCCGCACGGTGTCGCCGGCGCGGAAGGCGGGCAGGTCGGTGCGCTGCTGGGCAGACTCGAGGGCGTTGATCTTGGGATGGGCGCGCATGGCTTTCAGGTCTCCGCGGACAGGGCTGCGACCGATGAGCGGTCGGCCCGAAAGGGGGGCGGTAAAGAAGCACGCACGCCACCCACCGTCAAGCAGCGAGGACACTTTCCTGCGCGCTCCGCGATCCTCTAGCAGAGTCCTGTGAAGAGCGGCCCGCCCCCCAAGCCTCCGCGTCCTGCGCCCGCCGCCTCCGCCGAGAAGCGTCCGCCCGGGGTGCCGGAGATCCCGCCGCTCACCCAGCCACCTCCGCGACCGAGCGCGCGCCCGCCCGCGCTGCCGAACAAGGCGCCCGCCGTCCCGCTCGACTTCTCCCAGAGCATGCACGGGCACCGCCCCGATCAGACGCTCGACGTCGAGCCGCTCCCCGACGACACCACCTCGCGCCTCGCGCCGCGCATCGGCAACCGCGTGCTCCCCACGCCGGGCGTCGCGACCCCGGCGCGCCCCATGGGCCCGCGCCCGAAGGGCACCCTCCTCGTCCCCGTGCGCCGCGTCGGCACCGTGCGCGTGCCGCTGCCCGAGTACCAGACCGACCTCGCCGCCGGCATGGATCTCGTGGCCGCGATCGAGGGGCCGCTCACCATCGCGCCGTTCGCGCGCGTGCTCGTGCCCACGGGGATCGCGATGGCGCTGCCGCCTGGCTACGAGGGGCAGGTGCGTCCCCGGAGTGGCCTCGCGTGGAGCCGTGGCCTCACGATCCTCAACGCCCCGGGCACGATCGACGCCGACTACCGGGGCGAGATCAAGGTGCTGCTGGTGAACTTCAGCTCCGACAACGCGGAGGTGCTGCCGGGCGAGCGCATCGCGCAGCTCGTGGTCGCCCGCCACGAGCGCATCGACCTGCAGGTGGTCGAGTCGCTCGACGACACCTCGCGGGGCTCGGGCGGCTACGGCAGCACGGGCGTCTAGAACACGAGTGAGGCCAGCAAGAACGAGAGGGTGATCCCGGAGAACAACGCCACCGCGAGCACGACCACGATGACGGCCGGCCGCGGGCGCGGTCCGAGGAGCTGCTCGACCTTGGCCACGAGACCCCCCACGAAGGTCGGGGGCCCGGCGGGTGGCTTGGGCGCCGTGCGCGGCGCAGGCACCGGGATCGGCGTGGCGAGGCGTGGGCCGGTGGTCTCCTGCGACGACGCCGAAGGCGCGCTCGCCGGCTCGGGCTCGGGCTCACCGAACGAGGGCAGAGCGGGTTCGGTGAGGGCGGGAGCGCTCTCGAGCGTGGGCTGGGCCGTGCTCGGGAAGCGGGGGAGGGGCTCGACCTTGCTCGACTCGAGGACGAGATCGTTCGGGTCGAGCGCCTCGAAGCCGCCGGAGAGATCCGCGCGGATGCTGCTGGTGGCGCCGGCGACCGCGAACGTGCCGATGACGCTGCCGTCCACGGGCGCCGGCGCGCCGGTGGCGCTCACCCACGCTCCCTCCACGGGCGGCTGGACGTCCTTGGTGGCCTCCTCGGTCTTGCCGCCGAACGCCGCCTGGATCTCGCGCTTCTGCGCGGCGCGTCCGCCGGCCGGCGCGCCCGCAGGAGGCGTGGCCGGCAAGAACGAGGGGCGCGAGACCTCGGTCGGCATGATCTCGCGGATGTGCTCGACGAACGAAGCGAGGGCCGCGCCGTCGGGGCGCACGTTGCGCTGCGCGAGGTTGCCCTCGAAGGCGCGCACGACGTCGTCGGCGGTGCTCGGGCGCGCATCGGGACGGCGCGAGAGCAGCCGCATCACGACGTCGGAGAGCGCCGGGTCGACGCCCTTGCGCACGCTCTTCGGCGGCTCCACCTCGAGGGCGCGGATGGCCTGGATGGTGTCGATCTCGGTCGCGCGGCGGAACAGCCGCTTGCCGGTGAGCAGCTCCCACGCGACGATCCCGAGCGAGAACAGATCGGCGCGGGCGTCGATCTTGGCGTCCGGATCGAGCTGCTCGGGGGCGAGGTAGCTCGCCTTGCCCTTCACGTGCCCCGCGCGGGTCATCGTGTGCTCGTTGACGCCCTTGGCGATGCCGAAATCGAGCACCTTCACGAGCCCGCTGTCGGTGACGAACAGGTTGTGCGGCGACACGTCGCGGTGCATGAGCCCCATCGGCGTGCCTTGCTCGTCGACCGCGGTGTGGGCTGCGTGCAGGCCGCGCGCGGCGTTGGCGACGATGGCTGCCGCGAGGTCCTGCGGCACACCGCCCTCGCGCTGGGCGCGCAGGAAGATCTCGCGCACCGTGAAGCCCTGCAGGTACTCCATGACGAGGTAGGGCTGGCCGTCCTCCTCGCCGGTGGCCTCGAGCTCCACGACGTTCGGGTGGTGGATGAGCGACGCGAGCCGGGCTTCGCGGAGGAACAGGGTCGCGATGTCGGGCTGGTGGATGAGGTGCGCCTTGCAGCGCTTGACGACGACGGGTGCCCCGCTGCGCGCCTGGTCCCTCGCCAGCAAGACCTCGGCCATCCCGCCCTCGCCGATCCGGCGTTCGAGCGCGTAACGACCTCCGAGCAGCCGACCCACGCGAGCACTGTACATGCGTCCCCGGCGAGGTGGTGGCTGGATGCGCCCCCCGGCGGTCCCTCCACGGTCGGGCTTGCGCTTCCGGCCGGTTTAGGTATGTATACAAACCAATGAGGAAGTCGGGTCTGCTCGGGCTGTTCGCTCTCCTCGCCGCCGGCTGCGGCGCCGAGTCCTCGCCGACCGCCACGTCGGACACGGGCGTCGACGTCGCCAGCGATGTCCCCCCCGAGGCCACCGTGGATGCGCCGGACGGGGGCGCCTGCGATCTCGGCGCGGTCCCGGGCGGCACGGTCGCGCCGTACACCGCGTCCACGTTCGTCATCGTCAAGGACGACGCGGGGGTCACCGTGCCCACGCCGACCGGCGGCGACACCAAGGGCGACTTCCGCGTCGCCAAGCTGACGGTCTACCTCGCGGCCGCCGCCGAGGGCCAGGTCGATCCCGCGAAGTCGAGCGCCAGCGGGATGGGCTGGTTCTCGTTCGGAGACAAGGACTTCCGCTCCTCGACCGACTCCAAGATCACCCTCGAGACCTCGCTGGTGGGCACGGTCAAGCGCGCCGTCACCACGATCGGCAAGGGCACCTACGTGCTCGAGGGCACGCAGATCAAGCTGAGCCCCACGTGCGGCTCGACCACCTCGGACACCCCCGTCCGCGAGTTCGGCTGGTCGCGCCTCGACGCCGACCACGCGTACGTCTTCCTGCCCTCGACCGGCTTCGGCGCCGGCCTCACCCTCGCCACGATCCTCGAGCTGGAGCGCATCAAGTGAACGCCCGATCCGCAGCGCTGCTCGCCCTCGTCACCTCCGCCCTGGCCTGCAGCTCCACCAGCGAGGCGCCGCCCACCACGCTCGGCTCGACGCCGCTGCCGTGCGAGGTCGACGCGATCCTCGCGAAGAACTGCCGCACGTGCCACTCGAACCCCGCGAAGTACGGCGCGCCGATGCCGCTGACCTCGTGGGAGGCCGTGCACCAGAAGGCGTCGAGCAACCCGGGCGCCGAGGTCTGGGAGCTCATGAAGGCTCGGGTCCACGACAAGCAGAACCCGATGCCGGCCGCCGGCATGCTCGGCGCCGCCGACCTCGCGACCCTCGACGCGTGGTTCGCCGCCTCCGCGCCGAAGGGCACCACGTCGTGCAGCGACGCGGGGATCGTGGAGACCAAGGAGGGGCCGGCGTACCTGCCGTGCCCCGAGGCGCAGCAGACCAAGTTCGTCGCGCACGGCGGCGCGGGGGCGAAGTTCGCCGTGCCACCCGACGCCGGCAACCTCTACGAGTGCTTCTACTTCAAGTCGCCGTTCACGAAGCCGACCCAGGCCACGGCGTTCGCGCCGATCATCGACGACGCGCGGGTCGTGCACCACTGGATCCTGTTCGAGACCGGCACGCCGCAGAAGGAGGGCACGTTCGGCCCCTGCAAGATGCCGCTCGACGCGCAGTTCATCAGCGGCTGGGCGCCGGGCGGCGGCAACAAGGTGATGCCCGACGACGTGGGGATGAAGCTCCCGGGCGGCGACCGCTGGCTCATCCTCCAGCTCCACTACTGGAACGTCGCCGGCTACACCGACAGCAAGGACCAGAGCGGCGTGGCCCTGTGCACCACCGAGGCGCTCCGCCCCCACACCGCGGTCATCTCGACCCTCGGCTCCGCCAACATCGACCTGCCCCCTCGGTCGTCCGACGTGACGGTGACGGGCAAGTGCACGCCCACGCTGACCGAGCCGGTCCACTTGCTCGCGGCCTCCCCGCACATGCACGGCCGCGGGCGCAAGCTCACCACCAAGGTGCTGCGCGGGGGTGATCCGGCCAAGGCCGAGACGCTCGTCGACGTGCCGCGGTTCGACTTCAACGCGCAGCAGACCTACGCGGCGCCGACGGGGATGATCCTGTCGCCGGGCGACACGCTCGAGACCACGTGCGTCTACGACAACCCGGGCTCGACCAGCGTGTTCTTCGGCGAGAAGACCGAGGACGAGATGTGCTTCGACTTCGTGCTGGCCTGGCCGGAGACCGGCATCGTCAACGCGGGGGGCGCCGCGGCACGGCGTTGCATCGACAAGTGAAGGCGCCCCGGCGATAGTGGTCCCCATGGGCTCCCCCGATGCCTCGCGCGGCGGCGCGGCCCTGCTCGGCGGCGTCAAGGAGCGCATCCTCGAGGCCGCGGTCGATCTGCTCGCGCGCGCGGGGCCGCGGGCGCTCTCGCAGCCCCAGGTCGCCAAGGAGGCTGGCGTGCCGCAGGGGCACCTCACCTACTACTTCCCCAAGAAGGTGGATCTCGTCCTCGCGGTGGCGGGGCGGATGCGCGAGCTCCTGGCCGCCGAGGTGGCACCCCTCCTCGCCGAGGCCGGCGCCGAGGGCTTCGAGCACCGCTTCCTCGCGCTCGGCGCGCGCCTCGCCCAGAACCGTGGTCGGACCCGCATGCTGCTCGGGCTGCTGTCCGAGATCGAGCAAGAGCCGCTGGTCCGGGCCCACATGCAGGAGGGGTTCGTGCAGCTGCGACGCGCGTTCGGCCTGGCGATGGGCTGCGACGAGGGCGATCCGGACATCGACCTGACCATCGCCACCCTGTGGGGGCTCGGTCTGCAGCACCTGCTGCTCGAGGGGAAGCGCACCGACGAGGAGACCGCGCGGCTGTTCGGGCGCCTGGCCGAGGGGGTCGAGCGACCGTTCGCCCGCCGACGCCGGTCGCGCCGCCCGCCGGCCTGAGTGTGGCCCGAGGCGCGTGCGTCCAGGAGAGGGCCGGACGGATGTCGAGTGCCTCGTGCGCGTGACAGGTGCCCGAGGCGAACAAAGTCTGTTAGGCTCGCCGAGAATCAACAATCCGATGGCCGAGCACGACGACATCACCGCGACGCGGGCGATTCCCGCGACCGGCACCATCCGGCTCCGTGGCGCAACCCTCGACGTCGTGGGGGGCCCCGACCGGGGCCTCTCCGTCAAGATGGAGTCGCCCACGCTGACCATCGGCAAGGGCCCCGACGTCGACGTCCGCCTCACCGATCCCGGCATCTCGCGGCGCCACCTCGAGCTCGCGGCCACCGCCGACGGCCTGCTGGTCCGCGACCTCGGCTCGCGCAACGGCACCTGGCTCGGCGGCTGTCGCATCCACGAGGCCACGCTCATCCAGGACGTCACGCTGTCCTTCGGACAGACCTCGATGCAGCTGCGGCTCGCCGAGGGTGCGCTCGATCTCGAGCTCTCCCCGCGCTCGGAGTTCGGCGGCGCCCTCGGCACCAGCGTGGCCATGCGCCACGTGTTCGCCCTCCTCGACAAGGCGGCCAAGTCGAGCGTCACGGTGCTCCTCGAGGCCGAGAGCGGCTGTGGCAAGGAGGTCCTCGCCTACGCGCTCCACCAGGAGTCGCCGCGCGCCGAGCAGCCCTTCGTGGCCGTCGACTGCGCGTCCCTGCCCGAGAACCTGATCGAGAGCGAGCTGTTCGGCCACGAGCGCGGCGCGTTCACCGGCGCCATCGCCTCGCGGGCCGGCGCCTTCGAGCGCGCCAACGGCGGCACCATCTTCCTCGACGAGCTCGGGGAGCTGCCGCTCGACCAGCAGGCCAAGCTGCTGCGCGTCCTCGAGAAGCGCGAGATCCGCCGCGTCGGCGGCAGCAAGACCATCCCCATCGACGTGCGCATCGTCGCGGCCACCAACCGCCGCCTCGCCGAGGCCGTGCGGCGCCGCGAGTTCCGCGAGGACCTCTACTACCGCATCTCGGTCATCCGGGTGGTGGTGCCGCCGCTCCGCGATCGCCGCGAGGACATCCCCGCGCTCGCCCAGCACTTCCTCGAGCGCATCCGCGGCAGCGGCGCGCAGGTGCCCGCCGATCTCGCCCAGGTGCTCCTCGCGCACGGCTGGCCGGGCAACGTGCGCGAGCTGCGCAACGTCGTCGAGCGCTGGGCCACGTTCGAGACCGCGCGGCCCGAGGTGCTGTTCGGCGAGGCGATCCACGCGCCCGGCAGCGAGAACAAGGCCGGCGTGCTCGGGGGCCTCGGCGATCTGTCGAGCCTGCCGTACCACGAGGCCAAGCGCCGGGTGCTCGAGGCCTTCGATCGCGCCTATTTCCCCAGCGTCCTCGCGCGCACGGGGGGCGTGGTGGCCAAGGCCGCCGAGCTCGCCCAGGTGCCCCGTCCCAGCTTCCACCGCATGCTGTCGCGCGCCCGCGCGGCCGAGGCGGGCGGCGAGGGGCCGGCGTCCGTGTCCGACGACGAGTGACCGCCCTCTCCGCTCTCTCCCGCGTCGCGTCGCGTCGCTCGTTCAGAGCTCGATCTTCGACCACAGCTCGCGGCGCATGCGCTCGCGCTTGGGGTCGGTCTTGGTGACGAGCCGCGCGGCACCCCACGCGGAGATGAGCTCGCCCTCGGCGCCGAGCGTCGGCATCACCGACGGCGACACCGTGAGCAAGCCCTCGAGCGCGGTGCGGATCGGCTCGCCACAGAGCCCCGCGTAGGGGTCGCGAGGAAGGGCGTAGAGCGGCTCGGCGGGCTCGGCGTCCTTCGAGCCGCCGGTCGCGCGCACCTCGCTCCGCGGCACCGCGCGGAGCCCGCCCTCGCGACCGTCGAGGATCGGCCCGCCGTCGTGCGGCGAGTCGACGACCAGCAGGTGGCTGTCGAGGAAAGGGAAATGCGCGCGCACCGTCGCGAGCACGCGCTCGCGGCCGCGCAGATCGCCCGCGCGCAGCGGCAGGAACTCCTTGTCGGGCAGCAGCGCCTCGGCCACCCACAGCTCGCTGTCGGCCGACTCGCTGGTTCCTGCGCCGACGGCCTGGGTCCGCGTCAGGTGCACCTCGGGGTCGCTGCTGCGGGCGGGGAGCAACAGCGAATGCCGCGCGAGGGGCGCCGGCACGAGCGCGCGGCGCACCACCAGCGAGACGACGAAGCGGCGCTCGTGGGGGCTCGGCGCCGCGGCCGGATCCGGCGGCTCGAAGTCGGCGTCTCGCACCCGCTCGAGCAACCTCTGGCCGGGCCGCTCGCCGATCACGAAGTTGCAGGCGATGGTCTCCCCCTCGCCGTCGAGCACGACGCCGGTCACCTTGCCTCGCTTGTGCACGATGCCCGCGCAGCTCTCGTCCATGCGGACCTCGCCGCCGTGCGCGCGGATGCGCTCGACGAGGAAGCCGGTGAGCTCGTCCTCGTCCCCGGGTAGACACGAAGGGTCCACGAGCAGGCTGCGGTGGAGTCGCGCCGTGACCAGAGGAGAGAGCGGGCCGTCGTGGGCGCTCTCGTGGCCGAGCAGGCGCGCGCTGCCCTCGACCACGCGGCGGTACTCCGCGTCGAGGGCGAGCTCGTCGACGGCCGGCAGGAGTCGCGCGAGGCGCGTGGTCTCGCGACGCTCCCAGAACGTGCCCGGGGGCCACAGCGCGTCCTCGGCGAGGACCCCGTCGATCTGCGCGTCGAGCTCGGCGAGGTGCACGTAGAGCGCCTCGATCGCGGGGCGCATGTCGGGCACCTCGCGGGTGAGCTCGGCGGCGAGCGCCGTGGGGTCGGCCGACAGCGACAGGCGGCGTCGCGCGTCGAGGACCTGCAGCGAAGGCTCGAGCGGCACGAGGCGACGACGGAACGCCTGCGACTGCGCGAGCTCGGCGAGCACCCGCCGGAACGCCGGTCGCGCGAGGACGAACGGCGAGAAGGCGCGGCGACGGAGGGGCAGGCCGTCGTAGTGGTAGGTCGCGGGGCGGGCGCCGTCCGCGACGACGAGCACGCGGAAGTCCCGGCGGGCGAGCAGCGCCGCGCACGCGAGCGTGGAGAACGGCCGCGCGCCCAGCAAGACGACGTCGAAGAAGCGGTGGATCACCCGAGGCCCAGCGAGGGAACGACCCCGGTGAAGCGAGGCTTCCCCGCGGTGAAGGTGAGCCGGCCCTCGGCGATCCACGCGAGCACCTGCGGCAGGAGGCGGTGCTCCTGCGCGAGGATGCGCGCCGCCAGGCGGTCGTGGTCGTCGTCTGGCAGGACCGGCACCACCGCCTGCGCGAGGATCGGCCCGGTGTCGGTGCCCGCGTCCACGAGGTGCACGGTGCAACCCGCGACGGCGACGCCGTAGGCGAGGGCCTGCCCCTGCGCGTCGACCCCCGGGAACGCGGGCAGCAGCGCGGGGTGCACGTTGAGCACGCGCGAAGGGAACGCGTCGAGGAACGTCGGCGTCAGGATCCGCATGAACCCGGCCAGCACGATCCAGGCGTCGGAGCCCCCCGCCGCGTGGATCGCCTCGACGAGCGCCGCGTCGAACGCGGCTCGACTCGGGTAGCCCTTGTGCGACAGCACCTTCGCCGGCACTCCCGCCGCCTCGGCGCGCGCGAGGACACGCGCCCCCTCGACGTTGCAGATCAAGAGCCGCACACGGGCGGCGAGCCCACCCTCGATCGCGCCCAGGATCGCCTGGAAATTGCTGCCAGACCCCGAGGCGAGGACGACCAGATCCAGCATCAGCCGAACTCGACGCGGGCCTCGAACTCGCGATCGGCGGGCACGGCGATCACCTCGCCCACGACGTGGGCGGCCTCCCCGGCCTCGGCGAGGATCCCGAGCGCGCGCGAGGCCTCGGCCTTCGGCACGAAGACCACGAAACCGAGGCCGACGTTGAACGTGCGCCGCAGCTCGACCTCTTCGATCGGCCCGAGCCTCGCCAGCAGCGAGAAGATCGGCGGCCGCGGGAAGCTCGCGAGATCGATGCGCACGCCGAGGCCGTCGGGGAGCACGCGCGGCAGGTTGCCAGGGAGCCCTCCTCCGGTGATGTGGCTCATCGCGCGCACGTCGACGCCGGCCGTGAGCAGCGCGCGCGTGGCCTTGGCGTAGAGCCGGGTGGGCCGCATCAGCGCGGCGCCGAGCGAGACCCCGAGCTCGTCGATGTGGCCCGCGAGGTCCTGGCCCTCGACCACCTTGCGCGCGAGCGAGTAGCCGTTGCTGTGCAGCCCCGAGCTCGGGAGGCCGAGGACGACGTCGCCGACCGCGACCCGCTTGCCGTCGACGATGCGCTTCTTGCCGACCACGCCGACCGCGAAACCGGCCAGATCGTACTCGCCCTCCTGGTACATCCCCGGCATCTCGGCCGTCTCGCCGCCGAGCAGCGCGCAGCCCGATTCGCCGCACGCGCGCGCGATCCCGGCGACCACGCGCGTCGCCGTCTCGACCGAGAGCTTCCCGGTCGCGAAGTAGTCGAGGAAGAACAGCGGCCGCGCGCCGCAGGTGAGGATGTCGTTCACGCACATGCCGACGAGGTCCTGGCCGATGTCGTCGTGGGCGCCGAGCTCGAACGCGAGCTTGAGCTTGGTGCCGACGCCGTCGGTCCCGCTCACCAGCACCGGCTCCTCGACGTCCGTCGGCACCTGACACAGGCCCGCGAACCCCCCGACGTCCGCGAGCACCTCGGGGATCCGCGTCTTGGCCGCGAACGGCTTGATCCGATCGACCAGCGCGTCGCCCGCGTCGATGTCGACGCCGGAGTCCTTGTACGTGATGGCCTTCATCGCCCCGCACCCTAGGGCGATCCGCCCCCCGCCACCACCCCGTTGGCTGGAGGGGGGCTCACGCCCCCCTCGAGGTCGGCCGCCGCGCCGTCGACTTCGCCCCTGTCGGGGCTCGTCACGTCGCTGACCGCCGACCACCCCCGTGCGCCGCGGTGCGGCGGGAGTGGGGGTCACGTCGCGACGCAGTGACCGATGTTGCGCTGCTGGACCGCAGAAGGGAGTTCAGCCAGTCCAGCGTGACGTCGAGCCCAGGGTCCATGCCCCGGGCCGACACGCCGTGAGCCCCCCTCAAGAATCAATCGTGATGACCAGCTTGTCGCGTAGCGTGAAGTAGTCCTCGCTCGCGGCGAAGAGGGCGATCTCCTTGAGGCGGTCCTTCTGGCTCACCGAGACCGTCGCGTCGTCGGTGGCCTTGATGAGGGCCATCGCCACCTCGAGGTCGTGTGCCAGCAGGAGGCCGGCGCGGTCGGCGGTGAGGTCGCAGGCGGCG
Organism: uncultured Polyangiales bacterium; assembly: GCA_964624885.1. GTDB lineage: Bacteria > Myxococcota_A > Polyangia > Polyangiales > JADJMO01 > JADJMO01. Next base: position 9,437 of record CAZUZY010000072.1, on the reverse strand, counting down.
ATCCACTTCTTGAGGTCGATGGCCGCGCCGCTCGAGAGCAGACGCGCGACGAGCGACGTGAGCTGCTCCTTCTGGGTCGGGTGCAGCTTCTCGAGCGCGGCGATGGCCTGCTTGACCGGGCCCTCGAGCTCGGCGGCGACCGGGAAGTTCGGCGACACGATCTTGATCGCGCCGAACAGCCAGGCCTTGAGGCCGGTGCCCGTCGAGACCACGTGCCGCACGTACATGCCGGGGCGGAGGAACGCGAGCTTCTGGCCCGCGACGAAGGCCAGCGCCTGCGGGGGCACCTCGCCCGTCTCGAGCGCGGCGCGCCCGAGCACGAGGGCACGCGGGTTGGCGTGGACGTAGGCGAGGCCCGCCTCGAGCGCCGGGTTGTGGAACACGACCGGCGGATCCATCCCGAACACGTTCGCCGCGTAGAACAGCGTCTGCGACATCGGGTACTGGTCGGTCGTCAGGTCGACCGCGTAGCTCGGGTGGTAGCCCTCCGACTCGAGGGTCACCCCGCGCGAGGCGATGATGGCCGGCTCGATGGTCGCGAAGATCGCGGTCAGCAGGGGGTCGCGGTCGGGGTGCCGCATGACCGCGTTCCACTCGTCGTTGTTCAGGCGGTCCTGCGCGGCGGCGGCCGTCTCGGTGCGGTGGCGCTTGTAGAAGCGCTCCTCGTCCGCCTCGGCGAGGTTGAGGCAGGTGAGCACCTGGCACATGCACCAGGCGGCGTCGGCGCGCTTGGCCTGGGTGTAGAGCTTGCGGAGCAGCTTGAACGACTCCGCGCGGTAGGGGTTCTTCTTGAGGATCGCCGTCTGCGCCTTCACGGCCTTCTCGAGGAAGCGAGAGGCGTCGGACGCGTAGATGGTGGCGAGGATCTCGTTGCGGTCGTGGTTCTCGGGGTCGAGGGCCTGGGCCTGCTCGTAGGCCTCGATGGCCTCGTCCACCTGACCGAGCTGGCGGTGGTAGAGGTCGCCGAGCGCGTCCAGCGCAGCGAGCTGACCGACCTTGTCCCCGGCGGCCTTGGCGCGCGCCTGGCGGGTGCGCAGGAGCCGCTCGTTCGCCGCGTGGTCGCCCTGCTCCTTGCGCAGGCGGATCGCCTCCTCGAGGGCCTTGTCGTTGGAGGGGTCGGCGTCGACGACGCGCTCGTACAGATCGGCGGCGTCGGTCGGGTGCTTGAGCTGCCGATCGGTGACGATGGCGGCCGTCATCAGGTACTTGCCCTTGGCCTTCGGATCGGTCGTGAGATCGCCGAGGCGGAGCACGACCTCGACCAGCTTCGACCAGTCCTCGCCCTCGCTGTAGAGCTGCATGAGCTTGAGCATCACGGCGCGGTCGTCGGGGCGCTCGTCGAGAGCCGCGACGTACTGCTTGGCGGCGCTCGTGCGGTCCTTGAGCTTGCTGCCGAGGACGTCACCGAGCTCGACGATCAGCTTGAAGCGCTCGTCGCCGGCGGCCGACTCGAGCAGGCGCTTCTTGGCGGCGACCACGTCGGTCCACTCCTCGCGCGCTTCGTGCAGCTTGGCGAGGGCCTCGAGCGGCGCGGAGCTCGTGGGATCGAGATCGGCGGCCTCCTCGAGGGCGAGGTGGGCGCGCTCGTGGTCGCCGACGCGGCGGGCGGACTCGCCGAGGCGGAACAGGATCTCGGCGCGCTCGTAGCCGACGAAGTGGTCGCCGAACTTGTCGATGAGCGTGACGTGGATCTCGCGGGCGGCCTTCGGGTCGCCGTGGTCGAAGGTGATCTGGCCCACGCGACGCAGGGCCTCGGGGTCGTCGGGGGCGAGGGCACGGAGCCGCTCCACGGCCTTGACCGCCTTGTCGCTCGCGCCGGTGCGCACGAGGGCGTCGACGTAGCGGAGCAGGATGCGCACGGCCTCGTCGCGGCCGAGCGTGTCGGCGCGCTGGGTGACGAGCTCGAGCCGGCGGGCGGCCTCGACGAAGTTGTCGGCCTCGAACGCCGTCTCGCCGAGGACCATGAGGGCCGGGACGTTGGTGGCCTCGTGGTCGAGCGCCTTGAGCGCGGCCTCGCGGGCCTTGTCGCTGTCCTTGAGCTTGTCGCGCGCGACCTTCGCCATCTCGGCGAACAAGCGGGCCTTCTGGAGCGGGCTCTCGGTGATGGCCACCTCGCGCTCGATCATGGTGATGGCCGCCGCGACGTCGCCGCGGGCCGCGTAGGCGCCGCGCAGCGCGGCCGCCGCGCCCTTGTCGTTGGGGTTCGCGTCGAGGGCCAGCTTGTAGCGCTCGATCGCACCATCTTTGTCGCCGCGGGTCTCGAGCATGCGAGCCGCGCGGGTGTACTGCTCGGCCTTCGCCTCCGGGGTGGCGGCCTTGGCGGCGAGCGCCTCGACCGCGGCCACGGCGGCGTTGGCGTCGCCGGACGACTCGCGGAGGTGGGCGAGGGCCTCGAGCGCGCCCGCGTGCTCGGGCTGGATCTCGAGCACCTTCTCGAAGGTGTGCATGGCGCGCTCGGGCGAGCCGATCTGCTCGGAGAGCACGCGGCCGCGCGAGAGCAGGAGCTCGACGCGACGCCCGTTGTCCTCCACCACCTTGAGGTGCCGCTCGATGAGGGCCGCGACGTCCTCCCAGCGATCGAGTGCGCGGTAGTGACGGCCGAGCGAGACCAGCGCGTGGTCGTTGGCGGAGTCGATCTTGAGGATGGCCTCGTAGGACTCGGCGGCGCGCTCGTGGTCGAGGAACTCCTCGTCGTGGATGGCCGCGATGCGCTCGAGGAGGCCGATGCGCTGGCGTGGGGTGGCCGCGACGCTGATCTGGGTCTCGAGGTTGGCGAGCAGCTCCTTGTAGCGGCCCGTGCGGTTGTAGATGCGGTCGAGGCCCTTGAGCGCCACGAGGTTGCGCGGGTCGATCTGCAGCACGGACTCGAAGCGCTTCATCGCCTCGTTCATGTCGCCGATCTGGTCCTCGTAGAGCTCGCCGATCTTGGCGAGCACCTCGGCGCGCTCGGGGCCCCGGACCGACGAGGCGCGCGCCTCGAAGATCTTCACCACCGACACGAAGTCGCCGCTGCGGGTGCAGATGCGCTCGATCCCGTCGGCGGCCTGCGGGTGGCCCGGGTCCTCGGCGAGGATCTGCTGGTAGAGGTCCTTGGCCTTGTTGGCGTCGGAGAGCTTGGTCTCGAGGATGTCGGCGGCCTGCGCGCGGAGGTCGCGGGCGCGGCCGGGGGTGGCCGCGGCGTCGGCGCGCTTCATCAGCACGGTGCCGAGCTCGGGCCACTGCTGGGCCTTCTTGTAGACCTCGCACATGCCCTCGAGCGCCGCCTCGTTGGCGGGGTCGATCTTGATGGCGGCCTGATAGGAGGGCAGGGCGAGGTCGAGGCGGTTGACCTTGCTGACGAACCACTTGCCCATCTGCACGAACAGGGCGAGCTTGTCCTCGCCCGACACGCCCTCGACCTGGACCTTGTGCGCCCCCTGGCCGAGCGCCTCGTCCCACTTCTCCTCGTTGACGCCCGCGAGCCGCTCCACCTCGTGGGAGTAGTCGCCCTCGCGGGGCTCCTCGCACCACGCCTGCACGTAGGCCACGAAGGCGTTGTCCGGGTCCTCGAGCTCGATCTCGTAGAGGCGACCGATCTCGGCGTAGACCAGCGCGCGCTCGCGCCCGTGGTGCACGCTCTCCACGCGCGAGAGCATCATCTCGACGACGTCGGCCCACTGGCCGGTCGCCTTCTTGAGCTCCTCGAACGCCGCCTGCGCGATGTCGTCCTCGGGGTCGAGCTCGAGCAGGCGCTTGTAGACGCCCTCTGCCCGCTCGGGGTTCTTGGCGTTGGCCTCGAAGATGCGCGCGGCGCGGAACAGCAGCGAGGTGCGGATGTCCTTCTTGGCAGCGTCCTCGATGCCCTCCGCCACCTGGAAGAACCCGTCGGCGATGCGGTTCGGATCGCCGCCCTCCTCGAGCGCTTTCTCGAGGCTCGCGGCGGCCTCCCCGTCTTCGGGCTTCTCGACGAGCTCGGCGATCCGCAGATCGACGTCGTCGTCGGAGAGCTTCTTCTGCTGGGTCTGCGCGGCGGCGGTGCCGCGGCCGAGGCGATCGAACGCCTCGAGCACCGCGCGGGCATCGACCGGTCGGCCGGAGGGCTCCTTGGCGAGGAGGCCACCGACGAAGGTGTCGATCTCCTTGCTCACCCAGCCGCGCGGGGCGGTGGCGCTGGGGGGCTCGGGCACGGTGGCGAGGTGGGCGAGGGCGACCTCCAGCGAGGTCTTGCCGTCCTTGGCGAACAGCGCCTTGCCGGTGAGCACCTCGAAGAGGAGCGCGCCGAACGCGTAGACGTCGCTCTTGCCGTCGGCCACGTTGCCGCGCACGAGCTCGGGCGCGATGGCCTTGGCGCTGCCGTAGATGGCGAGGATGCCGGTCTGGTTCTGGGTGGTGCGACCGCGCGCGCGCAGGCGGTCGGTGCCGAAGTCGACCAGCACGGCGCGGGGCGGGGCGCCCGCATCGGCCTTGGCGAGCAGCACGTTCTCCGTCTTGAGATCGCCGTGGGCGAGGCGCTTCTCGTGCATCGCAGCGAGGGCCTCGAGGATCGCCCGGAGCAGCGGGCGCGCCTCGTTGAGGTGCATGGGGCCGGTGCGCGAGAGGCGCGCGGCGAGCGACTGGCCGTCGATGTAGTCGTAGCTGATGTACATCCGGCCGTCGGGGAACGCGCCGGTCTCGATGTTGCGCGGCAGGCCCGGGTGCTGGACGGTCCCGACCAGGCGGTTGGCGGTCATGAACCGGTGCAGGGAGCGCGTGTCGCGCGCCATCTCGCGCTTGACCAGCTTGAGGGCCGTCTGGCGGCTGCCGGCGTCCTTGCGCGAGGCCAGGTAGACGACGCCCGCGCCGCCTTCGCCGATCTTTTTCTGGATCGTGAAGGCGCCGATCTCGGTGCCGGGGGAGAGCTCGTCGGCGTGGGCCAGGCCGACCGCCGCGATCTCGCGCACGCGCGGGTCGATGTCCGCCTTGTGGATGAGCAACGCGTCGACCAGCGCCTCGACCGCGTCGATCTGCGCGCAGTGATCCACGAGGGCGCGGGCGAACGAGCCCTTCGCCGAGGTCCCGCCGATCTGCTCGGGGTCGAGCCCGAGCGAACCGCGGGCGATCCCCTGCATGTCCTCGAGCGAGAACAGCCGCTCGAGCTCGCCGCGCACGACCGCGAGGAGCGGGTGGCCGACGGCGACGGGAGCGGGGACGAGGTTGGAGACGGAGGGCGGAAGGGAAGCAGGTCCGACGTTGGATTCCATCGATCTCTCTCGGCGACGACCCGGGCCTTCCGGGCGAGCGCGGATGCTCGCACGCAGGAGAGGCGACGAGAAGGTGAAACTTCGTGTGTAAAGGATCTGGACGGGCGCCCGGACCCCGCGCTGACGCGACGTGATAACGTCGACGCGTGGCGGTGGCGCGGAGCGGCAAACGGCGTCGGAACAGCGCTCCGACCACCCTGGGGGCGCTCCTGTCCGCCACCCCGGTGGGCAAGGCCGCGACCGAGGTGCTCGTCACGCGCGCCCTCTGGCAGGAGGTGGCGGGCGTGGCCTTCGCGCGGCGGACCATGCCCGACCGGCTCTCGCGCGGCACCCTCTACATCGTCGTCTCCTCCAGCGGCTGGGCGCAGGAGCTCGCGATCGCCGAGCGCACCCTGGTCGAGCGACTCCGTGCTCGTGGCGTCGAGGTCGAGCACCTCCGGGCCCGCGTCGGCGAGGTGCCCGAGATGGATCGCGGTGGGGTCCTCGCCCCGAGTCGCCCCGAGCTCGCCCGGGCCCGCACCGTCGAGGCGCCCGCGCCCCTGGTCGCCGCGGTGCACCGCGTCGCCGACCCGGCCCTCCGCGAGACCCTCGATCGCGTGGCGCGGGCGCTCGCCCGCAAGGAGGCCGAGGTCGAGGTACGCACCAAGGCCGAGCAGCAGAAGCCGAAGCCGCGCGTGCCGGGCTCACACCGCTGAGCTCGCCCAAGACAGCGGATCGAGCGCCCGCGATCGCGGATAGTCTCGGCCGCCATGGCCGAAGACGCGCCCGACAAGAACCGTCGCCTGTTCGTCGCCGTCGCCGTCACGGGGAGCTGCGCGATCGCGGGCGTGGTCGCCGGTCCCGGCGCCGTGTTCGTCGCGGCGCCCCTCGCCGACAAGGGCAGCGGCGGCCGCCGGTTCGCCGTCGGCAAGCTCGACGATCTCACCGTCGGTGTACCGACCAAGGTTACGCTGATCGGCGACGAGGTGGACGCCTTCACCCGCGCCGAGAAGCGGAAGCTCGGCGCGGTGTGGCTCCTGCGCACCGGGCCCCGGGAGGTGCAGGCCCTCTCGGCGATCTGCCCCCACCTCGGCTGCTCGATCGACGCGCAGGCCGGCGAGGCCGGCAAGGCGCCAGGCTTCGCGTGCCCGTGCCACGAGAGCGGCTTCGCGGTGGGGGGTGCGCGGCTCTCCGGTCCCTCGCCCCGCGGCATGGACGCGCTGCCGCTCGAGGTCGCGCCCGACGGCGCCCTCACGGTCACCTGGAAGCGCTACCGGATCGGCGTCGAGAAGCAGGAGGAGATCGGATGAGCCTGCTCTCTCGCATCGGCGACGCGGTCGACGAGCGGCTCGGACACCGCAAGCTCCTGCGCGAGGCGCTCGACGAGCCGATCCCGGGCGGCGCGCGCTTCGGGTACGTGTTCGGCAGCGCCCTCCTGGTCTCGATCCTCGTGCAGATCGCGACAGGCCTCTTGCTGATGACCGCCTACGCGCCGTCGGCCACGACCGCGTGGGCCAGCGTCCACTACATCCAGCACACGCTGCCCGGCGGCTGGCTCGTCCGCGGTCTCCACCACTTCGGCTCGGGCGCGACCGTCGTGCTGCTCGGCGCGCACCTCCTCCAGACCGCGATCTACGGCGCGTACAAGCGACCGCGCGAGGGCAACTGGTACTTCGGCCTCGTGCTGTTCGGCCTCGTGCTCGGCCTCTCGCTCACCGGCTACCTCCTGCCGTGGGACCAGAAGGGCTACTGGGCGACGCGCGTCGCGACCAACATCTTCGGCACCATCCCCGGGGTCGGCGTGCAGGTGCAGCGGCTCGCCCAGGGGGGCAACCAGTACGGGCACCTCACGCTCACCCGCTTCTACGCGCTCCACGTGGGGGTCTTGCCGATGGCCACCCTGGCCGCGATCGCCATCCACGTCGCGCTCTTCCGCAAGCACGGCGTCACCCCGCCCGCCGGCGCGGACCTCGCCAAGGTCGACCGCTTCTACCCGAAGCAGCTGGCGCTCGATGTCCTCGCCGCGTGCGCCGTGCTCGGCGTGGTGCTCGCGCTCGTGCTGCGCCACCACGGCGCCGATCTGGACGCCCCCGCCGATCCGTCGAGCGACTACCCGGCGCGGCCCGAGTGGTACTTCCTCGCGCTGTTCCAGCTGCTCAAGTACTTCCACGGCCCGCTCGAGATCGTCGGCACGCTGGTGGTCCCGGCCGTGGCGGGGGGCTTCTTGATCGCGCTCCCGTTCCTCGATCGCAGCCCGACGACCGCGGTGCGCGCGCGCCTGCCCTGGCTCGCCCTCCTCGGCCTCGGTCTCGCGGGCGTGGCCGCGTTGACCATGCTCGCGCGCGTCGGGGACGCGAAGGACAAGAAGTTCCTCGAGGCGCGCAAGCTCGCGGACGAACGCGCGGCCTACGCCAACGAGCTCGCCAAGAAGGGCGTGCCGCCGGAGGGCCCGCTGGTCATGCTCGCCCGCGACCCCCAGCTGCGCGGGCAGGAGCTGTGGAACAAGGCGTGCGCCACCTGTCACCGCCTGGGCGCGCTGCCGCCGGGAGCCAAGGACGAGACGACCGCGCCCGATCTCCAAGGGTGGGGATCGGCCAGCTGGGTCGAGGAGACGATGCGGGACCCGGACGGCGCCCACCGCTTCGGTCGCTCACCGTTGAAGGGCGAGATGCCGAGCGTGAGCAAGGCGCCGGCGGGCAAGGAAGGCGACTTCAAGGCCATGCCGGAGGCCGAGATCAAGGCGGTGGCGGCCTACGTGGCCGGCGCGCCGACGGACGCGAAGGGCGCCGAGATCTACGGCCGGGCCTGCGAGGGCTGCCACAAGAAGGATGGCAAGGGCGGCGACGACAGCGAGCTCGCCCCCGATCTCACGGGCTGGGGCACCTATCGGTGGCTGCGCGCGCAGATCGCCGATCCGGCCGACGGCCAGACCTACAAGCCCGAGGCCTCCACCAAGAAGGGGCACATGCCCGCGTTCGCGAGGAACGTCGACGTCAAGGACGAGATCGATGTCGTCGCGCGCTGGGTGCACTGGAAGGCGAAGGGCCGATGGCCGACGCCCGAAGAGGTCGAGGCCGCGACCGTGCCCGCGAAGAAGCCCTGATCCCCGCTCCGCTCACTTGTCGAGGATGCCCTGTGCCTCGGCGCGCGCGAAGCCCTTGGGCCAGCGTGCGAGGTAGTGGCTCGCCACGGTCTTCTGCGCCGCGCCGCCCGAGAGACGCATCTTCTCGACGGTCGCGCTCTCGGCGAGCGCACCCCCGGGATAGAGCGCGAGGTAGCGATCGAACGCCGCGCGGGCGCCGCCCAGATCGCCGGACTTCTTCTTCTCGAGACCCAGCGTGAACAGGTCGTTCTGCGCGGCGAGATCGGACGACTTCTTCGCGGCCACCGGGGTCTCGGGCGGGCCAGCGACCACGGGCACGGTCGCTGCGGGCGCGGTCACCGTGCCCGCCGGCTGCGGCGCGGGCGAAGGTGCCAGCGTGGGCGACGTGACCTTCGGCGACTTCGCCGGGGGGAACGACAGCGAGGGAGCAGACGGTTCCCCGACCGGCACCACGATCGGTCCCCCGCTCGTCGGCACCGCGGCGAGGAGTGGCCCCCCGCTCGCGGCCGCCGTCGTCGCGGCCACGCTGCACCCCGCGGGCCACTTCCCGCCCGCGTTCAGGACGGTCTCCACACCGTGGAAGCGCACCACGACCCGGCCCTCGGTGACCTCGACGCGCGTCGGCGAAGCGACCTCGCACGAGGGATCGAGCGGCACCACGCTCACGCGGAACGCGGTGCCCCGCACCTCGATCTCGGTGTCGCCCGTGCGCACGAGGAACCGGCGCCCGCTGCTGACCTTGGCGACCTGGAAACGTGCCGCGCCCGCCGAGAGCGCCAGCACGTCGGCGGTCTGCACGCCGACCAGCGTGAGATCGCCGCCCTCCTCGAGGGCGACCTGGCTGCCCGTGGACATGTGCAGCTGGGCCGCGCCACCGACCATCGCCCGCACGCGATCGCCCGCCTGCAGCGTCACGTCTCCGTGGAGCGGCTCGGACATCCCCATCCGCCACACGGTCGGCTCGCCGGCCACCGCCCGCGCCCGCACCGAGGTGGCGGCGACCGAAGCGCTCGGGGCGCTGGCGCGCGTCCGCACGAGGAAGATCGATGCCGCAGCGGCGGCCACCGCGAACGCGATCCCCCCGCCGACGAGGCGGCGTCGGCGCGCGTCGCGGACCCGCTTGGCCTGGGCGATCG
>CAZUZY010000071.1:0-27441 GCA_964624885.1 uncultured Polyangiales bacterium | reverse complement strand
CCATGAGGCTGGCGAAAACGCCCGCCACTGGACCCATGAGCCTGGCGACTGACAGCGCGAGTCCTCTGCGGAGTGTCGAGACTTCGTCGGTCTCGCAAACACGCCGGTCCCCCAGCCCATCACCTCGCATGGAACGGGTTCGAGGTAACGGTTCGAGCAGCTGCAAGCAAGTGAGCTAGCGTACCTGTTTCAGCGGAATCACCGTGCCCAGAGAGATGGCTCGCCGCTGTCCACGCTCACGCCACCATCGTTCGAGCCGCGCCTCGACCTGGAGCCGGAAGTCGGGGCCGAGGCTGGTGGCCCACGACACGCAGAGCCCCGCGAACTTCCCTTCGAGGTCGAGGTCGAGCCCATCGACCCAGCAATGGGGAGGCATTTCGAGGCGACGCAGCTCGGCGAACGAGATGCGGCTCAGGTCCGGTGCTCGCCACCGCAACGACCTCTTGAACGACGCCATGGCCCGCCCGTACCCCCGAATCGTTGAACGGACAAGGCGCCAACCTTTTCAAGCTGGGCGCGACAGGACAAAACGAGAAAAGGCCCGCTCCTTGTGGGAGCGGGCCTTGTTCTGGAGCAACCCGCGCCGTTTCACGGCGAGGGCAGGACTGGGGGCGCGTGGCTACGGTTGCGCGGCCTCGACGGCCGCGCGTTCACTCCAGCCGATGATCTCGTCGCCGAGCCGCGCCTCGACGAGCGCAGCAAGCTCGACGACCTCGCGGTAGAGAGCGAGGGCGGCAATGGCGTGGGCGACCGAGCGATCGGTGGAGGACCACGTGATGGCGACGCGGGCGGTCTGACGCCAGAAGTGGTCGACGATCTCCGTCGAGCGCGGCGCGGTGACCGGCACGCGGCGGCCCGAGTCGAGGCAGACGGAGAGGTGACAACCGACCGTGGCGGCGCCCCGCTTGATCTCGATGCTGATGCCGGCGCCGCGGTGGACATCGAAGCGGAAGGCCGCGATGGGGTGACGGACCAGGAGTTCGGCGACGAGGTCGAGGGCGGCGTCGGCCGAGATGAAGTGAGTGTCGGGGGTCATCGAGGGCTCCGGGGGCCTCGGCCGAGCTGCATGTGGAAGAAGACGACGGCGTCGAGGGCGTCGCGGGCTCCGGCGCGCGCTTGCTCGTCGGGCTCGTAGCCGGCGGGCAGGGGCTGGACGCGCCACGCGCCGACGTGGGCGCCGTAGAGGGCCCAGAGCGCGGCATCGAGGACTGGACGGGTCAGCCCCACGTAGCGGTTGGTCACAAGGAGGAGCTGGTTCCAGGGGTGGGCGCCGAGCCGCGGGAGCGCCTCGGAGAGCGGGCCGCGCGCAATCAGCATGAGAAACCCATCGGTGCCGAGTCCGAGGATGAGCGCGCTGTGCTTGCAGATCTCGACCGCGCAGGCGTCGCGCGCGTTGGCGCGCTGGACGACGACGCCGACGAGGGCGCTGAAGCGCCGCTCGAGGACGCGAGGGGCGGGCATCACTCGGCCCCCTTGGTGAGAACGGCGCGGAGGGTCGCGAGCCCGGCCTCGACCTCGCGGGGGAGCCCGTCGCCAAGCTCCAGGTCGATGAAGGCGATGGCCTCGTGGGGATTCACGCAGACCACCCACCCGGCGCGGCGTTCGAGGGTGGCCAGCTCGACGGCGGCTGCGAGGACGTAGGCCTTGGCGGTGGTGACGCGGTAGCTGGTCCCGGCGGGGAGTTCGAGCTGGATACGGGGGCGGGGCGTGCCGTAGGTGCTCTCGGCGAGGACGAGCCGCGCGGTAGCGCCCGCGTAGGTGGTGACCATCAGCGACTCGGGCTCGGGGGTGCGGTGGCGGCGGGAGCGGGGCATGAACGGCCTTTCGCGCCGCGCGTTGTCGAGCGCGGCGTGACCACACGAGTGAGCTTGAATTCGCAGGAGTGAAGTCCCCCGAGGCGCTCTTTCTCCGAGCTGCGCAGCTTGCTTCCGGTGCTTGGAGACAGGTCGCGCCGTCGGTCGAATGCGCTTGCTGCGTTGCCGCGATCACGCCTCGGGCGGAGCCGCCTTCGCGCGCGCGAGCAGGGCGATGCGCACGTCGGTGCGCGCGGCTTCGAGCGAGTAGAGCGAGACCGCGCCGCGCAGGGCGTAGCGGTCGAAGAAGGCCTGCAGGTCGGTGGTGCGGTAGGTGCCGGGCGGCCTCGATACATGTTCGTGGCCGTAGCTGACGCCGATCGGGAGCACGGGGCGCTCGAGCTCCGGCCGCTTGGCGTGAAGGGCAGTCCACGCGGCGTCGATGCGGGGCAGGTGGTAGAGCGCGCCGCGGTTGTCGAACTCGGTCCAGTACATCTGCGGCATACGCGCGTTCACGCGCGTCGCGAACTCGTCGAAGGGGAAGCCCGGGTGGTAGTTCGGATAGGCCCACGGAGCGTCGGCGACGAACACGTCGGGCATCTCCTTGGACAGCGTCTCCATGTATCGGAGCGCGGTGGCCTTCTGACCAGAGTCCCACGCGGACTCGGCGTCGATGATCACACCGTCGGCGCCCTCGTCGATGAACGTCTTGAACAGGTCGAGCTCGGCGCGCCAGGTGAGCGGACGCGAGTAGAGCCAAGGAAAGACCTTCACGCCAGCGTCGTGGTAGCGGCGGACGTGGGCCTTGGCGTCGCGCGGGGTCCAGTGCGGGTCACGGAATCGGCCCTCACCCGCGCGCGGCGCGACCCACTGCGCGCCGTAGGCCTTCACCTTGGCGACGGCCTTGATGTGGCCACCGAGCGCGCCCGCGAAGGCGATCCAGAGACCGAGACCCTTGGGGGGACAGGGACATGCCATTGCTATCGTTGCCTCCAGACGTGAAGAGCTGCGCGCCGGAGGTGATCCAGCGCGCGGCTTCGGGGGTGTGACGAAGCGAAAGTAGGAGCGCCTAGGTGCGCTCGGCGTTGGTCCAGACGCGGCCGGTGGGGTCGGGGGCGAAGGCGAGGGCGACGGAGCTCACGGCCCAGACGACGCCGGTCTTGAAGGCGCGACCCTGCGGCGGGAGCGGGATGGAGAACGTCATCCCAGGCCAGAGCTGAAGCGGTGCGAACAGCGGTGGGGTGCCGGCAGCAGGGACCGCGGCCGCGTCGAACACGTGGAGGAACCCTCCAGAGTCTGCGACCCCGGCCAGCAGGAAGAGCCGGCAGGGGCCAGCTCGCACGACACGCGCGTCGACGAAGGCCGCGCAGTCGTCGGAGGTCGGCAGCGCGAGGGCGTCGCCGACGACGACCTTGAGGTTGCCGCTCGCATCGAGCTGGCATTCGCCAAGGGAGCCGTCGGGCTTCCGTGCGTGGGCGATGAAGCTCAGGATCTCGTCGAGCCAGGCCATGGTCTCAGAACCTCAAGAGCTGGGCGGAGAGGCAGGAGTTCGACCGCAGGGAGACCGAGCCGCCCGCGCCCGCGCGCATACGGAGCTTGGCGGTGATGGGACCGGGGGTCGTGACGACGTGGACGGTGGTCCACGCGCGCAGCTGCACGGTGGAGGCGGTGAGGGTGTCGGCCGTCTCCTCAAGCGGGATGTCCGGGCCGCCAGCCTCGGACACGGCCAGATCGAAGGCGCCGGTCGCGGTGAGGGCGCCGAGCCGGCCGTGGAACGAGAGCGCCAGTCGGTGGCCCGGCTCGGCGTCAGGCAGCGTGACGGACAGGGCGGTGACGAAGGTCGGCGCGCTGCTCAGGATCGGGACCGGGATCGTGTAGGTGGTCTTGGCCGCGAGCGTGCGGAGGGAGACCAGGAAGTTGAGCCAGCCGCCCGGGGCGACGCTGGACATCACTTTCCATGGGAGATCGTCGGGCCCAGGAAGGCCGGGGTCGTAGGCGAAGAGGCCGTAGCCATCGACCCAGCGCAGCTCGAGGGGGAAGGGGCTAGGCTCGAAGCGGAGGAAGTCGAGGATGGCGGCGCGTCGGATGCGTCGCACGCCTTGGGTCTCGCACTGGTCGAGGAGATAGGCGGTGCGGTTGGCGAGCTGCTGGTAGGGCAGCTCGAAGTTGATGCCGGAGGCGTCGTCCCCATCGACGGGGACGCGCACGGCGAGGGAGAACTTCCCCTTGTCGTCGGTGAGATCTTTGGGCACGACGCATCCACTCCCGCGCGCCGAGCGCACGCGTGCGAGACCACAGGAACAGGGGAGAGCCGGCGGTCAGAGGTCGATCGAGACGCTCTTGCCACCGAGCTTGGTGCCGTCGCCGACCTTCCAGCCGGTGCCGATCAGCTTGCCGCTGAGGACGACGATTACCTTCACGCAGATCGTGTGGGCGGCCTTCCACTTGCGGACCACGCGGCGGAGGAGGGTGAGGGCGGCCTTGGCGTCGGCGCCGGCCTTGTCGAGCCCAACGAGCTTTTCACCAAGCTTGGTGCCGTCGCCGAGTTTCCAGGTGGAGAAGCCGGTGGGTGGGTCGAGCACGAGCCAGAAGCGCCACCACTCCGCGTCGAGTGGGAACCAGTCGTGGCTCTCGTAGATGGCGGCTTTCGCGTAGCCGAGGACGGCGAGTGCGGTGAGGATGCCCTTGTTGGTGCCGGCGAGGCGCCACGTCTCGAACGCCCCGAGGAGGCGCGCGCGATAGGAGTCGTTGGACTCGCCGGGCGCACGCTCGATCTGCCGGTCGTTGCCGGCGTAGGGGAGCGCGTCGTCGGGGCCAGCGCGGAGGAGGCGGGCCTTGACGGCCTGGAGGGCTCCCTCGGCGACCATGTCGAGGAGGAGCCCCTCGGCGCGATGCCACTGCTCGCCCCAGCGGCCGCGGAGCCAAGGGGGAGCGAGCGCGACGACGTAGGTGGTGTAGCTCACAGGGACACCCAGGTGAGACCGTTGGCGAACGTCGCGACCTCGTCGGCCGCGAGCACCACGTCGTCGACGCCCGGGATCAACGGAGTGCCGACGGGACTGGTCAACTTGGCGTTGAGGACGCCAGGGGCGTCCATAGTGCGCTGGACGAGCTCGGCGACGGCGACGGGGTCGCCGATGCCGAGCGACGCCTGGAGGTCGACGAGCTGTCCGGCGACGTAGGCGACGGCAGGATCCTTGAGCGTGGCGCGCACGCGGATCTCGCCGAGGAGCGTGACGAGCCGGTTGGTGGCGCTCTTCACGTTGACCTTCACGCACTGCGGGCGGCGACCGTCCTCGAGGTAGGCGGCGACGCTTGGGACGATCGTCGGATCGGTGAGCGCACCGGCGGGGCCAGCGAGGACGAGCGTGACCTGGCCACCGGTGGGGGTGGCCTCGTAGACCTTGACCCGGGTGACTTGTGGCGAGGCGCTCTTGGCGTGGAAGGCGTAGGCGGGGGCGTTGCCTCCGGCGCCAAGGGAAGACCACTTGTCGCGGCATCGCTGTCGGAGGGCCTCGTCGGCCTCGCCGTCGACGCCTTGCTCGAGGAGCCAGGTGCCGAGGCCGGGGAGCGCGGGGTTGGAGACGGTGACACCGGGCAACGGAGTGAGGAGCGTTGCGAGGTCGCCGGCAGCGACGTTGTAGGAGGCGCCGGCCCCCTCGGCCTTCCACTCGAGGGAGAGCTTGCCGCCGAGGACAAGGGTGCCGCCTGTGAGGTTGGTGAAGCGTCGGCCGCTCTTCGATGCGGCCCAGAGCTGCCCCGGCAGCACGGTGAAGGGACCGGCGGCGCCGCCATCGGTGAGCAGGGCAGTGCCGCGGGCGAACACGGCCGGCTTCCGCGTGACACCGAAGAACTCCGCCGCGAGCAGCGAGAGCCACTCGGCCTCGGCGAACGAGAGGAAGCCGCTCTGGGCGATGCGTGAGACGGTGGCCGAGAGGTCCGCGACCGACTCCGAGAACACCTCCACGAGCGCACGAGGCACGCTCGCGGGTCCCCAGCTCGCGACGGGGAAGCCGACGAGCTGCAGGAGACCAAGCGCATTGCGCCGGACGTCCTCGCGCGTGAGCGGCGTGACGAGAGACAGGAGAGAGGCGGCCATGTCATACGGGCTCCAGCAGCTCCACGCGAAGCTGGTCGATGGCGAGCACGAGGGCGAAGGGACCCGCGGCGGTCCGGAGGGAGGCGCGGATCACGAGGCGTCGCGTCAGGTGGTCCAGTTCGACGTCGACCTCGGCGGCGTCGACCCGGTCGTCCTCTTCGGCCTGCTGGGCCAAGCGGGTCCGGAGCGCGAACACACGCTCGGGCGTCAGCGCGGCGCCAAGGAGCTCGCGGACATCGACGCCGAAGGCGGGGTCGTAGAAGAGCGCGCCGGTGGGGGTGAGCCACCGGCGCGCGACGGCCTCAGCGACGACGCGCGCGCCGGAGATGGACCGGAAGTAGGGGTCGAGGTCTCCGTCGAGGAAGGTCGAGACATCGACCCCGAAGTTGTCCTCGGCCATGGCGAACGGACCTGGGTTGCGTCAGGATGCGCTCCTTCGAAGCAGGAGCAGGACGATGCGCGTGAAGATGGTGGCGGGGGTGCTGGTGGGCTCGGTGGTCGTGGCGGTGGCGTGCTCGGCGCAGCACGCGCTCGACAACCCGAGCGACAAGGACGGCGGGGTGCTCGACGCACTGCTCGACGCGGTGTCGGCAGACACGAAGGACGCGGTCGCAGGTGGGTTTGGAACTGTCGACGAAGTGCCCTGCGACAAGCTGCTCGGCACAACCGGCAAGGCGTGGTTTGGCGAGAAGATCTTCCCAGGCAGAACCCGTGCGGATCTCTCTCGGGGCGTTGCGATGGTCTGCCAGGCATCGGTTGACGCAGACGGCTACGCTTGCGTTCAGACGCCGATGCAGGTCAAGGACGGCGCCGTCAGGGTGATGTGCACCTTGGAGGGCACGCCAGGGCCACGCCCAACGGCTCTCGTCGTCATGCCGACTGGCTAGGCGCGAATTCGCGTCGCCCCCGTACGGATGACTCCACCGAGCTCCAGCTCTCCCACCGGAGGGTTCGCCACAGGCGTGCTGAAAGACACAAATGGTACTGGTGCCTTCCCAGGCTGCCGATAGGTGAGAGTGAGGCTCTTCGCGAGCGGGTCGAATGCCCACCCGATCGCTCCGCCGTCAACAAGGTCCTCCTTCCGCGCGATCGGTCGGCCACCTCCATCGAGCGACAGCTCGAGCAACGCGCCCGGCTCGAAGCCCGTGACGACGGGGGTCTGCGGATCACCGTTCTCGAACTCGACGACGCAGCGCGCACCAGGTGGCACGCGCGCGGTGACCCCAGGCACTCCGTACCGGATGGGCACGCCCGTGAGCCCGGGCAGCACCGCGGAGTCGGGCCGCAGGTGGAGTGTGCTGTCGGCGTCTTGCTGGACGACCCGAGCGGGGTAGGGCTTGTGGTAGGCGACCTCGCGCATGACGCCGCGGATGATCGAGACCAGGGAGCCCTTGAGCCGGTCGAGGAGATCGTCGCCGCTGCCGTCGGCGCGCTCGATCCACGCCTCGGTGCGCGCGCGGTCGGCCTCGACGGTGTGGACGACGGCGGAGATCCGCTTGCCGCGAAAGACCTGACCGGGACGCAGGTAGGGCAGTTCGCTCGCGATCTCGAACCGCCCGTCCTTGGGATCGTCGCGCAGGAGCTGATGGGGGAAGTCGAGCTCGGTCCACTTCTCCTTGCCGACCCAGAGGGCGCCGTTGGGCATGAAGCGCCAGGACGCGTGGGCGTGCTCGACCAGCGCGGTCAGCGCGTGAGAGGCTGGGCCGGCCGCCCGCGCCCACTTCGGGAGCAGCCCGTCGAGCACCGTGACGTCGGTGCTCGCTGACAGCGTCTCTCCGGTCTCCGTCGCCAGGTCGGCGAGCGGAAGTCGGAGCGGTACACCGCGGTAGTACTTGCCCGGGAGTGGCTTGGCGAGCCCGTCTCGGCCTGCGACGATCCGGCAGTGGTAGGTGTCGCCGAAGACGTCGCCTCGGAACACGGTGCCCGAGAACTTCATCCGGCCGTCTCCGAAGGCCAGCTCGATCTCCCGCGACAATGGCTCCTTCGAGTCGATCACGAGGTCGGCGTGCCAGCGCCCGACGCGCGGCATCGTGAGGACCGCGCGGAGGACGCGGCGCCCGCTGGCGGTGCAGTAGGCCATTCCTGGCGTTCCTCGATTAGGGGCGGACGTTGCCCTTGCTGGGCGGTTGGGGGCGGGCCTGCCCAGGGTTGGGCGAGCCATCGAGGGCGTTCCAGAGGCCGGGCACGCCGTTCATGGTCGCGGTGACGGTCTTCTTGGGCTGCGGGAAGTACTCCGTCAGCTCCATCGAGACCTCGTAGAAGTCCGGGATCTTCTTGGGCTTCACCTTGCGCAGGATGGCTCTGGAGATGTTCCAGACGGCGAGATCTGGGTGGACGATGTCGAGTGGGAGCGGCGTCTCCTTGCCGGGACGAGGTCGGAGCTTCGGCGCGATCGAGAGCCAGCGCTCCCACTGGGCACGCTCCCAGATGCGGAGCACGAGCTGGAAGGGGGCGGGGGTGTAGCCCTGGTAAGTCTCGGTCGCGCCGTCGGTGCCTGCGGCCTCCTTCACGTCCCACTTCGACGACAGCTCGAGGCCGTCGATGCGTGCGAGGCCGGGGAGGACGTGGCCTCCGAGCGAGGCCACGTCCCAGCTCGCCGGCTCGTCCTCCCAGAACGGGGCGGCGGACGGCATGGCTACGCCGCCGCCTCGAGCCCGAGCTCCTCGAGGAGAGAGACCAGCTTCTCCCGCACGCCGTCGCCGACCGCCTTCCCGAAGGCCTGCGGATCGGTGGTGTCGGCCGGGACGTTGACGACGATGTCGCCGATCGTGACGGGTCCCATGGCTCCTGCTGCTGCTGCCTTGCCGCTCGCTCCAGAGCTGCCAACGAGCGAGGGAGGCATCACGAGGTTGCCCATCGCCGTGTCGGCCTGGTGGGCCTCGCTCTCGATGCCCTGGGCGAAGCCGATGGCGGTGAAAGCGCCGAACGAGGCCATGACCTTGCTGGGCGAGTGAATGCCGAGCTTCTTCTTGACCGTGCCGACGACGGCGTCGCCGAGGCTCATCACGGTGTCGACGACGGTGTCCCAGCCGTTCTCGATGCCCTCGATGAGGCCGTCGATGAAGCCCTCGGCGATCTCGACCGCGCCGTCGTAGAGGTCCACGGCGCCGTCCCAGAGATCCTCGAAGAAGCTGGTGAAGCTGTCCCAGGCGTCGGCGATGGCCTGGCCGAAGAGGTGGAAGGCCCGGATCACCACGGCGAGCGAGGTGACGAGGAGCCCGAACACCGCGATGGCGAGCAGGCCAAGGTCGACGGCGATCCCGAGCAACCACCCGAGGACTTTCCCCAGGTCCCTGAACGCCGCGAGCAGTCGCGGATCGGCGGGGCCTCCCTTAGCGGGGAAGAGCCGTGCGAAGAGACCGACGAGGGGCTTCACGGCCTCCTTGATCCCCTCCCAAAGCGGCCCGCCGAGCTCGGAGAGGTAGGGCTCGATGGTGGTCCACACGCGCCCGATGGCGTCGAAGAACGCGAACACCGCACCGAAGACGCCCTCGAGCGTGTCGCCCTTGGCGAGCGCCTCGAAGAGGTCGGCGACGGTCCCGAAGAGCCACGCGAAGATCTCGCGGAGCTTCTTGCCGGTGACCGAGTTCTCGCCGAGGAGCTCGTTGAGCGCCTTGAGCGCGCGGACCAGCGGGCCGGAGAGACCGGCCTCGGAGAAGAGCCGCCGGAAGATGTTCTGGAACTTCTGTAGCTGCCCCGCGACGCTGTCGCCGACGAGGGTCTTGGCGGCGTTGCCAAGGCCATCCTCCTTGTCGAGC
The DNA here is from genome assembly GCA_964624885.1 of uncultured Polyangiales bacterium. Lineage (GTDB taxonomy): Bacteria > Myxococcota_A > Polyangia > Polyangiales > JADJMO01 > JADJMO01. Next base: position 17,791 of record CAZUZY010000071.1, on the reverse strand, counting down.
TTCTCGTGGATCGTCCCGAGGAGCGCGGCCAGACCCTCGTCGACCGAGACCTGGCCGCCCTTCACGAGGCTCTCGACCTGGTCGACCGTGACCCCCTTGAGCTTGGCGAGCGCCTCCTTGTAGTGGGCGGTCGGGATCCCGGCCTTGGTGACGGACTCGAGCGCTCCGGCGTCCAGCAGCCCCTGCTTGTTCGCCTTGATGGACTTGATGAGGTCGTAGACGGCATCGCCGGCCTTGTCGCCGTGGACGGCCGCGACCGAGAGAGAGGCCGCGATGGCGTCGAGCGCGTCCTGGGTGCCGAAGCCGGCCAGGCGCAGCTCCTTGAACTGCTCGACGAGTGGGCGGATGTCGGCGCCCGCGTTGTCGGCCATGGTCTCGAGGGCGAGCTCGGCGCCAGCGACGACGCGGGCGCTCTTCTCGATTGCCGTGAGCCCGGCCGTCGTGACCCGATGAAACTGCTCGGCTTCGACGATCGACTTGCCGAGCCCCAGCCCCCCCTCGCCGAGACGCATCGCGGCCTCGGCCACGGCGCGGAGGGCGTGGCCGGCGAGCCCGATCTTCCCGGTCCAGTCGATGACCTTGCCGGTGAACTCGGCGACACCCTTGCCAGCGACCTTGAGGCGCCCGGACAAGCCGACGAGGCCCTTGCCCATGGCCTCTGCCGGGCCGGACATCCGGTCGACGAGCTTGAACATCCAGGTGAGGGTTTCCACGGAGGCCTCCGGAGATGCGCTCGCGCTGAGTACAGCTTTGCAGTGGCGACCTACAATTCCACGCGCTGCGAAGCAGACGGCGAAGTTCACTCGCTCAATTCGACTGGAGGCCAACGATGAACAGGATCGAGACTGGCGTGTTTCTTGGCGTGGCCCTGTCGCTGGCGGTCATGCGATTCGGAGAGATCGGGCCGGCCCACGCTCAGCCGACGCCCCAAACCAAGCCATGCAGCATGCACGGTGGAGTCTGGGAAACCGGCCTGATCAAGACAGGCACACTGTCGGGACCAATTGTGATCACGAGCCTGACAAGCTCGGTGAACCCAGCGGATGCCGTGACCGTGGGTCAGTACCTGATCATGAACGATCCGTCAGGGACGACCGGTACGATTGGGAACGAGTGGATTTCCGCAGACAAGTTCCACGGACCAATGCTGCTCCGCGCCGGTGCGACGCTGAAGGGCCGGGTCACTGACTACACCAGTCGAGGCGTCATCTACTCGGGATGTCGTCTGTAAGGGCAGCGTCACAAGTCGGGTAGGGAGAGCGCGTGGATCACGCGCAGCACGAACTCCCCCATCAGTGCCGCGCCGACCTCGGCGTCTTCCGAATCGTCTCCACGCAGCACGGCGCGGAGGCACTCACCGGCGACGGCGGGGCTCTTGCGAGCCTCGCCGTGCCGGCTTAGAGTTTTCGCGCTTCGAGCCCCTCCACGTAGCCCGCGGCCTTGAGGATGGCCTTGGAGAGGGAGGTTGGCAGGGCGGGCAGCCGGTCGAAGAGCGACTTGAACTCCGCCGACTTCGGGTCCGGAAACACGACCACGTCACGCGCGAGGTTCTCGTCGGCGTGCATGCGCTTGTTCTCGTCGAGCGCAGTGGCCTTGAAGCGCCGATACTCCTGGGGAGAGGGTTTCCGGAAGACGACGGACTCGCCGTCCTCGGTCTCGACCTCCCAGACAGAGCCCCAGGTGGCGCGGAGGTCTTCGCGGGTGGCGTCGTCGAGGATGCAGGCGGCCGCAGCGGCGGCGCTGGCAGAGCCCTGTGTCGGAGGCGTGAGGGGGTCGCGCGAGGTGGTCATGCTGCTGGGATCTCCGTGGGCTACTTGAGCATCCCCTTGAACGGCAGCTTGCCGTTCACGACGATGTACATGGGGTTGAAGGTGAGCTTGACCTCGGTCGGATCGGTCCCAGCCGAGTTGGAGTGGTCGTCCTCGTCGAGCGTGCAGCCGACGATGGTGTCGGTGACGAGGGGCTGGCCGTCGTTGGCGTAGGAGACGGTGACCGGGAACACGTAGTCCTGATAGCCATCGCCGATCTTCGCGATCAGCTCGTCGAATTCACTGCGGAAGAGCGTGCAGGACGCCTCGCACTTGTACTGGCCGCGCGTCTTCGCGAGCCGCTGGGGAGAGGTGCCACGCACCTCACCGCGTTCGCGCGAGTTCTTGTACGAGATCTCCTTGACCCCGAGGACGACGTCGCCGTCGAGGTGGAAGACGATCGAGGAGAAGTCGTAGCGAAAGCCGTTGATGAGCGGGTAGTCGATGGTCGTCACGGATGGACCTCGCTCGATCAGAAGACGGGGAGGGTGGAGAGGGCCGGGTTGACGAAGCCGATCTCGACCTCGATCTCCTTCGGGTACGCGTACGGCACCGCGCGTACCTTCCACCGCAACTTCCTCGTCGAGAGGAGGTTGTCGGTTCGGTTCATGAGGACGGAGAGCGCGGTGACGTGCCCGGGCTGGAGCACCGCGGCGCCCACCTTGCCGAGGATCCGGTCGTCGGTAGCCTTCGCGAAGATGGGGTCGACGCGACCGGTCTTCGCGTCCACCGGGATCTTCCCGGACAGGTACGGCAGCATGGCGTCGTACGCAGCGGCGCAGACCTCGTCGATGACGAGGCCGTTCTGGAGGAGCGCGTAGTCGGAGGTCTTGCCTGCGAGGGTGCGGGGATTGGTCACGTAGAACCCGGCCCTCCCGACAAAGGTACGCAGGGTCAGGAACCGCGCCGCGTCGAGCGCTGGGGTCCTCCGCTCATCTCGGTAGAGCGAGCGCACCGACGCGGGTAGCGGTCCCGCCCCGACCCAGGCAAGGTCCTCAGAGATGGGCACCTTGGCCGCGCGCGTGGCGATGGGCCACGCGGCCGAGCGCCGCTGGATCTTCCCGGTCAACGCCGAGAGGTGCTCGATGGCGCCCGCGGCCACGGCGACCCGCGGATCGACGAGGGTGCCGTAGGCCGCGACGAGTGCGGCGTCGGGCACGTCGGGTGCTTCGACGATCGCCCTCGAGTACCGCTTCTGCTTCTGGGCCTCGGCCATCTTGACGGCGGTGGCCGCAGCGATGGCGGCGCCTCCTGCGGCCCGGTCTCCATCGCTGCCCGTGGACGGGGAGCCGACCACGTGGAGCAGCTTCCAGCGCCGCGCGTCAGCGAGCAGGGCGTCGAACGCCCCGAAGAGGTCTGTCGCGGAGAAGCCCGGTGCGGTGGTCGAGAAGGTGTACCTGTCTCCGGCGACGTAGACCCCTGGCCCGAAGGCGAGCGTCAGGCCGGTCCCCTCGAGCGCGTAGGTGCCGCCGATGGGCGTCGCGGTTTCCGGCGAGTAGTTGTCGCCCCCGTCGACGGAGACGGAGAAGCTGCCCATCCCGAGCGCGCCGCTCTGGACGATGTCGACGATCACCTCGAAGGCGTCCTTCGCGGGGCCCGTCACCGAGAGGGTGGGGGTGGTCGGTCCGGCAGCGGAGCCTGTGCGGACCACGGCGCCGATCGTCGAGGCCACCGAGGCGGCGGTCGGCACGACGAGGACCGTGCCGCCATCTTCTGCAAGCGTATCGGCGGCGGCCTCGGTGACGGGACCACCAAGCAGCGTGGCCTGGAGCGTCTCGCGGTCGTTGAAGGCGTAGACGCGTCCAGGCACACCGCCGGACGCGACCCCAACCTTCGCGGTCGTCTTCGATGAGCTCGTGTCGATGAGGCCGAGCGCGCCGTCCTCGAGACGCACGTCGACATCGGGAATGGAGCCGGGCATGGCTCACCCCTTTCTGGTCTTTGGTGGTGGACGTGGTGGAGGTGGCGGCGTCGTTCGCGATCAGCCGAGCGCGAGGGAGCGCGCGCGCTCGAGGCCAGCCTCGTAGTCGCCCTGAGACAGGTGACGCCCCGCGGGCCAGCGGTGGAGCACGCGCGTCGCGACGCAGAGCCACGCGGCGACTTCGAAGAGCGCCTCCCAGTGCTCGATGGGCATGGTGACGGGCGCAGGCGGCGGTGCGGAGTCGGTCATGGCTCTTCGGCCTCCAGCTGCAGGTCAGGATCGGTGGCGCCGTCGGGATCGAAGCCGACGAAGTCGGGGATCACGGTGGCCTTCTCGTCATCGACGATGGGCGGGACCTTCGCGGGAGGCGTGGGCGCTTCTGGAAGAATGGCGGCCAAGAGCGGAAGCCGCACGCGGACCTCCATCACGAGAACGGCACCGCAGGTCGCGTACTCTTGTTCGACGAGGTCGGCGTCGCCGAGCTCGTAGTTGCGCCCCTGGACGATCCTCCGGAGCACGGTGACGAATGCCTGGCGGAGGCGCTCGCAGTCGTCCTCATCCGATCCCCAGCAGTGGAGATTGCCGACGTGGAGATCGTCGCCGAGTGAGCGAGGATTGCCGCCGATGGCGCTGGGACCGCCGGACGGGACGATCTTTCGGCGCACCCACACGAAGCGTGGGGGAACGTCGTTGGCGGAGAGGAACCGCGCGCCGTCGAGGAGCGGCGCCACCGTGGTGAGCGCCGACCGCAGGTGTACGAGGAGGTCACTCAACATGGAGCAATTCGGCGATTCGTCGCCCGATCCTGGCCAAGGTGAACCTTGAAGTAAGCAAGGTTGGGACGTAGGAAAGAACAGGTGCCCAACGCCGGACCCACCCCGAAGGCCGTCCCCTCCGTAACAACGCAGTCATCGGCGCGGCGGGTGTTGGTGGAGTGTCTGACCGACGCCGTCGGTACGGAGCGCGCGGCCCGGACGTTTCTCGAGGTGGCATTGCGGAGCTCTGGGCTTGCGCAGGTGCCACGAACCGAGATCGCAGTGCTCGACTTCGTGCGCAGCCACATGCTGACCATGCTCGAAGACGAGCTTGGTCACCGGGAGGCGGCTGGGGTGGTGCGGAAGATCATCGCGGGGCTCCGGCGGGCCCCCTCCAAACGGTCCGCGACAACCGCGCCCTCGGTCCCGAGCAAGCCGAAGTCGAACCGGTCTACGGCGCCGCAAGACCGACCGACCGCGCCGATCATGCCCACGAAGCGACCGGCGACCACGCCCAGTCGGACGAAGCCTCGGCCGGTCGTCCCTCATGTCGCGCTTCTGATGGCGGACCGCCTGCAGCGTGCTGGGTTCGCTCGGGAACTGGTGCGGGCGCAGTGTGAGGTCACGGCATTCGAGACGGTCGAGGATGTCGACGTTGCCGTCGACGTCGTAGTGGTCGACTTGCGCCTGGACGACGTCGACGAGATCGTGAGGGAGATCGTCGCGCGGGGACCAAAGACACCGTTCGTGGTGATCGCGAACCGCGACGTCGACGTCGAGGGGCGCCTGCGCCCACTGGGCGTGCGCACCTTCTGTACTGCGACGCCGACGACCCGGGCCACGACGTTGACCAAGCTCGTGACGCAGTTTGCCGAGCGATCCCCCCAGCGCGGGCGGGGTTGAACGAGCGACGCGCAGCGCCCGACGGGAGGTGCCCTATGGACGTGGTGCTCCCGCCAGTTTGCGGGTCAGAGACAGGACGACCGCTTTGAGACGCGCCGTGGGTCGCGGGCCCCAACGACCAACGGGCACCATCGGCCGAGCGGCGAGCTCTCGGCCGAGCACCGCTGGTGTCCTGCGCCGCGCGCCACGACGTCGGCGTCGGCGGGCTCCTCGTTGGTGGGCGAGGGCGTAAGGTACAGCATTGGTGACCTTCACCCCGTCCGTGGTGACGGTCACGACGAAGCCTCGCTTCAAGCGGCCGCTGTCATCGAGCAGGGGGTGAGCGGAGGGGCCGCGTCGTCGAGGCCATACCCGACCGTCTGGGCTCTGATGCTCGCTGAAGGCTCGCGCAAGCTCCGCATTGACAGGTGCTGCCAGCGCTTGTGCCGACGCTCGCATCACGCGCCCCGAAGCAAAGGCAGCGAGAAGCGTGAGGAGCTTCGCTAGGTCTCGGTCGGTCATTTTGGGCGAATTGGGTCGGCATTTGGCGGGCAACCAATCGACGCCAAAAGGGCGATGCCAATGCCCCGAATATCCTGTCGATTCCTGATCCTGAAGAATCGAATTACGACGCATTCGCGAGCACTAGACGGTGCATTTTCGCGTGGCGAGGTTGTTCCGCAACGAGGACCTGGGGCGAGCGCAGGTCCCGCGACGAGAAGGTGCCCTTGGGCCATTCGGGCCGAAGGGAGAGCACTCGTGTGGCTTCAGCCCGCAGAATGACAAGGAAAGATGAACAGAATTTCGGACGACGAATGGGTGTGGATACCAACGAGAGAAACGATGGGTAGGGTGATCAGCAGCACACCAATCCTCTGCGAGGTCCATCATGGCTGGGAGACGAAGTGGTGGTACGCCGTTGAGCTCGAGGATGGGGTCGAGATGTTCTTCGACCACAACGTTGAGGCCGTCGAGGCCCTCTGATGTTGAGGCCTACCACCCGCGCGGTGGTGTCGTCGCAATGCGCGGCGCACCATCGCGACGGGTGGGGGTCGCGTCCTCCACGCTCGGGGTGACCACTCCGCGCGCGATGTCCCGCAGCCACTCGATGGCCTGCTCGTACCGCGTGAGCCAAATGTCGTTCCCCGGCGCGTCCGGATTGAACCCCCGCTGCGCGCCAAGAATGTCCCAGGCCGCGATGGCGGCCACGTGGCGCCGGAGGTCGGCGCCCCAGGCGCTGAGCGGCAGCCGAAACTGTGCCCGGAGGTATCCATCGGCAACCTCGGACGCGGCGAGTAGCGCGGCGTCGAGGTCGATGTCGGCGAGGCCCGCGGTCGCGAGCTTGCGGAGGCCGAGCCGCGTGAGATCCTCGCGCGAGGCGTAGAGCTGCGGCGGAGGGAGCGGCATGGGGTCATCGGGTCTCCAGCGCGCGCCGCGACCTCCACGAGATCACGGCGCGCACCGGAGCGGCCCGCTCAGGCCTTGGGCTTGGACTTCGCTGCGAGGAACCAGAGGCCGTAGCCAGCGTTGCCGCGGGCATCGACGCCGTAGGTGAACTTCTTGCGGCGGAAGACGGCCTCGCTCTTGGGGTCGGTGTACTGGACGAAGTTGGGCGCCTGGCGGAGCTGGAAGATGAACGGCCGCACGGCGCGCGAGGTGTCGAGCAGGTACCAAGCGCCGGGCTCGCGGGCGAGCTCGGGCACGACGAGGACGTCGGCGGTGCCCTTGAGGAGGTTCGAGTTGGTGCCGACCTGCTTCATGTCGCCGTAATATTCGGGGGCGATGAAGTCGGCGTGGAGGATCTGCCGAGCCATCTGCTCGAGCGCGGGGGCGACCACGAGGAGGCGGGGGTTCACGCCGAGCGGCAGGGCGTCCTCGCCGAGGTAGCCCATCATGTTGGCGCGCACCTTCGCGTAGTTGTCCGGGGTCAGCGGCAGGTCGTAGAGGTTCTGCTGGACGGGCGAGCTGGGCTCGTACTTGTCGAGCGGGTGCTTGGTGCTGAAGAACGGCGTCTCGTCGAAGCAGAGGCCCTTCTTGAGGTCGTCGCCCTCTTGCAGGAGCTTGACCATGAGCTGGTCGGGCCACTTGCGCGCGGCGCGCCCCATCTCCTCCGACACGGGCGTGAAGACGCCGTACTGGTCGTCGAGGATGTCGTTGCGGTCGAGCTCCATCGTGAGCTCGAAGTCCTTGTTGAGGATGCTGTAGCTGTAGGCGCTGATCGCGTTGACCACGCGCTCGCCGACCCACTCTCGGAGGGTCGGGAGCTTCGCCATCCAGGCGTAGGTGTTCTGGCGCGACGTGGACGGCCGCTGGGTCGCGATCTTGTCCCAGAAGAGCCCCTGATCCGCGTCGTAGCCCTGCTGGAACGACAGGTCGTAGATGTTGAAGAGGGCCTGGAGGTTGTCGGGCGTGATTTCCATGGGCGCTTTCCGGGACGGGAGTCGGGAGGAGGGCGCACCTCACCCAGCCCCCGCGCAGCGCGGCGCGGGGGTTGGGGGTGCGGAGGGAGGCGCGCGCGGGGCGCGCGCGGGGACCTGGTGGTCGGAGCGCGGAGCTAGGCGGCGAGGCCGAGGCCGACGCGCACCCAGACCATGCCGCTCGGATCGAGCTGCATGATGTAGCCGGCGCGGGAGCGACCGCCGGCGCCGTCGGTCAGCGCGACGGTGCGCTCGTCGACGATGAAGCTCATGGTGCCGACGTGGAGTGGCTTGATCTCGTCGGTGCCCTTGGAGTTGTAGAGAAGGAAGACGCCCTGCCGGAGCTCGGCGTAGACGTCGCCATCGGCGCCGGGGTTTTCGAACCGCGCCTTCGCAACGCCTGCGGCGATGAGGTCCTTGGCGCTGGTGCCGAGGATGGCGAAGCCCTTCTCGAGGACCACCAGCGCGCCCTCGGTGAGGGTGGTTCCGCCCTTGATGGGCACGACGACCTGGTCGATCGCAGCGTGGTCGCTGAGCTGACGGATCTTGCACGGCTTGGCCATGGGTCACCCTTCTCCGGACAGGTAGCGAATGGGTCGGCCCTTCCGAGCCGCGAATTTCTCCGGGTCGATGCCGGCGTTCGCGCACATGCGACGCTCGGTGTCGGAGAGCGCCACGGCGACCGGCAGCGTCGGCGTGCGCGTGTTGCCGCCCGCGCTGACCGCGCCGTCGGCGGGGTCGTCGGCGACGTTGGTGCGCTTGGGCGTGACGTCGAGGTAGCCACGGAGCTTTCCGGGTGACTCGAGCCCGTACGAGAGGGCCCAGTCACGCTCCGACGGCGCGAGCTTCCCTGCGCGGATGGCGCGGGCGATCATCTGCTCGACCTCGCCTCGACGGAGGGTGCGCTCGAGGTGGTCGATGCGCTTGCTCAGGGTCACGTTGCTCTTGCGCGTGCGGCCGAGCGCGGTGAGCGCGCCGACGATCTCCGCGGGGCGGCGCTTGCCCGTCGCAGCCTGCGCGGCCGCCACGATCTTCGAGGTGGCGACGGTCGCGGAGGTGGCGGTGCGCCCGGGGAGGTCGGCATCGTCGTCCTCGCCGTCGTCGAGGGTCTCGTCCTCCTCGGTGGAGCCGTCGGCGGTGGTCTCGTCGTCCTCGCCGTCGAACGCGGCGCACTCCTTCTCGGCATCGGCGAGGGCCGCGCGGAGCTTCTCGAGGCGGGCTCGCGCGGCCTTGCGTGCGGCGGTCTTCTCGTCGTCCGAGGGCGGCGCGTCGTCCGCAGTCGTGTCGTCCTTGTTGTCGTCGTCTTCCATGAGGGAAATGCTCCGAGAGGCCGCGACCAGGGGCGTCATGTGCGTGGTCGCGGGGATGTTGGTGAGGGCGAGGTTGATGAGCTCGACGATGCGGCCGGAGTCCTCCTCGGCGCTGAAGTAGGGGCTGAAGTAGAGCCACTCCTTGTTGGAGAGCGCGGTCGCCGCAGGGGGCGTCCAGCGCACGTCCACGGCCCAGAGGCCGTCCTTGCGCAGCTCGATGAGGAAGGAGCCCGCGGCCTTGCCGTCACCGGCGCGCCGACTCGGATCGACAGCCTTGTGCTCATAGTCGACCGAGAGGCGGTTGCCGTACTGGGAGAAGGCCGCGAGGACCGACTTGGCGGCCTCGCGGTCGAAGAGGAACGTGCCCTTTGTCGTGGCGATCTTCCCGAACGGCCAGATCCTGAACTCTTTCGGGGGGTCGCTCGAGGGCAGCGACGCCGCGAGCGCGGCGAGGACCAGGGGCTTGGCGCCGCGACGACGCTTCACAGATCGTCGTCCTCGTCGTTGGCGGGCGGCGGTCCCTGGAGGTGCAGCTCGACGAGACCGTCGTCGAGCGGGCCCTGGACGCAGACACGGGAGAGGTCGGCGAGCTCGCGGACCTCGGCCTCGCTGAGCTGGTCGAGCCAGGCGCGCATGGCGATCTTGTCTGCGGGCGTCGCAGCGCGCGGAGTGCGCAGTCCGACGGCGCGGAGCGTGCGCGGCTTCTTCGGCGGCGGCGTCACGTGGGTCGAACGGCGAGCCTTCGCGGCGGTCGTGGTCGTCGTGGTCGTCGTCATCTTGCTGTCTCCACTTGTCGGGAACTGTGGCCGCTCTTGGTCGCTCGTGGTCGCTCCACCGAGCGAGGTTGCTGCCTCGCCGGAGAGCCCCTTCGTCGCGGCCTTCACCCACCGGGAGCGGTGGTCGCTCGTGGTCGCTCGTGGTCGCTCCCCGAAGCCGGGGACTTGCGGCGGCGGGGAGCGGCCTTCCTTCCCGCGCCTTCACCCACCGGGAGGCGTGGTCGCTTCGGGTCGCTCTTGGTCGCTCCAGGAGCGGGCGCCTCAGGCGCGGCGTCCTCCGGGTGCGGGCTGTCGTCCTCCGGCGGAGCCGCTGGGAGCAGCGGGACACCGAAGCGCTCGGCGAACGCGCGGACGTCGACGGGCACCCCCGCGGTGACGAGCGAGTCGAGCGCGCTTGCGGCACCGACGAGGGTGTCCGCCTCGTTCTTGCGGTCCTCGGTCGGGGCGGTCTTGCGGCCGACCCGCGGTGCGAGGGCCTCGCCACCCGCGTAGTTGAAGCGGCAGTAGGGCCGCAGCACCTGGGCGCGGAGCGTCTCCGAGAGCGTGCGGTCGTCGAACTGGATGATGTCGAGCTTCACGTTCTCGTGGACACGCGCGGCGGCCAGCGATCCGCTCTGCACCTCCGTCGTCAGGTTCTGGCCCAGGATGCGGATCGCGATGCGCGACTCGCACTTGGTCATCAGCCGCTCGAACCCGTCGGCGGACGACTGCCCCTCGGGCCAAAGGATGTCGACGTCGTAGGCGCCGCCGTTCTGGTTCTTGGTGAGGAGGACGGTGGTCTCGTTGCCGAGCCGAGCGACCTGCTGGAAGAAGGCGTCCTTGTCGACCTCGGCCGCCTCGGCGGGCGCCATGGCCTTGCGGATCCCGAGCCCGTAGAGTTCGCTCCAGCGCTGCCAGTCGCGCCAGGCGTAGGAGCGCGCGAGCCACGGCACGGCGATGGACCGGATCGCGCCTCCCATCCAGCCGCGGTCGGACCCAGTCGGCGTGTAGAGGATCCACTGCCCGGTCCCGGGCTCGACGATGACCGGGCCCTCCGTCGTGATCGCCACGTACCGCCGGATGTCCGGGCGGTAGTAGACGAAGGACGGGTGCCAGACCTCGATCTCGGGGATCCACTCGATCCCGTCGACGTCGGTTCGCCAGACGATCTGGGCGAGCGCGACGCCGAGCAGGATCCCCCACTTGAGCAACTCGGCGAGCGTCGCGCGGGGGAAGATCTGGTCGAAGCGCTCGTCGACGTCCCGCGCGACCTTGCGGGCGCGACGCGGATCGACCTCGAGCGACGGCTCAACGTTGCGGGGCAGCCCGAGGAGCCCCAGCACGCGCGTCGAGACGACGGCGTCGAGCGCGTCGTCCCGCGTGATGGCGTCGGCGATCTGCGCCGACCCCGCGAACATCCCCCGCTCGTGCTCGCAGAGCGCGGCCTCGATCTCCTCGCGCTGCCACACGGTCTTCTGCGGGACCGAGGGCATCTGCCGAAAGACGCGGAAGCCGGGCGTCGCCAAGGGCTGCTTGGAAGGAGCGGGCATCGGTCAGTCCGAGCGAGAGGGGGTCCAGCGACCCATCGAGGGGAGGCCGCGGAGGGGAGCCATGCGGCGCGGGCCGGGCTCGACGCCCGCGCCGCGCGCCATCGGCATGAGCGCCTGGTAGTGCGCGAGGTCCCGGATCGAGGGGACTGGGGTCGAGGCGACCGCGAAGGCGCCTGAGAGCGCGTCCACCTGGTCGTCGTGGGTCCCGTCCGGGAAGGCTTCCAGCTCTGCGAGGAACGGGGCGTTCCAGGGAGCCCGGAGCAGCTTGAGGTTGCGGGCCTCGGCGTAGGAGCTTGCGGGCTTCGCGCGGGTGACCTTGTCGCCATCGGGCCGGCGCCCGAGGACGGCGAAGCCGACGAGGCGCTGCCGGTAGACCTCGATCTCCGTCTTCCCAGCGGACGCCGGATCCTGCTCGAGGACGACGCTGACCCCGTGCCCATCGAGGACCGCGGTGTGGTGGACGCGGTCCATCACCTCGCGGGGTCGGCCCCGAAACCGCTGGACGTCCTCGATGAAGAACACGCCGTCGCGGGTGCGGCTCAGGAGGAGCCCGACGCTCCAGTCGGCGTCGCGACGCTCGCGTTGCACCTCGTCCTCGCCGGTGGCGGCGCGGTCCCAGTAGCGGACGCGCGAGACCACATCGGACCGCGGTGCGACGTCGACGATGTCGAACCAGTGGGCCTTGAAGAGGAGGCCCGCCGCGGGCGCGATCAGCCAGTTGCCATCGAGGAGCTGGGCGCGCGTGATCGGATCGAGCGCCTGGAGGCGCGCGACGTAGGCGGGGTCGTTCTGGACGAGGTAGGGGTTGTCAGAAACGCGGGCTGGGACGAAGACCCGGCTCAGGGCCTGGGGCTGCTCGTCCGGGAACCACTCGTCGAGACCGTCGGCCGACCGCCGCGCCCAGAGTTTCCGGCCGACCTCCGCGCGCACGGGTGAGCGTGGATCGAGCCATGGCGCGAAGCGCCGCATGACCCACTCATGCCCGATGCCTCCGGGGTTGGTCGCGGCGCGGATGAAGACGGGCAGTCCGTAGGCGGACCGCGCGCGCGAGATCATGAACGTGTACTGGGGCTCGGTGAAGTGCGTGAGCTCGTCGAACCCGATGAAGCTGTACTCGGCGCCCTGGTAGCCCTTGGTCGAGCCGTCCTCGCTCATGTGCCCGAACTGGATCTGGGCGCCCGACGGGAACTTCCAGAAGTGCTGGCCCGAGTTGTATTGGGCCTTTGGGAAGAGCGCTGGGTAGAGCCGGCGCGAGCGATCGATGAGGCTTCGCTCGAGATCGGGGAAGGTGCGGCGGAGGAGCAGCGCGCGGTAGTTCGGGTTGTCGACGAAGCGCACGGCCGCCATCAGCAGGGCCTCGGACTTCCCTCCGCCGGCCGCGCCGCCGTAGAGCGCCTCGAACGCGTTGGTGGAGAGGAACTCTTTCTGGCGCGCGGTCGGCTTCCACGTGGGGGTGCCGCCCGTGGCCGCGGTCACTCGTCCTCCCTGATCTTCTTCCGTGGGGTCTTCTTCGGCGGGGCCTCCGGCGTGTCGGACTGAAGCGGCGGCAGCTCGAAGAGCATGCGCGGCTTGCCCGTAGTGGCCGCGTCGTCCATCGCGCCGAGGCGGCTGCGATTGCGAACGTCGCTCCGGAAGCGCAGGAACTTGAGCCCGAGCTCGTGGTCGCCCTCGTCGACGGCCTTGATGATGCGCGCGCAGATCCGGGCCTCGACCTCGCCCTGCGCCTTCTCGACGTCGGTGCGGAACTCCCGAAAACGGCCGCCGCGCCCGTCGAGCCCGCGCTCGAGCCACCGATAGAGGGTGGCGCGGTCGATGCCCGCGAACGAGGCGGCGGCCTCCATGGTCACGCCGCTGCGCAGGGCGAGGCAGATCTTGTCGGCGACGCGCTTGGTCAGCTTGCTCGGACGACCCATGACAAAGCCTCTCCACGCGAGGCCAACCCTCGCGCGTGCATCCCAGTCGGGAGTGGTTGGAATCAGGCCGCGCGCTTGGGCGCAGCGGCCGCGGCGGTCTCCGCGCAGTGCGCAGCCCAGCGGCGCCGGATGACGTCGCAGTAACGAGGATCGAGCTCGACGAGGTAGGCGATGCGCCCGGCGCGGGCCGCGGCGATCAGCGTCGAGCCGCTGCCACCGAACACGTCGAGGACGCGCTCGCCGAGGTGCGTGCTGTTGCGGATCGCCCGCTCGATGAGGGCGACGGGCTTCATGGTCGGGTGGTCGGCATTGCGCCGCGGACGCGGGAACTCCCAGACCGTGTCCTGGGTGCGGTCCTTGAGCGCGTGGTGCGCGGCGCCCTCCTTCCAGCCGTAGAGGATGGGCTCGTGGCGCCAGTGGTAGTCCGCGCGCCCCATCACGAAGGCGTCCTTCACCCAGATCAGGCACTGCGAGAGCTTCCAGCCGACCTCGCGCACCGCGCGACGGAAGTGGTGGCCGTTGGTGTCGGCGTGGGCGATGTAGAAGGCCGCGCCAGGGCGCATCGCGGTGGACGCCGTCGAGAGCGCCTCGACGAGAAACTCGCCGAACTTGCCATCCTCCATGGCGTCGTTCTGGATCTTGAGCCGCTGCTTGGTGCCGCCCTCGTAGGCCACGTTGTAGGGAGGGTCGGTCCAGAGCAGATCGACCGTCGCGCCTGCCATCAGCTTCTCGAGGTCCGTGACCGAGGTTGCGTCCCCGCAGATCAGCCGGTGCGGGCCGAGCTCGTAGACCTCGCCGACCACACTCTCCGGCGTCTCCGGCAGCTCGACGGAAGCTTCGGTCTCGTCGTCCTCCGCAGGATCGAGCACCTCGATGTCGGGCGGAGCACCCACCTCGGCGAGCAACGCCTCGACGTCCGCGCCTGCGTAGCCGGTGCCGAGCAGCGCCCCTTGCTCGGCGAGCTCCTTCAAGAGGGCCGCGAGCGCGGTGTCGTCGTATTCGGCGAGATCGCTCGTGCGGTTGTCGACGAGCAGGATGCGCTCGGCGGCGCGATCGTCCACATCGACCCAGAGCACAGGGAACGCCGTGATCCCCGCCTGCTTGCCGCCAAGGAAGCGGTGGTTGCCCGCGAGGATGTAGCGCGTCGACTTCTGGACGACGAGCGCACCATAGAAGCCGTTGACCCGGACGCTCTCGGCGATCGACCCGAGGTCGCCGCGCCGCGGGTTGCGCGGGTGCGTGCGCAGGTCGCTCGCGTCGACCATGGCGTACTGCTCGTTCTGGATGGTGGGCTGCATCGCTCCTGCCTGCCTTTCACCATCCGGGGAACGTGGTCGCTCGTGGTCGCTCGTGGTCGCTTGCTCAGATCCACCCGCGTCTCACGCGGCGCGGGTCGCCGCGACGCGGGCGATCTTCACGCCGAGCAGCTGGTCGTTCGCCCGAAGGTCCTGGAGGGTCTCCTCGATCCCCTCGAGCTTGCTCTGGAGGAGCGCGACCACACCTTCGCGGTGCCGGAAGAATTCTGGGCAGTGCTGCTCGAGCACGCTCATCGACACGAGGTAGCGGGCGCCGACGCCCTCGCCGCCGACCCGCACGAGGATCGTCTCGGCGAGCCGGGCCTCGCGCTGCTTGAGCAGCCGGCGGAGCCGCCGGAGGCCGGGGCTTCCGTGGTAGCCGAGCCGCTCCGCCACCTCGGCGAGCGGGAGGCAGGGGGTGTGCTCCACCCCCGAGAGATCGAGCCGCTCGCTCACTGGATGCCTCCGAGGATCAGCTCGAGCTGGGCCCGGTGATAGTTCGGCCGCGCCTTGATCGCCGCGAGGTCGGCGGCGCGGGCCTGGCTGTACTTGAGGAGCGCCCGGGTCAGGAGCGCCGTCGCGTCGCCCGCCGTGCGGGTGAGGAAGCTCTTGGCCGCCTGCCGCTCGATTCGGGCGAGGTTGCCCTCCTCCTTGCGGTCGAGGCGCGCGCTCCAGACGGCGACCACGCCGGGGGGGTGGAGCAGCGTCATCACGTGCCCAAGCACGCCGTAGCGACCCCGCACAGACGCATCGAGGTAGCGGAGCGGCATGCACCAGCGCTGGAGCGCACGGACCTCGTCGTGGCTGAGGCCGGTCATCGCACCCGCGATCTTCCGGAATCGGGCGGCAGCTCGCAGCTCTCCGTCGCTCGGCTCGCTCGCCTCGGCGTGCGCCTGGGCGATCTGGCCCCCGAGGAACTGACACTCGAAGGCGGAGAAGGTCGAGGGCGGCGTCATCTCGCCCTCCGCGTCGTTCCAGAACCACTGCAGGTCCTCGGTGTCCCGCTTGTTCACCGGCAGCTCGACCGCCACCGCCGTCGCCGCCGTCTTCACCGCCGCCACCGTCGTGCCGTTCGCCTTGCTCATGTCGTCCGTCCTTCGTCTCGGGAGCGATCCGTTTCGCTCACAAGGGAAGAGTGCTCTCTCGAAAAGAAGGGACATGACGCGCAGACGACGTGAGATGACAGCGCTCCCGCCCTTGCTTTCCGTGGGTCCCAGGAGACCCGCCTACCCGACGGGTACGAGCACGCCCCAGGGCATGTCGGTCGACGGTCGGACGCGGGCGAAGGTGTCGTTGCGGGAGGCGCGCTTCATGAGGAGCTGCCGCTCCGGATCGAACTTCTGCCACGCGTTGCGGAACGCGCGCTCCGCGTCGGCCATGCGGTCGAGCGCGTCGAGCTGCTCGACGACATCGATGAATCCGCCGCGCGCCTTGCGCAGGAATTCCGTCACGATGGCCGCCTCGCTGCTCGTCAGGAGCGACGAGGCTGCCGCGCCACCTGGCGTGGTCCGCCGCCGGAAGACCTCGAACCCGCCCGCGCCGCGACGCTTGCCGCGGAGGACGGCCGCGTCGAGGAAGATGCCGAACTCGGGCGCCTCGGACTCGATGAGCGCGTCGTACTCGGGGCGGCTCAAGGTGCGCTCGCCCTCCTGGGTCATCAGTACGCAGAACGCTGCCGCGCCCACGTGACGCGCGGCGGAGCTCGACAAGGCCGCGGGGGCTGTTGTTATGCGCGCCACGATTCGCTCGCCCTCGAGCGCGAGGAAGCGTTCGAGCGGCGCGATCTCAACCCGCTGGCCGGGCCCGTGGCGGCCGAGCAGATCGTGAGGGAGATGGTCGGTGGTCGTGGCGAGGAGCAACGTCGGAAAGGGCGCCACGCCGCGTGCCGTGGAAAACCCCTCCACCACGACGGCCGCGGTCCGCACGAGCAGGAAGCACTCGGTGAGCACGGCCTGGTGCTCGCGCATGCCGAGGCGGACAATGCCTGGCGCGCTGTCTCCCGCCATGCCGCCGCGCTCGAGCTGCAGCAGACCGGCGAGGGCGTCCGTCGCCCCCTCGACCGACACGCCCCGCTGCTCGAGGTCGAAGTCGGAGAGCGGGCGATCGAGGCAGTCCGCAGAGTCTTCGCAGACGGCGAGGTACGGGTGGTCCGCGTCCTCCGACTCGACGATCGCGCGGCGGCCTCCGCAGGCGCAGACGAGGAAGGTCGCAGGGCGCGCGTGGTAGACGAGGCCGGCCCGCTCGGCCGCGGCGAGCGCGGTGGCACCGAGCGCGCGCCGCAGGCCCGCCGCGGGGAGAACGTAGTCGTGCTGCTGAATTGCCCCGAAGATGGCTTGGAGGGACATGGGGCTACGCCGCGATGGCGATGTTGTGGGTGTTGACTTGCGCGAAGCCGCGAGCGCCCAGGAACTCGCGGACCACGGTCTCGGCGACCTGCCGGTCGAAGAGGATGTGGTTCGGAGGCTTGATCTCGAGGGTGCGGTCGCGGACCGCGCCGTCGTAGGTGAGGCTGAAGCGCATCTCGGTAACGATCGGCCGGTCGCCGCTCGCCGCGAAGTTGAGGATGTCCGTGGTCTCCGTCGGGAAGACGCTGTCCGGGTGCTCGAACGTCCGCGCGCGGCCGTCGCCATGCACGAGGCGGAGGCGGCGGAGGCGCACCTGAGAGAGGCCGCGGACGCCACGAGGCGAGAGCGCGCCCTCGCCGAGGCGGAGCAGCGGTGCCCCCGTGTAGATCCCCGTCTCCGAGAAGTGCTCGGCGTCGTCGAAGAACACGTCACCCAGCAGTCGACGCACGGCCTCGAGGTGCGGGCGACCGTCCACCGACAACGCGAGCTTGCCCGTCGCGTGGTCGATCACCGCGAGATCGTGGCGCTCCGGCGTGTAGCGAATCACCTCTCGCCGCTCGCTCGCGTTGATGATCCCGTGGGCGCGCGTCGCCTTGCCGCGGCTCCACAGGAAGCGGGTCTCGTGGGTGGCTTCGACGACGTCGAGCTCGGCGTAGCCCGAGTGCCCGTATCCGCGGTGGTGCTCGGCCATCCGCGCACGGAGCACCTTCTGCACCTCGGGGGCACAAGCGCCGACGAGAGGTCGTGGGGCCGTGGGCAGGAACTCCCAGAAATTGTCCTTGGCATCGCAGCGCTTGGTGCGTGCGACGCGCTGGAAGATCGCGTGCGTGTGCTCGTAGG
>CAZUZY010000070.1:0-27924 GCA_964624885.1 uncultured Polyangiales bacterium | reverse complement strand
CGCCGGCGCAGGCCCTCGAGGCGGGGCTGTTCGGCACCCTCGGGCGCTTCGCGGGGGCCGGGCGGGTGGTCGTGTTCGTGCCGCTCGCGGGGCTCGCCGCCTGGTCGCTGCGTCGCCGGGCCACCGACGCCGGCGCGATCGCGCTCGGCGGGCTCGTGTTCGTCACGACCGCGGCGATCCTCACGCCGTCGGTCGACCCGGGCGCGTTCTACCACCAGCGCTACTTCCTGCCGGGGGTGCCGCTCCTCGTGGCGGGTCTCCTCGCGCTGCTCGGCGAGGTGCTCCCGCTCGTCACGTCTCTGCGCGCGCCGCTCGCCCTCGGTGCGGTGGCGCTCGGGCTGCTGGCCGACGACGCCCTCGCGCTCCCGCGGCGCATGGTGCGGCTCGCGAACGACGCGCGGAACATCGACGACGTGCAGGTGCTCGAGGGGCTCGCGCTCGCGAACGCGCCGCCGCGATCGGTGGTGTGGGCGGTGGACGCGGGCGCCATTCGGTACTTCGGCAACGCCTACGTCGTCGACATGATCGGCCTCAACACCCCGCAGATCCTCGACCCGAAGAGCGACTTCGCGCTCCGCCACCCCCCGAGCCACGTGGAGGTGGTGCCGGGCTGGTCGCAGCTCGACGGCACGAGCTACGCCAAGTTCGCGAGCCAGCGCTTCGCACCGACCACGCCGTACTCGGTCACCGGCTTCCTGCCGATGGCGACGCACTGGCTCGGGCGCTGTCCCGACGAGCCGTGGACCGGCGGGTATCGCATCCGCGGGCGCACCTACCGGTTCGTCTGCGCGCGCTAGGACCCGGCCGCGAAGCGGTCGAAGAACTCGCGCATGTAGGCCTTCTGGTCCGGCGGCATGTACTCGAAGTTGCGGCCGCGATCGATGATCTCCCAGAAATCCTTGGAGTCCACGCGATCGAGCTCCTCGCGGATCGCCCGCAGGCGCTCCTTGGGCTCGTGGGCCATGTCGTCGCGGATCTGGTCGGCCTTGTCCCGCTCGCCGACCGCGAGGTAGTAGGCGGCGAGCTTCACCTGGGCCTTGCGCACCCCCTTGAGCCCTTGCTCCTGGCCGCGCTCCTCGGTGGGGCGATCGAGGTCGAGGAACTGGCGGAGCAGCGCCTGCTCCTCTTGGATCCCGAGCTCGTGGGCGAGCTCCACCAGCGCGCAGACGTCGTAGGCGACCGTCTCGGTCACGAAGGCGAGCGACATCGCGAAGCTCACGTGGCCGTAGTACTTCATGTGCTGGGTGGCGGAGAGCGCCGCCTTCCCGTTGCCCGCGCGGAGCATGGCCTCGATGAGCAGCCGGTACTGGTTGAGCACGTTGTAGGCGGTGCGCACGTCCTTCGCGTTGAGCGTGGTGCGCATGTACGAGTTGAAGAACCAGGTGACCAGGCGGAGGAGCTCCTCGTCCCCGGCCGAAAGCGCCGCCTCGCCGATGTAGCGGGTGTCGATGGCGACCAGGTAGTTGATGTCGCGCATCGTGCCGAGCGCCTCGTTGTAGATGCCGAGGTACTGGCGCATGATCTTCCACTCGACCCAGGTCCTTCGCTGCTCGAGGTCGGAGAGGGACTCGGGGGCCATCGCGACGAAGTCCGGGTTGTCGCGGATGCCGACGCCGATCTTGAACCAGTGGGGGACCGCGCCGGCCTTCAGCGGCACGTACTCGACGGCGAGATCCTTGAGCGCGTCGACCGCGCGGCTGGCGATGATCTTGTCCTTGCCGGAGATGGAGTTGCTCGTGAGGTCGGTGAGCTCCTCCATGGCGTGCAGGGTCTCGGTCTGCAGCTCGGCGCACGAGGCCTCGTCGCCCTTCTGGGTGCCGGCGCGGGCCGTGCGCACCGCGTCGCGGCGGATGCGCGCGATGATGTTGCCGGGCTCGAGGAAGCGGAACACGTAGGCGAAATAGGGCGCCATGAGCACGAGGCCCATCGTGGCCGCCGCCATCATGGCGACGATGGTCAGCCGCGGGACGAAGTCGTTGCGCACGCTCATCGAGAGCCAGATGCCGCACACGCAGGCGATCACGTAGTAGCCGAGGACCGCGATGTTGGTGCGGTCCCGGAAGAACATGGTGGTGACGCCGGTGTACCGCTCGGCGGAGAGCTGCACGACGATGCTGACGACGGTGATGATGATGCCGAGGACGGCGGCGATCATCGCCCCGAGGCCGGAGACCGCGTCGGTGATGCTCCCCTGGTCGAAGAACACATAGCTCTTGAGCGGCCCGTGCTGCTCCGACCACTTGCCGCCCGTCGCATAGTGATCGACGAGATAGAGGACGGCGAAGGCGACCCCGGCGATGGTGGTCAGGAGGACGATCGGCGCGAGCCACTGCCGCTTGTTGCCGGAGGTCACGAGGCGATGATATCCGAAGCAGCCGAAAGTGCGCTCCCCCGTGGGCCCGCGTTCTTCGCGGCCCTCGAGCGCAGCTTTGCGGTGGTGGCCCGGGCATTTCTCCCCGAGGCGGCGTCCTGGGCCAGGGCTGTGCTCGGCGCGCGGGCCGAGTGGAACGCCGACTTCGGCGGCGAGCAGTGGTCGCTCGGGCGCGCGTTCTACACCCACCTCGAGACCGAACGGGCCCGGGAGTACTTCCGCGAGGCGGCCGCCTCCGACGCCATCGTCGAGCGCGTGCTGCCCGGTATGCAGGCCCGGGTGCGCGCCGTCCTGGAAGCGCTCGTCGGCGGGCGAGTGGTTCCGCGACCGGGCTGGTGCGGGCCCGGGGTGCACGTGTTCCTGCCGGAGGGCGAGGTGGCCGAGCACGGCGGGGTGGTCCACCAGGACCACGAGGGGCTCACGAGGGCGCAGCTCGGGCGGCGAGCCCGCGCGCTGTCGCTCGTGCTCATGCTCGCGCCGCCGCGGTCGGGCGGGGGGCTGCGCCTCTTCGCGGCGAAGTCCGAGGACGAGGCCGACGAGGAAGAGAGCGTGGTGGTCGACTACGGCCAGGGTGACCTGGTGGTGTTCGACAGCTACCGCGTGCACCAGATCCAGCCGTTCGGAGGCTCGACACCCCGGATCTCGGTCACCCTCCACGCGGTCGAGGTCACCGAGGGCGTGTGGGAGTCCTGGTTCTGAACTACCATCGGGGCGATGCTGTCCCTCGCGCGGTTCCCCTCATGATGCGCGTGAAGCGCGACCCGACCACGCGTCAGCACCTGGTCGCCGGGCACCCCGCCGATCTCAGCGCCGGGGTCGAGCTCCGGGTCGGGCCTGACGAGGCCGCGGTCGTCGTGCGCGCGGGCGAGATCGTGGCCGTGCTCGAGGCCGGAGAGCACACGCTGCCGCCGACGACCGGGCAGATCCTGTTCGTCTCGCTCGCGCCGGTGGCCGGCATCCCCGTGGTCGGCGCGATCACCGCGCGCGAGCACGGGCACCTCGTGCAGGTCCCTTTCCAGGGCGCGTGCGGCCTCGCCTGCGACCACCCGAAGAAGCTCTTCGAGCGGTTGCTGCAAGAGGACCCGAGCCTGCAGGCGGGCATCGCCCCTCTCCTGCGCGCGGCGCTCGGCGCCGTGTCCGAGGTGGTGCAGAAGCTGGTCGACAAGCGCGAGATCCGCACCCAGGATCTGCCGCGCGCGGAGGTCGCCGCCGCCGTGCTCGATCGCGCCGTGGTCCCGGGTCGCGGCGCGCTCGCGGCCTACGGCACGTCGTTCCTCGGGTTCCAGCGAGGGAGCTTCGAGGGCGAGCGCGCGCCAGAGTCGGGGCGGTCGGCGGTGGTGCCGCAGGACTTCTCCTCGACCCCTTACCCGACCAGCGTGCCGGCCCCCGAGCCCGCAGCCCACCTCCCGCAGCGCCGCACGGATTTTCGCGAGACGCCGTACCCCTTGAGCGTGCCGTTCGCCCGCGACCCGCACCAGCGCGTCGCCGCCGTGCCCTCGTCCGACGGGCCGCCCTCGAGCCGTCGAGTGCAGGCGTTCGTGCCGCCGGGGCAGTGGGTCGGCGCGCGGCTCGTCCGGGTCGAGGGCGAGCGCTGCGAGGTGGTGATCGACGGCCGCAGCGACCACGTGTGGCTCCAGCGCGATCACGTGCGCACCTGAGCACGTTCGTCAGGTCACGTTGCGCAGGTAGTGGAACTTCTGGTGGGCGAGGTCCTCGAGGGTGAGCCCCCAGGAGTCGTCGCCCGGGATCAGGTAGACGACGTCGGCCTCGACGTTGCCGAAGTTGATCTGCGCGAGGTTGTCGACCATGGCGCCGAACGTGCTGCGCATCCACAGGCTCGACTGCGGCACGGCGCACCGGGTGGCGAGGGTGCGCTCGGTGTAGCTACCCCGCTGCAGCAGGAGAGCAGCGGTGAAGGTCATGTACCGCGGCTCCGGCCGGTAGGGGTCGGGGCGCCCCGAAGGGCTCGTGCGCGCGCCCTCCTCGGTCGTCATCCCCTGCGACCACATGGTGAAGTCCTTGGTGGCGCGCTCGTGGTCGTCGTAGAAATCCCAGCACCCGCGCTCCACGAGGTGCAGGTTGTTGCGCCAGGCCCAGGCCATCGCCCGGTAGGCCTCGAACTTGGCCTGCGGCCCCATGCGCTCGGGGAGGTTGCGCAGGAGTCCGTGCAGGTGAGCGCGCAGCTGCGGGTCGAGGCGCGCGCAGAGCTCGAGGGCGAAGATGCTCCGCGGCATCAGCCACCCCACGAGCCGCTCGCGCGGTTCCAGGTGCCGGTGCGGCTCTTGGTCCAGCCGAGCAGCGTGCCGCTCGACTTGCCGAACACCACCTTGCTGACGGCGAACCCGGCGGGCTGCGGCTTCTGCGCCGGCGGGCTCTTCACGCCGGAGCTGAAATTGCTGGCCCGCGGGCTCACGCGGTATTTGTAGGACGCGACCAGCGGCTTGATCCGGGTCGGCTCGAAGGGGGCGCCCCGCGGCGCGCGGTAGGGGTAGTGCACGAAGAAGTACTCGTGGCTCCCGGCGTCGCCGCCGTAGCACATGATCACGTCGACCCCTTCGGCCTTCGACGAGAGCGGCCGCTTGCCGAACGCGTCGGGCCGCACGAAGCGCACGTCGAGGCCCTCGTTCTCGAAGGACACGAAGTCGTCGTTGAGGTCGTCGACCTCGGCGCGTCGGTCGGTCACGTAGAGCACGTGCCTGACGCCGAGCTGCTTGAGCGCGGCGCCGCTCGGCAGGCGCGCCACCCACCGGTTGTCGAAGCGATCGGTCGCGTCGACGTAGTCGGCGAGCCGCCGCGCATCGAGGACGAAGACCGGGCTCGGGGGCGGCTTCTTGCCGACCCGCCCCTTGCGGGCCACGTCGAACAGCGGCTGGTAGTAGGCCGCGACCGCGAGCGCCTCGTGCGAGGTGACGACCCCGCGGGGGTGGGGCCAGTTGTCGAGGAGGAACACGATGTCGAAGTCGTCGGCCATGCCGGCGGCGAGCGCCACGGAGCTCGGGCCGTCGAGGTCGACGACCACGGCGACGTCGCGCACGTCCTTGAGCAGCGAGGCGAGCGACTGGCCGATGCTGAACGCGGTGTCCGTCCCCGCGTTGTGCATCGGCTTGAGCACCTGCTCGAGCGGCACGAACGGGGCCGGATCGCCGGCCGCCTTGAGGGTGGGGGCCGAGGTCGGCGCCTGCAGGAGCGTGCGCACCGAATAGGGCGCGAGGTCGTCCCGCGAGGGGGCGAGGTCGCTCCACAGCTTGGCGAGCGTGTCCCGCGCGAACGGCTTCTCGGTGACGCCGTCGAACACCAGCGGCTCGCCCGCCGCGCCGAACGCCCAACCGTAGGTCTTCTGCATCTCGAGGGAGGTCTTGGCGACGTCCTGGATCGCCTCGTCGTCGTCGTCCGCGCTGGCGGCCAAGCCGACGCCGATCCCCACGATGGCGAGGGCCGAGATGCCGAGGATGACGCCGAGCGAGTTGCGTCGGGTGGGCTCGTCGGCCTGGAGCGCCGTCAAGCTGTGCTGCCACCAGCGGGCGCCGACGATGCCCGGTTTGTCGACGAGCTCGTCGCGGCGGAACGTGTCGAACTCCATCAGCGGTGGTCCTCGCGCAGACGCGCCATGAACTCGGGTCGGAAGGTGCCGTCCACCCGGATCGAATATCGAAAGAACGGGTCGGGGTCGACCCCGTGGTCGTCGAAATCGTTGAACCACACGGCGCGCCCGCGGACCGGCACCTGGTTGCGGGTCTCCTCGTCCCAGAGGAAGAGGCGCTTGTCGCCGCGCGGACAGAGGGTGATGAAGGTGTCGGGCTCGACCTGGTCTCTGCGTTCGCCGTCGCGGTGCACGGTGCCGTGGTCGTTGGCGCGGAGGCCCATGACGTTGCAGCGGCCGAAGCTCTCGAAGGGCAGGCTCTTCACGAGGGCGATCGTCTTCGGGAACAGCGCCTTGGCGGTGCCGGTGAAGTCCTTGGGCACCCGCTTGTCGCCCCAGTACCGGTTGGGGATCAGCTCGACGTAGACCTTCCAGGGGAAATAGACGCCGAAGCGGTACTCGAGCCAGGCCATCTGCCGGCGCGAGAGCGGGTAGCCGCGCTCCTCGCCGATGTCGTCGCGCGGGGCGTCGACGGGGAACGAGGCCGGATCGTCCGCGAGGCGCCGGAACACCGAGAACTGGCGGGGCGTCATCGCCCGCACCACCTCGCCGTAGTCGACGTGGGCCTCGGCCGCCCGCGACGGCGGCATGATCCCCATCGAGCGGTGACTGCCGCCGGTGTAGTCCGGCGCGAGCTCGGTGAGCGCGAGGCACACCTCCTCGTGGACCTCGTCGAGCCCCGACAGGTCGAGGTAGGGTTCGAGGTCGAGGTAGGGGCGCCCGAAGATGCCGACGATCACGGGCGCATGATACCCTGCCGGGCATGGAGCCGCGCACGACCTACGTCATCGCGTTCGGCCTGGCGACGATGGTCGTCGGGCTGATCCTCTTGCGGGTCGCCTCCCGCGCTGCGTCGCGCCTCGCGGGCGACAACGCCGCGCACCGCTTCGCGCAGGTGGGCGAGGTGGTGGCGGTGTTCCTGGTGGCCGGCGCCGTCGCGAAGAACTGCGTCGAGGGCGTGTCGCTCGCGCGCGACGCGGCGTTCGTCGCGGCCTACGCCACGCTCGGCTTCGTGCTCGTCCTCGCCACGGGCTGGATCTCCAACCGCGCCCTCCTCGGCGGCGCGCTGGGCAAGGAGATCGAGAAGGGCAACGCCGCGGCCGGCGTCGCGGCGGGCGCGCACTACGTCGCCACCGGCATCCTCGTCTCGCGGGCGGTGTCGGGCAGCGACCTGCGGGGCCTCGGGCTCTCGGCGGTCTTCTTCGGCCTCGCGCTGGTCACCCTTCAGGCCTTCATGGCCCTGTTCCGCGCGCTCACCGCCTACGACGACGCCGAGGAGATCCGCGGCGAGAACGTCGCCGCCGCGCTCAGCTACGGTGGCCTCACCGTCTCGGTGTCCTTGCTCGTCGCCCGCGCCCTCGAGGGGGATTTCGCCGGGTGGTCCGTCTCCCTGAAGGGCTACGCGGTGGCCGTCGCCTGGGTCATCGCCCTCTACCCGGTGCGCCAGCTGCTCGTGCAGTCGCTCATCCTCGGGGCCGCGCCCACGCTCCGGGGCGGAAAGCTCGACGCCGCGATCGCGCAGGACCGCAACCTCGGGCTCGCCGCGCTCGAGGCCGCCACCTACCTCGCCACGGCGCTCGGCATCGCGCGCCTCGCCTGACCGCATGACCTACGACGCCTTCGCCGAAAGGGTCCTCGCGGACGGCATCCTGAACGATCCCTGGCTCGACGGCGCGCCGCGGCTCTCCGAGGAGCCCGTGGTGCTCGCCGAGGAGGACGCGCGCGCCCTCACCCGCGCCGCCGAGCACCTCGCGGCGATCCACCAGGAGCTCTGTCTCCTGGTCGGTGACGCTCCCGAGCTCCTCGAGCAGTTCTTCGGCCTCACGCCGTTCCAGCGCGCCATGTGGACCGTCTCGGCGCCGATGTGGCACGGCATCGCGCGCGCCGACCTGTTCTTCACCGACGAGGGCATCGCGGCGGCGGAGCTCAACAGCGACACACCGACGGGCGAGGCCGAGGCGGTGGTGCTCAACCAGCTCGTGCGCGACGCCCACCCCGGCACGCGCGACCCCAACGCGGGCCTCGAGGCGCGGTTCGTCGCCATGGTCGCCGAGGTGCGTCGGGCGCTCGGCCTCGAGCACGGCGCGGTCGGCCTCGTCTACCCGACCGAGCTCACCGAGGATCTCTCGCTCGTGCGCCTCTACCGGCGCTGGCTCGAGGCCGCGGGTCACGAGGTGGTCCTCGGCTCGCCGTACAACCTGCGCGCAGGGCCGGGGGGCGAGTTGCTCCTGTTCGACACGCCGATCTCCGTCGTCGTCCGGCACTACAAGACCGACTGGTGGGGCGAGCGGGTGTCGGCCTGGGACGACGAACGGGTCCCCGACGAGGAGCCGCTGCGCGAGCCGCTCGGGCTCCTGTTCGAGGCCATGCTCGACCGGCGCTGCGCCGTCATCAACCCGTTCGGCTCGGTCCTCACCCAGAACAAGCGGGCCCTCGCCTTCTTCTGGGAGCACCTGCACCGCTTCTCGCCCGGCGCCCAGGCGGTCATCCAGCGCCACGTGCCGCTCACCCGCCGCCTCGAGATCATGCACCCCGAGCAGCTGATCGCCGAGCGCACCGAGTGGGTGCTCAAGAGCGACTACGGCGCCGAGGGCTCGGAGGTGGTCGTGGGCCGCGCCGTCACCGACGAGGTGTTCCGCGCGACCCTCGCGCACGCGCGCCCCGGTCGCTGGATCGCCCAGCGCCACTTCGAGGCCAAGAAGGACCCGCGCCTCGGCGTCGTCAACCACGGGGTGTTCCTCGTGGCCGGTGAGGCCGCGGGGCTCTATCTGCGGGGACAGGAAGGCCCCACCGACGAGCGCGCCCTCAGCGTGCCCGTCCTCGTGCAAGCATGAACAAGACCCTCCTCTGGTTCGGACTCGCGAAGGTCGGCTTCGGCGTCGTCGTCGGCGCGTTCGGGGTGTTCCTCGGCCTCCGCCTGCTCTCTCTGTTGCTGCGGCAGAAGGACGGCGACGCCGAGCTCGGCAAGGGCAACCTCGCCGTCGGCATCCTGCAGGCGGCGAGCGTGCTGTCGCTCGGCCTGCTCCTGCAACACGCGGTGACCGCCACCTTCGACGCGATGGATCTCCTCTACCGCGGCCGCGAGTTCGTGCCGGCCATGCTGGGGCGGTTCGCGGTCTACGCCACGCTGCACGTGGGGCTGTCGCTGGTCATCGGCTCGCTCGTGATGGCGCTCGGCGTCAGCATCTACGGCCGCCTCACCCGCGGCGTGGACGAGCTCGCCGAGGTGCGCCGGGGCAACCCCGCGCCCGCGCTCGTGCTGGCCTGCGTGATCGTGGTGATGGCGCTGGTGGTGGAGCCCGGCCTGCGCGCGGCGCTCGACGGCCTCCTGCCGCTGCCCGTGCTCCCGCGCGACGTCCTCCAGGTGACCAGCTGATGCGGCGGGGCCTGGTCCTTGCGCTCGTCCTCCCGCTCGGCGGCTGCCAGGTCGTGGCCGAGATCATCGAGGAGGCCAAGAAGGTCCAGTTCGAGAACGCGCCGCCGCAGAAGCCCAAGAGCAAGTCCAAGGTCGACAAGACCCCCAAGCCCAAGGCGCCCGAGCCGGACGACGAGGAAGACGACGACACGCCCCCCGCCAAGGTGCCGGCCCCGGTCGTGAAGGCCAACGTCGTCGACCTCGGCGTGGCCGCGTACCCGAAGCCGACCGACGGCACGCCGGCCGCGTTCAGCTTCAAGGTGCCGACGCTCGCGCCCTCGCAGCACAAGGTCGGCTACGACCTCGATCCGGACGAGCGCAAGGCGATCGCCAAGTTCTACAAGGACTACGCCAAGTCGGTCTCCTGGAAGCGCCTCGACGAGAAGTCCTTCTCCTGGAAGCCGCCCGCGGGCTGCGAGACGGACATGCACTGCGTCTACGCGACCCTGGTCAAGCGCAACAAGCCCGACATCGAGGTGCTCACCGCGCGGTTCCGGGCGCGCGCCGAGCAGCAGAAGCTCAACGCGCTGCAGACCGCGCAGCTCGTGATGGCGTTCGTTCAGGCCGTGCCCTACGAGATCCCGGACGACCCGTTCGGCATCAAGCCACCGGCGCTGGTCGTCGCGGAGCGGCGCGGCGACTGCGACAGCAAGTCCTTGCTCGGGCACGTGATCCTCAAGTCGCTCGGCGTGGACAGCGTCATCGTGAGCTCGCAGGCCCACGCCCACACGCTGCTCGGGATCGCGCTGCCGGCGTCGGGCACCACGTTCAAGTTCAAGGGCACCAACTACGCGTTCGCCGAGACGACGGCGATCGGGTCGCCGATCGGCTTCATGAACCCCGACCTCAAGTCCCCGAGCGATTGGCGGGTCGAGTACGGGCCCTAGGGTATGCTCGCCGGCATGCGATGGCGCTTCCCGGACCCCGAGGACACCAAGGAACAGAAGGCGCGTGAGCGCGTCGAGAAGAAGATCGACGCCTTCTGGGCGGCGCTCGTGAAGCGCAGCGACGATCTCGACGCGCTGTTCTCCCGCCGCGCCTCGTGGGATCTGCCCGCCTTCATGGCGCGGCACCTCGGTGCCGTGCACGAGGACCTGCGCTGGGAGTTCGGCCCCGCGCGCAAGGGCCACGGCCATCGCCTCGTGATCACGCCCGAGGGGGAGCACGTGCTCGTGCCGCTGGTCGAGGCGATGCTCGCCCGCGCGCCGCGCCTCCGTGGCTGGGAGTTCTACGGCGGCCGCCAGGCCGAGACCGGCGAGTGGCTCACCGCGACCATCGAGGGGCGCACCGGGCGCCCGATGCCCAAGACCAAGGTCGGGGTCAGCGCGGGCGCGCACGGACGCATCGACCTCGTGTTCGAGCTCGCGGGCCTCTCCGAGCAGGACGCCGAGGCGACCGCGATCCTGCTCGCGGAGACGATGCTGGGCGAGGACGTGCTCGACACCTGGATCGGCGCGATCACCGTGGAGCCACCGAGCAAGAAGCGGCGGCTCGCGCTCGACGCCGTGCCCGCCGCGGTCGAGGCCGCGATCGCCGCCGTGCAGAAGGCGCTGCCCAAGAAGCCCGCGGTCGATCGCCTCGCGCGCGCCCAGTGGACCTTGTTCCAGGGCGATCCGCCCGAGGCCGAGGACTACGCCGACCAGGACGACCTCTTCGTCGCCCCCACGATGGTGCCCGAGGTCTTCCAGGCGGTGCGCGCCCCCGGCTACTCCGATCGGCGCTTCTCGCGCCACGGCGAGGTGTTCGCCTACGTGAAGATCGACGGCCGCAAGGGCCTCACCGGCTCGCGCTTCACGGATCGCGACGACATCCAGGAGGCTCTCGACAAGGTGCTCGTGAAGCCCCGGCTCGGCGCGGTGGTCGGCGGCGGCACCGGGCGCATCTACTCCTACGTGGAGCTCGCGCTCCTCGACCCGAAGCGCGCCCTGCCCAAGATCCGCAAGGTGCTGCGCGACGGCGGCCTGCCGCTCCGGTCGTGGATCCTGTTCCACGACCCCACGCTCGCCGACGAGTGGCTCGGGATCCACCCGAAGACCAAGCCCCCGCCGCGGCCCTGAGGCGACAAACGATGCAGGGCCCGGGGCTTCGCGCCGACCGGGCCCTGTCTCTCTCGCGCGGGCTCTGCGACTACTCGTCGAACACGCCCGGGCAGACCGTCTTGTAGCTCTTGGCCGACGACTCGACCATCGTCTTGCAGCTGGCCTCGAGGCCCGTCTTGCCCGGACCATCGGCGGCGGTGAGCCACGCCTTGCGGGTGGAGTCGGCAGAGGTCTTCAAGGTCTTGGCGGTGTCGGCGCCGAGCTTGGTCTTCTCGGAGCACTTCTCCATCTTGTCGAGGTAGTCGTCGCAGGCCTTGATGCCGATCTTCTTCTTGTCGCCGTCGTCCTTCTTCTTGTCGTCGTCGTCGCCCTTCTTCTTCTTGTCCTTGTCGTCGTCGTCGTCGCCCTTCTTCTTCTTCTTGTCCTTGTCGTCGTCGTCGTCGTCGCTGCTCTTCTTCTTCTTCTTCTTGCCCTTGTCGTCGTCGTCTTCCTTCTTGTCCTTGTCTTCCTTCTTCTCTTCCTTCTTGTCGCACCCGACGACGGGGGCGAGCGCGAAGACGGCGACGAGCAGCATCCAGATCTTGTTGTGCATGGCGGTCCCTTTACCTCAAAGTGCGGCGCGGATCTGCTCGGCGAGGGCGCGCCCCCCTTCGGCGTCGAGCTTGCCCGCCGGCCAGCCGACCCCGAGCCCGGCCACGTCGTCCGGCTTCGGGATGACGTGGAAGTGGACGTGGAACACCGCCTGGTGGGCGAGCGGTCCGTTGTTCTGGAGCACGTTGTAGGCGGTGCACCCGGTCGCCTTCATGACCGCCCGACAGAGCCGGGGCAGCACCCGCCCGATCGCCGCCGCGGACTCGTCCGACAGCGCGTCGAGGGTGACGGCGGGCTCCTTGGGGATGACCAGCGTGTGACCCCGCGACAGCGGACCCACGTCGAGGAACGCGAGGACGTGGTCGTCCTCGTACACCTTGTGGCAGGGGATCTCGCCGCGGAGGATCTTGGAGAAGACGGTTTCGGCCATGAGGACGGAATGATAGCCGAGCGGCCTCCGACCGCAGCATATACTGGCGGACATGCGGTACGGCTCCCTCCTTGGTCCTTCCGTCGGTCTGCTCTTCGTCGCCGCGATGGGCACCATGTTCGGCATCGGCGCCTGCGGAGGCGGCGACGGCTCCGGGGGCGACAACCCCGAGGACACCGGCGGCGGCTTCAACGTCGACGCCGACAACGGCTGCCCCGCCGGCAAGACCACGTCGCTGAGCGGCACCGTCTACTCGCCGGCCAAGAGCTCGCCCGACCCGATCTACAACGCGGCGGTGTTCGTCCCCGCGCAGGCGACCCTGGACCCGTTCCCGCGGGGCGTGCGCTGCGACCGCTGCGGCACCCTCGAGGGCACCAAGGTCAAGGTCTCGGCGCTCACCGGGAGCGACGGCAAGTTCCGCCTCGAGAACGTCCCCGCCGGCAAGAACGTGCCCTTCGTCGTGCAGATCGGCCGCTGGCGCCGCAAGGTGGTCATCCCCGAGGTGAAGGCCTGCGAGGACACCCCGCTCCCCGCCGAGCTCACGCGACTGCCGCGCAACCAGGAGGAGGGCGACATCCCGCTCACCGCGATCGTCACCGGCCGCGCCGACCTCCTCCAGTGCGTGCTCCGCAAGATCGGCATCGAGGACAAGGAGTTCTGCGAGCCGCTGCCCGACGGCAAGGGCCGCATCCACGTGTTCAAGTCGCTCAACGGCACCGACATCGGCAGCGGCACCATCGGCGGCTCGTCGCTCTACAAGAACCTCGACTTCATGAAGAAGTACGACCAGCTGCTCCTGCCCTGCGAGGGGAGCGCCCGCACCACCGACAAGGACGCGACCGCGATGGGCAACCTCGTCGCCTACGCGAACGGCGGCGGCAAGGTGTTCACCACGCACTACGGGTACGTCTGGCTCCAGAGCTCGACCGACGCCCAGTGGAAGAACCTCACCACCTGGGCCACCACGACCGACTCCATCGCCAAGCTCCCGGCCACCATCGACCAGAGCTTCCCCAAGGGCAAGGCGATGGCCGAGTGGCTGCAGCTCGTCGGCGCGACCACCAAGCTCGGCGAGTTCGAGATCAACGACGCGCGCGTCGACATCACCGCGGCGCCGAAGGCCCCCGCGCAGACCTGGATCCGCTCCACGACGCCCGCGAGCACGCAGCACTTCACCTTCAACACGCCGATCGAGAAGCCGACGGCCGAGCAGTGCGGCCGGGTCATCTACAGCAACTTCCACGTCGTGGGGCTGGACGACTTCTCGACGCCCTACCTGTTCCCCGCCGAGTGCACCGACGGTCCGCTCACGCCGCAGGAGCGCGTGATCGAGTTCATGCTGTTCGACCTCGCGAGCTGCGTCCAGCCCGACACCGACCCGCCGAAGGCGCCGAAGTAGCCCGGCCGCTCACGCTCGCCACAGCCACGCGGCGAACGCGATCGCGTGGCCGACGGCGAGCGCCCAGGTGACCACGAAGTAGGCCGCCTTGCGCCGCTTGTGGCGGAACACCTGCATGCCGAGGAGCGCGCCCGGCCAGCCGCCGAGCAGCTCGAGGGCGTGCAGGGTGCGCTCGGGGATGCGCCGGTCGCCGCGGCCCGCGCGCCGCTTGTCGACGCCGAACGCGATGAACGTGATCGCGCTCGCCGTCGCGTAGATGGCGAGCGCCACGGGGAGGATCTCGACGCGCACCCGCGGAACTGTTTGTCCGCTGGGTGCGCGCGAGAAGGGGAAACCGGGGGGCTTCCCGCTGGCTCTCTGGTCCCGTGAACGGACCCCGCGGCCCGGGCTGTAGCGATCAGCGACGCCGGCGCGCGTCGGCGGCGAGCCGGCGCACGAACGCCGGATCGTAGCGACCGTCCACCCGGATCGAGTAGCGGAACGCTGGCGCGGCCTCGACGCCGTGCCAGTCCATGTCGTTGAACCAGTAGATCGGCGCCTCCACCGGCACGCGCTCCTCGCCGTCGGGGCTCGCGAGGACCAGCCGCTTGCCCGGCCGCGGCGCGAAGTTGAGGCAGTGGGCGACGCCCTCCTTCCCGGGCTCGGTGTCGCGGTGGAACGGCGCGTGGTCGTTGGCCTGCAGCCCGAAGATCACGCAGCGGCCGATCTCGGTGAACGGCAGCGCGCGGACGAAGGCCACGGTCTCCGGGAACACGCGCTCGGCGTCCTCGGTGAACCGCTTGCCCGCGCCCGAGTGCTTGTCTTCCCAGCGGTCGTTCGCGAGCAGGTGGTGGCAGACCTTCCAGGGGAAATACACCCCGTGGCGGTAGGCGAGCAGCCGCTGCTGTCGCAGGTTGAGCGGGTGGTCGGTCTCGTCGCCGAACGTGTAGTCGCGGAGCCTGTCGCGATCGAACGCGCTCGGGTCGTCGGCGAGCGCCACCAGATCCCGCAGGTCCTCGTCCGACATGCGCTCGATCACGAAGCCGAGGTCCTCGTAGCCGTCGTCCAGCTGCCACGGCGCCACGACCCCCATCCACTTGAGGCTCCCGCCGGTGCCCTCGCTCTCGAGCTCGGCGAGCCCCCGGGTGATCTCGCGGTCGAGGCGCGGGAAACAGGCCGTGTCGAAGTAGGGGGACAGGTCGAGATACGGCTGTCCGAACACGCCCCAGAGCTTGCTCACGGCGCCTCCTCGAGCAGCGCGCGCGCCACCCTCGCGTCGAAGGCGTGCACGCCGTCCTCGCACGCCGCGTAGGGGCCCGGCACCGCGTGTCCCGAGGCCATGCCGCGCTGTTGCGCCTCGCACACCGCGCGGTCCTCGGCGTTCACCTGGGCCCAGAAGGCGAGCACGTCTTCCGGGTCGCCGCTCGACGCCGGGTGGAAGAACGTGTCGGCGACGACGAGGGTGCGGTCCACCGCGCGTGGGTAGAGCCGGTAGGTGAGCAGGTAATCCGGCTGCAGGCTGGTGAGCAGCGTGGGGAAGCGCATCGCGTCGTGCACGGTGCGCACGTCGGCGTCGGCGGGCACGAGCAGGCGCCGCCCACCGAAGCGGCCCGAGCGCGACACGGTCTCGGCGCCCTCGACGATCGGCATGCGCCCGCCGAGCCAGTCGCCTTCCCCGGACCAGGTGGTCGCGGCCGCGTGCGGGGTCCACCGCTCGAGGCCACGGTGGACCGGGCCGAAGTGGTGCGACTCCTGGAAGTTCTCGACGAGCAGCTTCCAGTTGGCCGCGACCTCGTGCGTCGTGCGCCCGACGCGGGTGAGCTGACCGAGGTAGGCCGCCGCGAGCCACGGCGGCAGGCGCTCGTCGTAGGGGCGAGCGCCCTCGATCCGCACGAAGACGAAGCCGCGGTGGTGGGCGACCGCGACCTCCCGCAGCGCGCGGCCTTCGTTTCGCCCCCGGCCGTCGAGGTCGTACTTCCATCCGTGGTACGGGCACACGAGGTGCTCGCAGCGGCCGCTGGCCTCCACGAGCGGCATCGCGCGGTGCGCGCACACGTTGCGGAACGCGCGCAGCACGAGGTCGTGGCCGCGCACCACCACGATGCCCGCCGCGTCGGTCGGCGCGAGGACGAAGGCGCCCGGCAGCGTGACCTCTTCCTCGCGACCCACGCAGACCCACGCCGGCGCCAGGATCGAGCGAAGCTCGCGCGCGAACAGCGCGGGGTCGACGTAGCAGGCGACGGGCAGCGTGTGCGCCTCGCCGAACGGGCGCAGCACCGCCTCGAGCTCTGCGCGCAGGCTCACGGGGTCACCCCTTGGTGGCGGGCCACACGTAGCCCGCGATCCCTTCGTCCACGTAGCCGCTGCCGATCGCGCTGGTGCGCTCGGCGCTGCTGGTCGTGAAGAAGTGATCGTTGCCCTTGGCCAGGCGGTAGAGCGGGGTCGCGCCGCAGACCGCGCTGGTCGCGACGTACCCCATCGTGCCCTCCTTCACGCTGCCCGGCGCCCCCTCGCACGTGGCGCTCGTGGTGTAGAAGTGGAACCCCGACGACAGCACGCACCGGTAGAACGCCACGGTGCCGGGCTGCGGCGCGGCGTAGAGGAAGTAGTAGTCGCCGTACTCGAGGGTGAAGCCCGCGCCCGTGCCCTCGGGCTTGCTCACCGTGTAGAAGTGCTCGCCGCTGCTGCCCTTGTAGAAGCGGTGCACGGCGGTGCGACAGCCGTCGAGGTCGTCGCACTTGCCGTTGCAGTCGTCGTCGACCAGGTTGCAGCTCTCGGCCGGCGGGTTGCACGCCGAGAGCGCGCAGGTGCTGCTGCAGGTGCGGCTCCCCGTGGTGCCGCACGTGGTGGTGCACGAGACGGGCGCGCTGCCCTGCACGCACGCGAAGCCGTCGTCGGGGGTGCCGTCGCAGTCGTCGTCCTTCCCGTTGCAGGTCTCGGCCGGGCTCAGCCCACAGCCGCCGCAGTTCTTGGTGTCCTTGGCGAAGTCGGCCTCGCAGCCGTCCTTCGGGTCGCCGTTGCAGTTGCCGAAGCCGGTGGGGCAGCTCACGTCGCATTTGCTGGCCACGCAGGTCGCGGTGCCGCTCGTGGACGTGCACTTGTTGAAGCAGACCCCGCAGTGGCCCGGGTTGGTCGACGTGTCGACCTCGCAGCCGTCGCTGTCGTTCTTGTTGCAGTCGTCCCAAGGGGCGATGCAGCTGCCGATCGTGCACCCGCCGCCCGAGCACTTGGCGACCGCGTGGTCGACGGCGCAGCGGCGGCCACACACCCCGCAGTTCTCCGGGTCGGTGCCGACGAACGTGCAGAAGCCGTCGCAGCAGGTGCCGGTGCCACACTCGCTGCTCGCCTTGCAGGGCTTCTTGCCCGCGTCCGGGCCGGAGTCGGGGGCCGCCTCGGTCGGCCCGTCGGTCTTGGCGTCGGCCGCCCCGGTGTCCTTCGACGCGTCCGCGACCTCGCCCCCGGCGTCGCTCGTGTCGCTCGCGACCTCGGCGGTGCTGTCGCCGAGGTCGATCTCGTCCGAGCCCGCGTTGGCGCAGCCCGTGACCGCGAGCAGGGCGAGGAAGATGCGGCGCATCCGAGGAGTGTAACCGATCTGCGGCCGGCGCCCGTGGCTAGGGCTTCTGTCGCTGCTCCACCTCCGCGCGCAGCCGCTCTTCCTGCGCGCGCAGCTCCGGCGTGAACGCCTCGCCGAAGTCCTCGGCCTCGAAGACCGGTCGGAGCTCGAGCACCGACTCCTCGCCCGGCATGCAGTCGGGGCACCGCCGCGCCCACTCGAGGGCCTCGTCCATCGACTTCACCTGCCAGATCCAGAACCCGGCCACGAGCTCCTTGGTCTCGGCGAACGGCCCGTCCAGCACCGCGGGCTGGCCGCCGCCGGAGAACCGCACGCGCTTGCCCTTGCGGCTCGGGTGCAGCCCCTCGCCGCCGACCATCACGCCGGCCTTCACGAGCTCCTCGTTGTACTTGCCCATCGCGGTGAGGAGCTTCTCGTCGGGCAGGATGCCCGCCTCGGAGTTCTTGGTGGCCTTCACGAGAACCAGGATTTTCATCGCTCTCTCTCCTTCACTTGGTCAGTACGACGTGGGTGGCGTGGGGCCGTGAGAAGCCCGCTCCCGAGGACGACGAACGAGCTCGGCTCGGATCGACACCTCGGCGCGAGGTTCGTGGAGGTGCCGCCCAGCGGCAAGAACGGGGTGTGGAGTCGGTCACCGCCCCGGCAGCATCCCCACCAGCGCCCGCAGCGTCGCGCCCGCCTCGAACAGCGGGGCAGGGGAGCGCGCCACCTTGGAGAGCAGCAGCGCCCCCTCGATCGTCGCGAGCGCGAACGTGGCCATCCGGCGGGCGCTCTCTGCTTCCACGCCCGCCGCCACGAGCCGAGCGCCGATGCGCTCTTTCCACCCCTCGTAGTGCTTCGCGATCGTGGTGCGGACGAGCTCCGACTCGTGGGTCGCCTCGAGCCCCACCGTCGCGAGCGGACACCCCTCGGTGAACCCCGAGGCCGTGAGCCCCTCGCCGAGGAAGCGGCACACCGTCTCCACCGCCTCCCCCGGGTCGTGCACCGAGCCGACCACCGCCTCGATCACCTCGCGCCAGCGCGCGCCGCTCGCCTCGAGGGCCGTGCACGCGAGCTCCTCCTTGCCCCCGGGGAAGTAGAAGTACAGCGACCCGCGCGGCGCCCCGCTCTCGGCGACGATCTCGGCGAGGCCGGTCGCGTGGTACCCCTGCCGCTGCAGCAGCGTGGCCGTCGCGTCGACCAGCTTCTGCCGGCTCTGCTCGCCCTTCTTGCTCATGACGAGGCGAACAGCGTGTGCCGCACGCCGTGGGCGAGCGCGGCGAACCGACCGAGCCCCGGGTCGGGCTCGAGGCCGTCGGCCATGCGGTGGAGCTGCTGCTGGAACCAGAACACCTGCAGCATGTCGTCGATCTTCTTCACGCCGGTGTGGATGCGCAGCGGACGCGCGCCGTCGGCGGCGCCGCTCACGAGCCGCGCCGGCAGGTCTGGCTCGAAGGTGAGCGGCCGGGCGAGCCCGATCACGTCGACCGCGCCGCTCGCGAGCACCTCGTTCATGGTGGCCGCCGTGCGCATGCCGCCGGTGAGCATCAACGGCAGCCGGGTCACCGCGCGGATCTCGCGCGCATACTCGAGGAAATAGGCCTCGCGGAGGCGCGTGCTCTCGCGGACCCGCGTGGGCAGCTCGCCGCTCCCGGACATGGCGGGCGACTCGTAGTTGCCGCCGGAGATCTCGAGCAGCGCGATGCCGGCCGCCTCGAGGGCCTGCGCCACGACCTTGGCGTCGTCGAGCTCGAACCCCCCGCGCTGGAAGTCCGCGGAGTTGAGCTTCACGCCGATCGGGTAGTCCGGCCCGACCGCGGCGCGCATGGCGCGCACGATCGAGAGCAGGAAGCGCATGCGGTTCTCGAGCGAGCCGCCCCACGCGTCGTCGCGACGGTTGGCGAGCGGCGAGAGGAACTGGCTCACGAGGTACCCGTGGGCGCCGTGGATCTGCACGCCCGCGAAGCCCGCGTCCCTGGCGAGCGACGCCGCCGTGGCGAAGCGCGCGACGAGGCCCTCCACCTCGGCGCCCGAGAGCGCGCGCGGCGTCGCGAACGTGCCGAAGAAGCCGCGCAGGCCCACCGCAGAAGGCGCGACCGGCGTCGGCGTGAGCCGCCGCGGTGACTGGCGACCGGTGTGGTTCAGCTGCACGAACACGCGGCTCCCGTGGGCCTGGCCCGCCTCGGCCCACCTCCGGAACGCGGGCAGGTGCCGCGCGTCCTCGAGCAGCACGTTGCCCGGCTCGCCCCGGCCCTCCCGCGCGACGATCACGTGGCCCGTGACCAGGAGGCCCGCGCCGCCGCGGCCGAGCCGCTCGTAGAGCCGGACCAGCCGGTCGGTCGGCGCACCCTCGGCGTCGGCCAGTACCTCGCTCATGGCGGACTTCGCGAGGCGGTTCGGGAGCTGCAATCCGCCCGGGAGGACGAGCGGACGCGCGAGGGGCGGGTCGGTCATGCCCCTTGAATATGTCGCCTGGTATAGAACGCAAGGGCACCCGGTGCCGATCGGCCTGGAACCTCAGTCGGCGGGAGCGATCGGCGCCTTGGTCCAGGTGACCACGGGCACCTTGCTGGCGAAGGCGTCTTCGATGAACTTCACGCTCGCGTCCTGGGTCTCGAGGTACGGGTTCTCGAACTTCACCGGTGCCGGCAGCGAGGGGAACGGGTCCTGCGCCGGGTCGCCGAACAGCGAGTGCTTGGCGGCGTAGGAGCGCTGGCCCTTGCGGCTCGTCACGTGGCGACCGTGCTGCGCCGGTGAGAGCTGCACGAGGAGCCCGGTCGACTCCGGCCGCGGCACGCCCGTCGCGCCGCTGCCCGGCACCTTCACGAGATCGGCAAGCAGCTGCGCCGAGGGATCGACGAGGCGTAGCCCCATCGCCCTCGCGAGCCCCTCGGTCGCCTCGTTCGAGACCAGCTCGTCGGCCAGCGCCTCGAACATCAGCACGTTGCGCGGCTTGGCCCCGGCGACCGTGCTGGTGATCACCGCGCCGGCGACGCCGATGGGATCGCCGCCGTCGATCACGTGCTGCATCAGCTGCACCATCGGGTGCCACGGCGGTGCCTGGCAGTTGCGGTACCCGAAGTTGAGCGCCGCCGACCCGTTGAGCAGCGAGTAGATCGCCGGGCTGTTCGACGCGAGCTCGGTCAGCAGCGCGCCGCCCGGGACCTGCAGCACGTAGGCCTTGTGGCCGGGCTCGATGCCGGCGACGAGCGACCCGAGGATGCCGCCGAGCGAGATGCCGAAGTAGGCGACGCGTGTGCCGTCCAGCTTGGGCGCCTTGCCCTCGATGGCGAGGCCGTCGAGGGTCGGCGAGGCGGAGAGCACCCGGAACAGCGTCGCATGGTCGACCGCGGCCTGGCGGAACTGGTCGCGCAGCGCCGCGAGGCGGAACAGGCCGCCGAACAGGTCGGTCGGACCCTCGTTGCCGCCGTCGCCGCTCGTGTCGGTGAAGCCGTCGGGGCCCTCGTACTTGGACGACGAGCGCTTGTAGTCGAACTTCTTGTCCCCGCGCGCGGCGGCCGACGAGCCGCGGGTCCCCTGCAGGATCGCGTCGATCGACACGGTCGCCCAGCCCTTGCGCGCGAACGTGTTGGCGAGCGCGAGCGCGTCACCCCGCTGCCCCCCCATGCCGTGCTGGAACACCACCACCGGGTATCCCTCGGCCGGCGCCGCGGCCTTCGGGAGGAACACCGACACCCAGACCTTGGCCGTGGGGCGGGCCGGGTTCGGCGCGACCTTGCCCGCGGCGTCGTGGAACAGGGTGCCGTGCTTCGGGTCGCTGTAGCCGGTGGGCGCGTCGACGAGGAAGTTCGGCGCATCGATGGCCGCGACCCCGATCGCGCCGAGGGCGTCGTGCGGGATGCCGGGGTTGTCGTCCCAGTCGGGGTCGTCCTTTCCGTCGAGCTGCTTCGGCGCCCCGAGCAGATCGTCGAGCGACGCGTTCCACCCGGTCGGCAGCGGCGTCACCGTCGTGAAGCGCGCGGGCTGCACCGGCGCCACGTCGTCCTTGCCCCACTTGAGCGTCGGCGCCGTGGTGGCGTTGGCCGCCTCGCGCATGGCGAAGAAGTCGCTGGTCACGGCGCCCGTCGTGTAGACGGCCGCGGCCACCACGGTGCTCTTGTCGATGCCCAGCTTGGCGACGGCCTGGTCGATGCCGGCCTTGTAGAGCGCGGCCGCCGCGTCGGTGCGCGCGCCGTCGCGGATCGCCACGAAGTCCGCCGAGGCCGCGAGCTTGGCCTGGCTCTTCTTGCCGGTGAGCGCGCTCGTGAGGAGCGCGACGATGCGGTGCTTCTCGGGCAGCACCGTGCCGCGGCTCGTCTGGACGGCGAGCATCGGCTGGGTCTCGCTCGACGAGTTGAGCGCGCCGTCGTCGTTCCAGGCCGCGCGGCAGTCGAGCACCGCCCCCGCGTCGACGTCCACCAGGTAGACCGGCGAGTCCTTGCCCTGGCAGTCGCCCTTCTTGCCGGTGGGGAGCCGGCTCGCGTCGGGCGCGTCGCCGGTGAGCGCGAAGAGCGCGCCCGCGTACACCCCGAACCCCCGCGTGGCCGAGAGCGCCTCGGTGAGGAACTTCGCGCCGTTGCTCGTCGGGACGAGCTTGCTCACGCCACCCGTCGACGGGGCCTGGATGGTGCCCTTGTCGTCGAGGAGCAGGTCGCTCGGGAACGGGACGGAGACGAGGTCGGCCTTCCCACCCGCCGGAAGGTCGAACACCGCGGCGAACCCGTTCGCGGGGGTGGTGGGCGGCGCCGGGTCGTCCTTCGACGAGCAGCTGGTCGTGGCGGTCGGGACGAGGGTGGCGAGCAGGAGACCGAACCGGAGCGAAGGGCGCATCATCGACGCGCAGTGTTCGCCGTCACGCAGCTCGCCGCAAGCTCACAGCTCGCGGAGGAATCGTAGGATGTGCTCCGACACCGCACGCGGGTGCTCGAGGTGCGGCGAGTGGCTGAAGCCTTCCGGCTCGAGGATCCGGGCGTGCGCGGGCAGGTACTTGCGGAACCAGGCGAGCGCGCTCGGCGGCAAGAGCCGCTCCGATTTGCCCCACACGAGGGTCACCGGCATGGGCAGCGAGCCGAGCTTGGCCTCGTCGGCCGCGTGATCCGCGCGCGCGCCCTCGAGGAGCTCACGCACCACCTTGCGGGTCAGCAGCGGCCCGAGCTCGTGCACGACCAGGCGCAGGAACCACGGCTCCCGGTGGTAGATGCGGCCCGCGAACGCCCGCGCGTCGTCGGAGGTGCGGATGTCGAAGTTGCGCACGAGCGCCGCGAGCTCCTGCTCGTCGATCCGCGCGCCCGCCGGCGACACGAGGAACAAGCCGCGCACGTTCTCGGGGCGCTCCATCGCGTAGTGCATGGCGACCGCACCCCCGAGGGAGTTGCCGACCAGGACCGACGGCTGCTCGATCAGGTGGTCGAGCGCGGCGCCGGTGGCCTCGAAGAGGACCTCGGGGGTGAGCTTCTGCGAGGGCAGGTCGCTCCCGCCGTGGCCCGGGAGCTCCAGCGCCACCACGCGGCGCACGTGGTGCCGGATGCGCGCGAGGACCGGTGCGAACGGCGGCGCTGCCGTGCCGATGCCGTGGATGAAGATGACCGGTGGCAGTTGCCCCTGGCCCCAGGCGTCGTAGACATGGACCCGCCCGACCGGGGTCGACACGAAGCGACTCACGTGCCCGCGACGGTTGAGCGTGAGTCGACCGAGGCGTTCGAGGGCGGGGAGGATGCGAGGGGTCACGCGGAGATCGAGCCTAGCCCAACGCGGGAGGGGCTACCGAGGGACCTCGATCGGCGGCTCGGTGGGCAGACCGCGCGGATCCGGGCAATTCGGACAGGGCGGCGGCAGCGGCCCCGGGTGCTTCGCCGGATCGGCGGGCAGCACGACCGGCACCTGCTGCGGGACCGTGGTCGGACCGGCGTCCGGCGCGACGACGAAGAAGGCCGGCGTCGGCTTGGCGACGGTGACGGTGATCGGCGCCGGGTCCGGGACCGGCTCCGTGTTCGGCTCGCCGATCGTCTCGGCCGCGCCGCAGAACGTGAGCGCGGGAATGGTGAACAAGACGGCAACGAGTTTCTGGAGGGGGCCTGCGCCCCCTCGGGGTCGCCGCCGCGCCACTCGTCGCTGCGCTCCTCGCGTCGCAGACCGCTCCCACCCCGCCTCGAGCACCCTCGGCGTGTGTGCCATGGGACCCTCCTTTCGAAGGACGATCCAACGATCGAGCACCTCGCGTGCCAGGCGTGTTCGCCTCGGTTCCCCGGCAGAGGGCGGGGAGGGCCTGCACCTCGTGCGCGGTCACGCGCGGAACCGCGTCTCGTCCGCGTGACGCGCGCGGGCCATTGATCGGCGAGAAGACCACGTGTCATCCTCGACGGATGTCGCGTCTCACCTGGCTGCTGTGCGCGGCCGTCGCCGGGTGTTCGGCGAGCGGTGGCTCGGAGGCGGTCCTCACCGACGCCGCGAGCGCCGACGACGCCGCGCGGGACGTGATCGCCGAGACCGAGAGCGTGGACGCGGGGAGCGACGTCGTCGACGAAGCCCCCGCCGGCGACGTCGGCATCGACACGGCCGACCTGCCCCCGATGAAGACACAGTCGTTCCTGATTGGCTACAACGAGGCCTGGTTCGCCGGCAACTTCGCCACCGACTACACCGCGAAGTGGGACCTCTCCTATGTGCAGAAGGTGTTCGACGGCATCGTCGCGGGCGGCGGTCACGTCGTGCGGCTCTGGCTGTTCGAGGCGCCCCAGGGGTACGAGCTCGGTCCGGCGGCGCCGCGGACTGGCCCCATCTCCCCGGCGTTCCTCGCCAACGTCGACACGACGCTGTGGGAGGCGCGCAAGCGGGGCCTGTTCGTCTACCTGACGCTGCTCGACGCGAACACCATCGCCAAGACGACGGGCGCGCTGCACACCTACGGGGTCGACCTCCTCAACAACACCGCGGGGGAGCAAGACGCGTTCAACGACAAGGTCGTCGGGCCTCTCACCAAGGTCCTCGCCGGCCACACCGACGTGCTCTTCGGGATCGACGTCGTCAACGAGATCCAGGCCGCCTACAAGAACAAGGTGTTCGCCGACGCCACGGCCGGCCCGCGCGCGTTCATCCAGCGCGAGGTCGCCTTCCTCAAGAGCAAGTTGCCAGGCGTGAAGCTGACGGCGAGCGCGGGCTGGCCAGACGACTTCTTCAAGACGGGTGCCCAGTACGACATCGCCAACGGCTTCTATTCCGGGCTCGGGCTCGACTTCTACGACCTCCATGCCTACGCCGACTCCGGCGCCTTCACCGGCGCGACCGCGCTCTGCGCGCGGGCGGCGGCCGACGGCGTGCCGGTCTACCTGGGCGAGTTCGGCCAGAGCACCCACTCCGTCGACGACACGCTCCAGTACAAGGCCACCGCGTCCTTCCTGAACAACGCGCGTGCGCTCTGCTTCAAGGGCGCGTTCGCCTGGCGGTACGACCCGGCCGAGAGCTGGTGGAGCTACCTCCGCGCCGACGGCACCGAGCGCCCCGCGATGGCCGTCATGAAGACCTTCGGCGCCGCGCCCTGAGCCGCTGGGCTCGACGCGCCGGGGGCTCGGGAGCCCGAGGCCCGGGAGCACCCCCGCAATCTCCTTTGCGGCCGCGCGGCGACACACTACTCGCGCTGCATGGCCAGGGTCCCGATGGACGAGGCGAAGGTGGCCCGGTGCCGGGCCCTCGCGCAGCAGATCGCCGACGACGTGCAGCAGTACGTGGATCGGCACACCACCGTCGGCGTGGAGCGGGTCACCTTGCGCGCGCTCGGGGTCACGGGGGTCGACGACCAGGGGGTCCCGCTGGTCAACCTCTTCGTCGACAAGCTGCACGCGGTCGGCGCGCTCGGCCTCGGCGCCTCGGCGGTGCTCGGCCTCTCGGTGGCCCGCCACGGGGGCGACCTCCAGGACGCCGCGGAGCGCATCGCCTTCGGCCACGACCTCGAGCAGCTGCTCCCGAAGGGCCACGGGCCCAAGTCTCCGTGTCCTCCGCTCTCGGCCACCGATCGCGCGGCGGCCGCGGCCGTGCTCGTCGAGCCGGTCGCCGCGGCGCTCGCGCGCATCGACCAGGCGCGCCACAAGAAGGAGGCGCTGCGCGCGGCCTACCCGAACACCGCGCAGCCCGGCACCCCGCTCAAGTACGTCATCGTCGCGACCGGCAACATCTACGACGACGCCGTGCAGGCCAAGGGCGCCGCCCACGCCGGCGCCGACATCGTGGCGGTCATCCGCGCGACCGCGCAGTCGCTGCTCGACTACGTGCCCGAGGGCGCGACCACCGAGGGCTTCGGCGGCACCTTCGCCACGCAGGAGAACTTCGCCATCATCCGCCGGGCCCTCGACGAGGCCACCGTGCGCCAGGACCGCTACGTCCGGCAGACCAACTACTCGAGCGGCCTCTGCATGGCCGAGATCGCCTGGATGGCGGCGGTCGAGCGGCTCGACATGCTGCTCAACGACGCGATGTACGGGATCCTCTTCCGCGACATCAACATGTGCCGCACGTTCGTGGACCAGTACGTGTCGCGGCGGATCATCGGGCGCGCCGGCATCGTCATCAACACCGGCGAGGACAACTACCTCACCACCGCCGACGCCGTGGAGCGTGCGCACACCGTGCTCGCCTCGCAGTTCGTCAACGAGGCCTTCGCCCACCGGGCCGGGCTCCCCGACGAGCTCCTCGGCCTCGGCCACGCCTACGAGATCGACCCGAGCCGGCCGGACGCGTTCCTCTACGAGGTCGCCCAGGCGCAGCTGGTCCGCCAGGTCTTCCCCCGGCACCCGATCAAGTGGATGCCGCCGACCAAGTTCAAGACCGGCGACATCCTCCAGGCCCACGTGCACGACGCCATGTTCAACCTGGCCGGCGTGATGACCCACCAGAGCATCGAGCTCCTCGGCATGTTCTCGGAGGCGATCCACAACCCGCTGCTCATGGACCGCTACCTCTCGCTGAAGGCCACGCGGTACGTGTTCGGCACCGCCCAGAGCCTCGGCGACGAGATCGAGTGGAAGGCCGGCGGCATCGTGGAGCGCCGCGCGGTCCAGGTGCTCGACGAGACCCTCGAGATGCTCACCGACGTGGCGGGCAAGGGCATCTGGGCGGCCATCGCCGAGGGCGCGTTCGCCGACGTGAAGCGCACCCGCGAGGGCGGCAAGGGCTTCGCCGGGATCACCGCCAAGGCCGAGGGCTACGCGAACCCGTTCCTCGACGCGCTCGAGCGGTGAGCGCGCTCGCCCCGCTGGGGCTCACCCGGACGGCGACCGCGGTGCTCGAGGCGCGGGGGCACACCGACCCGACCGCGACGCGCGCGTTCCTCGACCCGAAGCTCGCCGATCTCACCCCACCGCACGCCATGGCCGACCGCGACGCCGCGGTCGATCGCCTGGCCCACGCCGTCCGCAAGGGCGAGCGGGTGGTGGTGTTCGGCGACTACGACGTCGACGGCATCACGGCCACGGCGGTGCTCGCGACCGCGCTCTCGGCCCTCGGTGCGCCCCCCACCACGGTCCTC
The DNA here is from genome assembly GCA_964624885.1 of uncultured Polyangiales bacterium. GTDB lineage: Bacteria > Myxococcota_A > Polyangia > Polyangiales > JADJMO01 > JADJMO01. Next base: position 990 of record CAZUZY010000070.1, on the reverse strand, counting down.
GCTTCGCGCTACGACGGCGGCTACGGCTTCTCGGCGCGGGCGCTCGAGCGGGTGAAGGCGCGCGCGCCGGCGCTGCTCGTCACCTGCGACTGCGGCTCGAGCGACGCGCCCCGCCTCGCGGCCCTCCGGGAGGCGGCGATCGACGCCATCGTCATCGACCACCACCTCGTGCCCGAGGGCGGGCTGCCCGTGCGGGCGTTCCTCAACCCGCACCGGCCGGAGTGCGGCTTCCCGTTCAAGCACCTCGCCTCGGTCGGGCTCGCGCTGAGCGTCGCGGCCGGCCTGCGCACCGCGCTCGGCGCGGCGCTCGATCTGCGCCCGCTGCTCGATCTCGTGGCTCTCGGCACGGTGGCCGACGTGGCGCCGCTCGAGGGTGACAACCGCTCGCTCGTGCGCGCCGGCCTCCGCCGCATCGAGACGGCGCCGCGGCCTGGCGTCGAGGCCCTGGTCGAGGCGGCCGGTCTCCGCGCGGGCGCCTCGATCGGCGGCGAGGACGTGGCGTTCAAGCTGGCCCCGCGCATCAACGCGCCCGGCCGCCTCGGCGCGCCCGACCTCTCCCTCGAGCTCCTGCTCGCGACCGACGTCCACGTCGCGCGCGCGCTCGCCGCGCAGGTCGAGGAGGCCACCAAGCTGCGCCGCACCGTCGAGCGCGACGTGCTCGAGCAGGCCCTCGCCGAGGTGGCGCGCACGGCCCAGGAGGACGCGCCGTCCATCGTCGTCGGGGGCGAGGGCTGGAACGTCGGCGTCGTCGGCATCGTCGCGGCGCGCCTGGTCGATCGCTACCAGGTGCCCGCGATCGTCGTCGCCTTCGAGGGCGAGGAGGGGCGTGGCTCGGCGCGAGGGCCCAAGGGCGCGCGGCTCTACGACGGACTCGTCGCCAGCAAGGAGACGATGCTCGGCTTCGGGGGACACCAGGCGGCAGCGGGGGTGCACCTGCGGCGCGACCACCTCGAGGCCCTCCGCGCGGCCTTCGCAGCCGCCCACGCGCAC
>CAZUZY010000069.1:0-28499 GCA_964624885.1 uncultured Polyangiales bacterium | reverse complement strand
GGTCCAGCCGAGACGCGCACGGCGAACCCGCCCAGGCCAGCGACGCCCAGCGGCAGCAGCACCGGCGGGTCGCCGTCGACCACCTGCTCCACCTTGGTGAGGAAGCCGTCGGTGGCGGTCGCCCCCGGGAGCGGCGCGAGCGTGGCGCGGAGCAGCGCCTTGCCCTCGACCGGAAACGCTTCGACGCGCAGCGCCGCGGGTGCACCGGTGAGGCAGGGCCCTTCGCCGCCGGCGTGGACGACGCGCGCGCGCACCGGTTCGTAGCGAGGGTCGCGCATCAGCCAGCCGAGGAGACCGCGGAAGAAGGCGTCGTAGGCCCGGCCCCCCGAGGCGAGCGCTGCCTTGGAGAACCCGAGCACGCGGGTGCCGTCGAGGCCGAGCGCGATCGAGCGGCCGTTCTTCACGTCGGCGATGGAGAGCACCGGCATCGGCTTGCCGGTCTTGGTCGTGCGGTTCGGGTGCACCCACAGCGCGACGCCGCGCCCCCGCACGTCACCGAGGATGTTGGCGCCGGGCATCTCGGGGAGCTCGTCGCCGATCAGCCGATCGAGCTCGGCGAGGATCGGGGCGCGCCGCGCGGCCTTGGTCTTCTTCGGGACGAACGGCGCGAGGTCGGCGCCGGTGCCGCCGGCCTCGACGGACGGGATGTCCACCGGGGTGACCTTCTGCAGCGGGCTGCCGCCGTAGCCGCCGGCCGCGAACGCGTTGGGGCCGCCGACGTGGACGAGCCCACCCCCGTCCTCCACGTACTTGGCGATCTTGGGGAGGTGGGGCTTGAGCGCGTAGGGCTCGGCGTCGAAGTCCTGGAGGATGACCGCGTCGAAGGTCTTCAGGTGCTCGGTGAACAGCTCGTCGACGGGGAAGGGGATGAGCGCGAGCTCGTCGTCGCGCGCGTTCACGTCGTCGCCGGGGGTGCGCAAGATGAAGAACGAGACGACGTCGATGGCAGCGTCGCTCTTGAGCCACTGGCGCAGCGCGCGCACATCGTAGGTGGGTCGGCCGGCCACGTGCAGCACGCGCACGCGCTCGCGGGCGACCTCCACGGTCAACGTGCGACGGTCGTTCTGCGGCAGCAGATCGCCCTTGGGCGGCGTGAGGAACACCTCGATGGCGTGGGTGCCCGCCTGCTCGAGGGTGAGCTGCAGCTCGATGGTCGCGACCCCGTCCTTGGGCGTGGCGGTGCCGGTCGCGAGGACCGCCTCGCCGGTGCCCTCGCGGAGCTCCCGCACGGTGATGGGCAGGTCGCCGCAGGTGATGCCACCGGTGCAGGCGATCTCGACCTGCAGCGGCAAGGCCTGGTGGGCGACGGCGGCCCCGGCCAGCTTGACCGCGCGGATGGCCACGTCGGGGGGGCTCGTGTCGGCGACCGACACCGTGTGCACGACGGGGCCCAGCTTGCGCGTCAGCAGATCGCCGACCTCGATGGCGCCGTCGCTCACGAGGACGATGGCGGTCGGGGGATCCTCGGTCTTCTCGAGCAGCGCGCGCAGCGCCGTGGCCGCCGCGCTCGCGCCCCCGTCGGCCCGCGCGAGCACGGTCCCGTTCGGATTCACGTCCCGCAGGCCCCCCATGACACCGAGCGAGAGCACCTCGATCCGGGGGATCCGCCCGCGCAGGGCCGCCACCGCCGACTCCGCGACGTCGATGCGCGGGGTGCCGTCGGCGCCCGCGGTGGAAGGCAGCACCATCGAGCGGGAGCGATCGAGCAACACGACGACCCGCGGGGTCAGGGTGGCCTCTCGCGCGCGGAGCCGGTGTGGACGCACGACCGCGCAGAACAGGGCCAGCGCCGCGAGGATGCCGAAGACGAACACCCGGACCCCCGCCTTGAGGTCGCGCGCGCGGCGCAGCTCGACGAGCAGGAGCAGCACCGACACGACGGTGATGCCGACCGCGAACAGCGCGACCCAGCGCGGGAGGTCTTCGGCCGGCACGAGCGAGGTGCGCAGCGTCTCGGTGGGAGCGAGCACGGTCCTCAGGGCGCGACGGTCTTGCGCTTCAGCAGATAGGGCGCGTGGACGGCGTCGTCCTTGTAGTTGGTGGTGAGGGCGTACATCGCGACGTTGACGGCGAAGCGGATCGCGAGCTCCCGCTGCTTCTCGCCGCCGGGCTCCACGGTGGCCTCCCAGGTGCCGAGGGTGTTCTTGGCGAGCGCCCCGCCGAGGTCGTGCGAGAGGAACAGCACGCGCACCTGGCCGGCGCGGATGATCGCGTCGGCGGTGGCGGGACCGTTGGCGCGACCCCAGGGACGCGCGGGCTTGAGCAGGTAGAACGTGCGGTAGAGGACGTGCTCGGCGGGCACCACGACGGGCGCCGCGTCGGGCAGGATGCGCGCGACCTCACGCCGGGCGTCCTTGCCGAAGTTGCCCGCCTCGGGGTCGGCGTCGTCGACGACGAGCAGGCCGCCGAGCGCGAGGAACTGCCGCATGGCGGCGATCTCGGCCTTGTCGAGCGGCGAGAGGCCACCGGTGCCGGACCAGTAGGCGAACGGGCCGTCGAGCAGCACCGGGTCGGTCGCCTTGACCGCGCGTGGGAAGCGCCGCGACGGCGCGCTGGTGCGCTTCTCGAGCTCGACGCTCCAGCGACCGGGTGCGCTCGCGTGGGCCGCGCCGGTGACGCCGCCGGCGAGCAGCACCTTGGGCTCGAACGCGCCGTCGTCGCCGAAGGCGCGCGCGCGGCCGGACCTCGCGAGCGCATCGACGGCCCCGAGCGCAAAACCCTTCCCGACCAGGTCGAGCCAGCTGCGGCGACGCATCACGCGCTCATTCGAAGTTGTCGATGTACCACTTGCCGTCGATGCGCTTGAGGCGCAGGCGGTGGCCGTTCTGGAGCTTGATCTCGACCTCGTCGCCGTTGGTGCTCGGGTTCTGCATCTTGGTGGCGTCGGGCTGGTCGAGCGCGGTCTCGAGGCCCTTGAGCTGACCCTCGACGGCGGCGCGCAGCGCGGGGCTCAGGAGACGCAGGATGCCCGGGTAGCTGCGGCGCTTGAGGACGTCGCGGAACGCGAGGGCGGTCTGCTCGGGCGTGGCGCCGCCGGCCGGGAGGTAGCCCGCGCTCGCCACCCGGAACACGCCGTTCTCCAGCTCGAGCGCGACCGAGGTGCCGTCCTCGTACTGCAGGATGGCGACGGTGGTGATCGACTCGCTCTTCTTCTTGATCTGCGCGGCTTGATCCTTGAGCTCGCCGGGTGACTCCTTGACGATGCGCGCCACCTCGGCCTTGGGGAGCTCGGCCTGGCTGCGCTTGGTGAGCATCCCGTGGAGCGCGTCGGCGTCGCCGGCGGCGGCCGCCTCTGCCCAGGCCTTGGCCGCGGCCTTCGGGTCGGGGACGCTCACGCCGCTCAGGCAGCCGAGCGACGAGGCCACCACCAGCAGGACGCCGCCCAACGGCGCCGCAGCGCCCACGAGCTCACGGCCTCCGCGAGCCCTTTGCCCCTTGGAAACGAGGAACGCCACGGGGCGACGGTACCACGGCTTGCCGCCTCCCGGGGTGGGCACTACCTCCTCTCGGTGTTCACCGGGATCGTCGAGCAGGTCGGCGTGGTCGCGGGCCGCACGGCTTCCGCCCGCGGCGCCCGTCTCGCGATCCGCACGGGTGACCGATCGGGTGGGTGGTCCGACCTCGCGCTCGGCGAGTCGATCGCCGTGAACGGCGTGTGCCTCACGGTGGACAAGGCCGAGGGCGGCGTCTTCTCCGCCGACGCCTCCAGCGAGACCCTCGCGCGCACCACGATCGGCGCGCTCCGCAACGGGGCGCGGGTCAACCTCGAGCGCGCCCTCACGCCGACCTCGCGCCTCGGGGGGCACATCGTCTCGGGGCACGTCGACGCGACCTCACGGCTCCTCGCGCGGGAGCCGAGCGGTGAGGCGCAGCGCCTCGTGTTCGCCCTGCCACTCTCCATCGCCCGCTTCGTCGCCGAGAAGGGGAGCATCGCCGTCGACGGCATCTCGCTGACCGTCAACCACGTGGACGACGCGCGCGAGGGGGGGGCCTTCGACTGCATGATCATCCCGCACACGCAACGCCGCACGACCCTCTTCGACCTCGTCGTGGGCGGCTCCGTCAACCTCGAGGTCGATTTGCTCGCGCGGTACGCCGCGCGGCTGCTCGGGTCCCCCCATGTCCACGCCGAACCCCCCGCCGATCGCGACGAACCCCTCCTCCGCGCGCTCCGCGACGGAGGCTTCCTCGGAGGCCACGGTGCCTGACCGCGGCAGCGCCTCGTTCAAGGCGGCGGTCGTCGAGATCGACGGCAACCGCGTGGCCCACGTGGAGAAGGCCATCGCCGCCATCGCCCGCGGCGAGATGGTCATCCTGGTGGACGACGAGGACCGGGAGAACGAGGGCGATCTCGTCCTCGCCGCCGACAAGGTCACCCCCGAGGCCATCAACTTCATGGCCAAGCACGCGCGGGGGCTCATCTGCCTCGCGCTCGACGAGTCGATCGTCGACCGGCTCGACCTGCCGATGATGGTGCAGAAGAACAGCGCCCCGCTCGGCACCGCCTTCACCGTGAGCATCGAGGCCAAGGCGGGGGTCACCACCGGGATCAGCGCCGCCGACCGCGCGCACACCATCCGCGTCGCCATCGACGAGCGCACCAAGCCGGGCGACCTCGTCTCCCCCGGCCACGTGTTCCCGCTCCGCGCGCGGCCCGGTGGGGTGCTGCAACGCACCGGCCAGACCGAGGGCTCGGTGGACCTCGCGCGCCTCGCCGGGTCGAGCCCCGCCGGCGTGATCTGCGAGATCATGAACGACGACGGCACCATGGCGCGCCTGCCCGACCTCGAGGTGTTCGCCAAGGACCACGACCTGCTCGTGCTCTCGGTCGCTGATCTCATCCAGTACCGCTTGCAGAAGGAGTCGCTGGTCTCGATCGTCCGCGAGGTCGACGTCAAGCTCGACGTCTCGCGGCGGGCGAGCGGGTGGCGCGCGGTGGTGTTCGAGGTGCCGCTCGAGCGGCGCCAGTTCCTCGCCCTGGTGCTCGGCGATCCGACCGAGGGCGACGCGCTGTGCCGCGTGCACTCGGGCTCGTCGTTCGGTGACGTGTTCGGCTCGACGCCGTTCGAGGGCGGGGTCAACCTGCGCGCGGCGATCGACGCCATCGAACGCGAAGGCCGCGGGGTCATCCTCTACCTGCCCTCGCGCGGGGACCTGGCCGCGGAGCTCGACGCCTACGTGCGCGCCCACGGCGGTGGGGGCGGCGTGGTCGGCACGCCCCCCGACTACCCCCTGCGCGAATTCGGCCTCGGCGCGCAGTGCCTCGCGCACCTCGGGCTCCGGCGTATCCGCCTCCTCACCAACAACCCGCGCAAGATCGCCGGCCTCGCCGGCTACGGCCTCGACGTGGTCGGCATCGTCCCGCTCCAGGGCAAGGCCGGCTCGGCCTGAGATCTGCTAGGGTCCCGCCGCCATGCCGAAAGCCCCGCCGCGCACCGCCAAGTCTGCCGTCGCCGCCGTCTCTGCCGCGCCTGTCGCGCGACAGCCGCGCGAGATCGAGGGGCAGCTCGTGGTCCCGCCCGGCGCACGCTTCACGCTGGTCGCCGCGCGCTTCAACCACTTCATCGTGGACCGCCTGGTCGACGGCGCGGTCGACGCGCTCCGCCGCCACGGCGCCGACCTCGGCAACGTCACCATCGTCCGGGTGCCCGGCGCGTGGGAGATGCCGATGGCCGTGTCGCGCATCGTCAAGTCCGGCAAGACCGACGCCGTGATCGGCCTCGGCTGCGTGATCCGGGGGTCCACGCCGCACTTCGACTACGTCGCGGCCGAGGTCACCAAGGGCCTCGCCGGCCTGGCCCTCGAGTCGGGCATCCCGGTGGTGCTCGGGGTCCTCACCACCGACTCGATCGAGCAGGCCATCGAGCGCGCCGGCACCAAGGCGGGCAACAAGGGCTTCGAGGCCGCCACCAGCGCCATCGAGATGGTGTCGCTGCTCCCGCATTTCTGAGGGGGCTCGCGCCCCCTTGGGGTCGGCCGCCGCGCCGCACCTCGCCTGCGGCTCGGCACGTCGCTGACCGCCTCCCACCCCGCGCGCCGCTGCGCGGCGGGAGCGGCGTTCGCCGCCGACGAGAGGGGATGCGCGACAGCGGATGCGGTCAGTGGCAGGCGGTGGTGACCTCGCGGTCGAGGCGCTCGACCGTGGTGCGGAGGGTCGCGTCGTTGGTCTTCTCGACGGCGTCGCGCAGCTCCACCATCGCGACCTGCGCGTCCTTGCAGTCGCGGCGGCCCAGCGCCAAGCGCACGCGGTCGGCGGCGCTCGCCACGGCGAACGCGCTCTTCTGCGTGGCCTCCTGGCCCAGCGTGGACGCGGTGGTCTTGGCCGACTCGTAGGCGACCACGTAGGTCGACGAGACGCTCGCGGGCGTGGTCGCGTCCGGCGGGTTCTTGGGGGGTTTGTGGGGCGTGCGGATGACGAAGAACAGGCCGAGCATGGCCGCGGCGAGCGCGAGCATGGTGGTGAAGCTGCGCGTGGCCGCGTCGGCCTGGGTCGGGTCCTCGACGAGGTGGCCGCCGAACAGGCCGAACAGGGTGGGCGCGTCGCGCTCGAGGCGCTGGTGGGCGAGGGCCGCGTCGCTCGGGGCGGTGTCGACCAGGGTCTGCAGCTGGCGGTGCGCGGTGAGCAGATCGCCGGTGCGCAGGCCGCGCGCCATCACCGTGCGCACCTGCTCGGGGAACGCAGCGCCGAGGTCGAACAGCTCGCGCAGGGCGACGAACTGCGCGCGCCGCTCGCCGTAGACCAGACGCGCCTCGCGGGCACCCTCGAGCCAGCTCGAGAGGTCGAACGCGAGATGCCCGGCCTCGTCGAGCTCTCCCCGCTCCATCAGGAGGAGCAGCTGCTCGATCGCGCCGTCGAGCGCCCGGGCCTCGTCCTCGACCGGCAGCTCGCCGGAGGCGAACATGCGCCCGAGCGCCGCGGACGCGTCGGCCCAGCGCCCGCCCTCGTTGGCGCGCGCGACCTCCACGGCGACGGCGTCGAAGTCCACGGTCGCAACCGTGCCTCGTCGGTCGCGCCGTGTCGAGGGCTTCGACCCCTCCGGCAGCCAGGGGTCACTTCGGCATCAGGTGGTCGCCGAACTGGTCGCGCAGCTTCGACTTGAGGAACTTGCCCGTCGACGTGCGCGGGATTTGCTCGACGAAGAGGAAGTCGTCGGGCATCCAGAACTTGGCGAAGATCGGCGTGAGGTGCGCGCGGAGCTGGTCCGCGGTCACCGTCTGGCCGGCCTTGCACACGATGGCCGCGAGCGGCCGCTCGTCCCACTTGGGGTGACGCCCCGCGAACACGGCGGCCTCGAGCACGGCGGGGTGCGACATGAGCGCGTTCTCGATGGCGACCGAGCTGATCCACTCGCCGCCGGACTTGATGACGTCCTTGCTGCGGTCGGTGATGCGGACGTAGCCCTCCTGGTCGATGGTGACGACGTCGCCGGTGCGGAACCACCCGTCGGCGGTCCACTTCTCGGCGCCCTCGCCGCCGAGGTAGCTCGAGGCGACCCACGGCCCGCGCACCTCGAGCTCGCCCATCGTCTCGCCGTCGCGGGCGAGCGGCTTGCCGTCGTCGCCCACGTGGCGCGCCTCGACGAACGGAACCGTGATGCCCTGGCTGGCGCGGGCGGCGAGCTTCTTCTCGTCGCTCTGCCCGACGAACGAGCGGGTGAGCCGCGAGAGCGTGCCGAGCGGGTTGGTCTCGGTCATGCCCCAGGCGTGGGTCACCTCGAGGCCGTGCCGCTTCTGGAAGCCGTCGATCATCGCCGCCGGGGCCGCCGAACCGCCGATGATCATGGAGCGCACGCTCGAGAGATCGTGGGCCTTCGGGGCCGCGTCGAGGAGCGCGAGGATGCCGAGCCAGATGGTGGGCACGCCCGCCGCGACCGTGACCTTCTCGGCCGCCATGAGCTCGACCAAGGAGGCCGCGTCGAGGTGGGGGCCGGGGAACACGAGCTTCGCCCCACACGCCGCCGCTGCGAACGGCAGGCCCCACGCGGCCGCGTGGAACATCGGCACCACCGGAAGGATGGTGTCGTCCTCACCGACCCCGAGCGAGTCGCGCATGCACGCCGCCATCGTGTGCAGCACGCACGAGCGGTGCGTGTAGACGACCCCCTTCGGGTTGCCGGTCGTGCCCGACGTGTAACAGATCATCGCCGCTGCTCGTTCGTCGAGCGCGGGCAAGGGGTACTCGGCGCGCTCGGCCGCGATCAGCTGCTCGTAGTCGTGCCCCTGCTCGGGGGTGGCCGGCCCGTCGTCCGGGACCACGATGACGTGGCGGAGCGAAGGGATCTCGTGGCGGAACTTGGCGAGCAACGGCAAGAGGGTGCGGTCGACGATGACCACCTCGTCCTCGGCGTGACGCCCGATGTAGGCGAGCTCGCTCGGGTGCAGGCGCAGGTTGAGCGTGTGCACGATGGCACCCATGGCGGGCACGCCGAGATAGGCCTCGAGGTGCTGGGTGTGGTTCCAGCACAGCGTGGCCACCCGGGTGCCGCGCTTGACCCCGAGCTTGGCGAGCGCGTTGCACAGCTGGCTCGCGCGCGCGTGGACCTCGGCCCACCCGTGGCGGTGGAGCGACTTGTCGGGCCTCCGTGAGACGATCTCGGTGCGCGGGAACAGCTGCCGCGCGCGCTCGAGGAAGTGGGCCAGGGTGAGCGGGAAGCCCATCATGCGGCCGGCGAGCATGGTGCGAGGGTATCCGAGGTTTCGGCTAGGGTGGGGGGCGTGCGACCGTCGTGGCTCGTCCTCGGACTCTTCGTCGGCTGTGCGCGTCCTGCCGCACCGGCCGATGACGCGGCGCTTCCCGCGCGACCGTCGGCGACCGCCGACGCCGTGACCACGACCGATGCCGCCGTCGACGTGGCGGACGCGGCCGACCCCTGCCCGGGGGGCCACGATGCCCTGGCCTGGTCGGCGTCGGCCCTCGTGGGCGACCGCACGCCGCTCGCGGCCAAGGTGATCTCGGACACCCTCACCCGCGCGCGGGTGGAGATCGACTTCGACGTCGGCACGGCGCGCATCGCGGCCCTCGACCTCGGGCGGCGCGCGGGGGACACCAAGGCGACCCTCGACGGCAAGCCGCTCGGTGTGGCCAAGGACGGCGCGCCGCTCTTCGTGCCCGAGGTCGCCCTCGGCGCCGGGCACCACCGCGTCGTCCTCGACGTGACCTACGGCAAGCACATCGGGAAGCTGCGGTCGGCCGGCGAGCTCGGGCTCGGCACGGCCGGCGTGCGACGACGCGGCCTCGTGTCCCGCACCTTCGCATCGGCCGTCGACGGCACCACCCAGACGCTGGTGGCGTTCCTCCCGCGCTGCGTCGACCTGCAGAAGCCCCGTCCGGTGGTGGTCACGCTGCCCGGGTGGTCCAACGGCCCCTGGACCTTCGGGACCAGCAAGCTGCTCGACGAGGCCGAGCGCCGCGGGTTCGTCGTGCTCACGCCGGAGACGCGGGGCAACGTGCTCTACACCGGCAAGGCCGAGCGCGGCGTGCTCGAGGCGATCGAGGTGCTGGCCGCGGACCTGGCCGTCGACCGCGACGCGATCCACCTCACCGGCGTGAGCATGGGCGGCGCGGGCGCGCTCCAGCTCGGGTACCACTTCCCCGATCGGTTCGCGTCGATCGTCGCGTTCTACGGCGACAGTCGCTACGACCGCGCGAGCTACATCGGCAAGATCCTGCGCACCCAGGCCGAGGCCGATCGCTACAGCGTGCTGCTGTTCGCCGAGAACGCCCGCTCGTTGCCGGTGCTGCTGGTGCACGCAGAGGACGACGCGGTGAGCCCGTTCATGGAGTCGAAGCAGCTCTACGAGGCGAGCAAGAAGCTGGGCCTCGGGGTCGAGCTCGTGGCGCCGCCCACGGGTGGACACACCCTCGAGACCTTCGAGGCCCACGTCCCCGAGGCCGTTGCCTGGTTCGCGCGACGGCGGGTGGTGCGGCCCCCGCGGGTGAGCTTCCGCACGAGCTCCGCCGACTACGCGCGCGCCTACTGGCTCGAGGTCGTGCTCGCGAAGGAGGGCGTCTTCGGCGCCGTCGACGTGAGCCTCGTGGACGGCAAGGTGCACGTCGCTCGGGCCGAGGGCGTGCGGGAGATCCGGGTGGATCTCGCGGCCGCTGGGCTCACCGAGCTCGTCCTCGACGGCCCCGTTCCAGGCGCGGTGGCCGTGGTGGCACGCTAGATCCGGATCCCGACGAACGCCCCCGGGATCATCCAGATCGCGGTCCCGGTGGCGTACGTGGTGGACGAGCGGCCGTCGTGGAACCGCACGCCGCTCCACGGCCCCTCCGGCTTGGTGTCGGGGTCGGTCGAGATCAGCACCCGTACGGTGGGGCCGAACATGATCGAGGCGTGCTCGAACACCGGCAGGGTGATCACCGCGCGGAGCTCGGGCATCACGGTGAAGAACTCGGTGGTCTTCTCGAGCGTGGAGCGGACCCGCAGGAACGTGGAGACGAGCGCGTCGACGTCGAGCGTGTAGCGGGCGTCCTGATGGGCGCGGAGGCCGAGGCCGTAGACCAGCCCAGGGAGCGCGCGCGCGCCGTCGAAGCTCGGCTGCATGCCCACCCCGAACACGTTGTGCACGTAGCGCCCGCCGTGGACGATGCCGAGCGCCACGTAGCCCGACTCGTGGGACCACAGGTCGAACGTGGTCTGACCGTGCCGGACCACGCTGACCACCCCGATCGGCACGTCGACGTCGTCGGCCACGTTCACGACGCCGAGCTGCAGGCCGGCCACGCGGCCGGCGCCGATGTTCACCGCGCCGAGCTGGGCGCCGTGCACGTTGTTCGCGTAGTTCACCGTGCCGAGCTGGGCGCCGCGCAGGGTGAAGGCCGCATTGACCGCGCCGAGCTGGGCGCCCACGAGCTCGTTGGCGACCACGAAGCTCCCGACCTGGACGCCGACGACGTTGCGCGCGAGGCCGAAGCCCGAGGTGAGCTGCACACCCTTGAGATCCCGCGCCAGCGCGACGCCGCCGCCGAGCTGACCACCCTGCAAATCCCGGCCGACGGCGACCCCACCCCCGACCTGCACGCCGACGAAGTCGTTGGCGAGGCCGAACGCCCCCGCGACCTGCACGCCCGTCACGTTGCCGCTGACCACGTCGACGGCGCCGCCGATCTGCACGCCGTGCACGTCGCCGCCGACCACGTTGACGGCGCCGCCGATCTGCACGCCGCAGACGAAGCCCGTCTCGATGTTGAACACGCCGCCGATCTCCACGCCGGACAGACCGTGCGAGACACCGCCGACGGCGTTGAACGAAGCGACGCGCACCGCGTGGCGGCCGTCCTCCGTGGTGGAGCTGCCGACGCCAGGGAGGAAGTCGGCGCCGAGGACCGAGCCCTTCCACGAACACTGCTTCGGCGGACCGACCGGCGTGGGCTTCGGCGCCACGACCACGGGCTTCGGGACCGGCGGCGGGGTGACGACGGGCGCGGGCTCCGCGGAGACCTCCGCGGAGGCGGACGCCGATGCCGACGCCGACACGCCCGGCGAGGCCGAGCCCGCGACCGTGACCTTCACGTGCAGCTCGGCGATCAGCTCGCCGGCCTCGTCTCGCGCGAGGTTGCCGACGATGAGCACGATCACCTCGAGCGCCTGGGGGGCGGCCTTCGGCAGCTTGACCGGCCGCTCGACCGCGCGACCGCCGGTCGCGAAGGTGACCTTGGCCTGCGCCCCGTCGACCTTCACCGTCACGGTGGCCCGCCCGGTCACGCCGGGCGCCTCGAGCGCCACCTCGACGCCGAGCTCGGCGGAGATCGCCGCGCGCAGCTGCTCGGCGGTGAGGCCCGTGAGCGTGCCCTCGATGCGGAGCACGAGCCGCGCGTCGTCGACCTCGGCGTGCGCCGACCGGCTGGTCACGACGACGGCGAGCGGCAGCGCCGTGGCCAGCGCGGCGGCGACGACGAGTCGGGTGGAGAACAGCGACATCGGGTTCATGCGGTTCGGTGCCCGAGGCGAACGTGGACGTTCAAGGCGTGTCGAGCGCGTCGAGGAGGGCCTTCGCCTCCGTCTGTCGATACCCACCGCCCACGAGGCCGTCGGCGAACGGAGTGAGCGCGACGCGTGCTTCGGCCTTGCGACCGAGCTTCACCAGGCAGATGGCTCGGTTGTAGCGCGCTTCGAGGGCGAAGGTGCCCTTGGGGTTCGCGGCGAGGTACGCGTTCCACGCGTCGAGGGCGGCATCCCACCGCTTCTCCACGAAATGGAGCGCGTGCGCCTTGCGGTAGGCCGCGAGGTCGGCGCTCATCGCGTCGGAGGCGGACGTGCTCGGCGCCACCACCGCGGCGATGGTGGGCGCCGCCGACGGAGGCGCGACCGCCGTCGCCACGGCCGACGCCGACGCGACGACCGAAGGGCTGGGCGCGGGCTCGTCGATGCTGCTCGAGGCGACCGGCTGGACGATCGGCGGCGGGGTGGCGAGGGACGCAGCAGGCGTCGTGGTCGACGCCACCGTGGGCGTTCGGTTCGGCATCACCCACGCGCGCAGCCGGCCCGTCGCCGCCGCGTAGGCGGTGCCGAGGGCGAGCACGGCCGCGATCGGGATCGCCCACTGGATCACGCGCGAGCGCTGCCGGCGGGTCTTGCGCACGTCGGAGAGGAGCCGCGCGCGCGTGGCCTCGAGGTCGCGGGGTTCGACGCGGGACTCCTCGCGCAGTGCCCGCGTGGCGCGGTCGAGCAGGTCGTCGCTCATCGGAGCCCCCGCTCGGCGAGCAGCTCGCGCAGCTTGCGGCGTGCGTGGAAGGTCCGGGTGCGCACGGTGGCCTCGGGCGCGCCGACGATCGCGCCGGCCTCGGCCGCCGAGCGCTCCTCGACCTCACAGAGCACGAACGCGACCCGCTGATCGAGCGGCAACTGGTCGAGGCACTCGGCGAGGTGGCGGGCGAGATCGGCGCGCTCGGCCTGTTGCTCGGGGGTGGCGCCGGTCGGCTCGGGCTCCCGGCCATAGCGCTCGATCGCCGCGCGTCGGCGCACCGCCGACCGCACGTGGTGCCGGGCGTGGTTGACCGCGATCGACACGAGGAACGTCTGCAGCGACGAGTCGCCCCGGAACGAGCGGATCGCCGAGGGCAGGGTGAGGAACACCTCGTGGAGGAGATCCTGGGCGCTCGCCTCTTCCCCGAGCAGGCGGCGCGCGAACCCGAGGACCGCGGCGGCGTGCCGGTTGTAGGCCTCGGCGATGGCCGCGACGTCACCGTCGCGCAGGCGCTCGACGAGCACGCGCGGGTCGTCATGGGAGGCAGAGGGTGCGTCCATGGCGACCGTCGCGGGCATAGCGCAGACACCGAGCGCGCTCATCGCCCTCCGTGCCCGGTCGTTCCCCGTTCGTTCAACGGGGGGTGACGATTGTCGTCACGGCGTCGCAGAGCGCCAGAATCCCCGAGAAACGCGCCGAGCGGCGGCGTACCCTCGGGAGTCGTGTCGCCCATCCCGACCGAGTTCCGCTACTTCGAGGCCGTCGACCAGGCTCCCGCCCAGCGCCTGCGCTGGCTCCTGCGGCTCGCCTTCGGGGTCGACCCCCGGCTCCCCGACGCCACGGTCCGCACCTGGGCCGAGTCCTATTTCGAGGCCGATCCGGTCGCCGAGGCCTTCGTGGACGAGGTCTACCTGGTGCGGGGGCAGGCCGAGGGCCGGGCGATGGTGGATCGCGCGCTCGCCCACGGGGTCGACGCCGTGCGCGACGCCCCGCCTTCGCTCCGGCGTCTGTTCGCGGAGCTCGAGGTGCGACCGGCGTGGCTCGACGAGCGTCAGGTCGAGCTCGGCGCGCGGGTGTTCCGCCGCTGGGGCACCCACCTGCACTCGTTCGCGGGGGCCATCACCCTCGAGGGCTACCGGGAGAGCTCGGTCGCCAAGCCGCTCGCCTTCACGGGCGCCTACACCGGGGAGTCCGCGCGACGCCGCTTCCTCGAGACGGCGTCGTTCTGGATCGACGTGTCCGAGCCGGGGGGGCTCGCGTCAGGGGCCAAGGGCCGCGCCACGGCCCTGCGCGTCCGGCTCATGCACGTGTTCGTGCGGCGTCGCCTGCTCGCGCACCCGAAGTGGGATCTCGCCGCGTGGGGGGTCCCGATCTCGCAGGGCGACGCGCTCCTCACCCAGATGGGCGGCAGCTTCGTGCCGGGCTACGGGCTGCGTGCGCTCGGCTACCGGAACTCGCGGGAGGAGATCGAGGCCACGATGCACTTCTGGCGGTGGGTCGGCCACCTGATGGGCGTGCAGCCCCGCTGGTACCCGAACAGCGTCGACGAGGCGCTCGGCCTCATGTTCGCGTCGCAGGTGAAGGGCGCGCGCAGTTCGGGCGACGACGGCAAGCACCTCGCGCGGTCCTACCTCGCCTCGTATGCACCGGCCGCCGGCGATGGCCTCGCGCGTCGCCTCGAGTACGGCCTCCAGCGCGGGTACGTGAGCTGGTTCGTCCCGCCCGCCACCCGCGCGCACTATGGCCTGCCCGGCGCCGGGCTCTTCGCCCTCCACCCGCTCCTGCAGGCGCCGTTCGTGTTCGCGCGCGAGACCGTGCGCAAGGCCGTGCCCGCCACCGACGACTGGTTCGATCGACGCGCGCGCGCCGAGACCCGACGGTGGGTGGAGAGCCGCCTCGGCGCGCGGGGCGCGGCCTACTCGGCGGTCGAGCACCTCACCCGCTGATCCGGCCGCTGCCCTCGTTCGTAAGGGCTCGGCAGGCGCGTTCGCGCCGCGGGGAGGTCACGTCCATGAACAACGAGCTGATCGAGAAGGTACAGGCGCTCTACGCGGCGTTCGAGCGCGGAGATCTCGCGTCCATCGTCGCCGGGCTCGCCCCCACGGTCGACTTCCGGGTCAACGTCGCGCCCGACCTGCCCGGCGCCGACCACCCGATCTTCACCGCCTACCGCAAGGCGGGCGACGTGCCGCGCTTCTTCGAGGGGCTGATCGGCACCCTCGAGCCGCGGGGCATGGTGCCGCGGGGCCTCGCGCTCACCGTCGACGGGCGCGGCGTGCTCGCGCTGCTCCACGAGAAGTACATCGTCCGCAAGACGGGCAAGGAGCTCGCCCTCGACACCGTCCACCACTGGACCTTCGACGAGGCCGGCAAGGTCGTCGCGTGGCGCGGGTACACCGACACGGCTACCGAGCTGCGCGCGATCGTCGGCTGAAGATCCACGCGAGCAGGAGCCACGTCCACGTCGGCGGGGTCGCGGCGCGCTGGACCACCGTGCACGCGCAGCCCTCCCCGACGGGCGGGCTCGTGCCGGCGTCGGCACCCGCGTCCGCGCCGGCGTCGACACCGGCGTCGCCGCCGACGAGCCGCGCACCCTCCGGGATGCACTCGCCGAAGCCGTCGCTGTCCTTCACGCACGAAAGGCCCGCGCCGCACACGCCGGCCTCGCCACAGGCGACCGCGCAGCGCTCGCCGACGCTGGTGAGGAGGCAACGCGCCTCGTCGCCGGCGCCCTCGCATCGCCGCACGTCGGTGCTCGGCGTGCAGGGGGCCCCGAGCGTCCCCGGCTCGCCGGGGGTCTCACACGCGAAGCCCATGCACGCATAGCCGGTCGGGCAGGTGCAGGCCGGCTTCGGCCCAGCGGCGGCGTACAGCGTGCACACCGCCGCGACGTCGTCGGGCTCGAGGGACCGCGCCGCGATGCCCGCCGGGAGGCCCGCGTGCATCGTCGCGCGCGTCACGTCGCTGTGGCCGATCCCGAGCACGTGCCCGAGCTCGTGGGTGAGGATCGATCGCAGATCGACCTTGGGGGGCGCCTTGCCGAGGACGAAGGCGAAGTCGCGGGCGTTGAGGTGGACGTCCGCCTCGACGATGCGGTCGCCGCTCACGAAGATGACGGTGTGTCCCGCGGCCCCTGGTGTCAGTGGCGACGGCCAGTCGGTGGTGTGGACGACGACGTCGTTGCGCCCGTCGGCGTCGAGGGGCCCCGCGCTCGGGCGCGCCGCGACGATCGAGAACGTCGCGCCGCTGCAGGCGGGGAGCGACCACGTGCGCGCGGCCACGACCAGACCCGCGGCGAACGCCTCGGCATCGATCCCGGGCGGCGGGGGGCCGGCGGGCGCCATGACGACCGGCAGATCGGCGACCCGCCACGTGGCGGCGGGGGTCACGTACGAGGTCCACGCCGCCGGCGTCGCGTCGACGTGCACGACGAGCGGCGGCGGGAGCAGGTCGATCACGCCGGCAGATCCGGGGGCGGGTGCGGCCCTTCGGCCGGGTCGCCCGCCGTGCAGATCTCGCCCTGGTAGTCCTTCTGACCCACCTGACACAGCGGGCGGCCGTGGATGAACTGGCTGTCGGACTTGTGACGGAAGCAGAAGCAGCCGTCGGCCGCCGGCGGGGACGCGGTGCTGCTCGGGGCGCTCACCACCTCGGTGCTGGTCGTCGGCGTGGCCGAAGGCGCGGTCGTGCTCTTGGCCTCGGGCGTGGCGGCCGGCGTGCACGCGGGGAGGAGAGCGACGATCTGGAGCCAGCGCAGGCGCATCGCTCCATCGAACCGCATGGTCGAGCCCGTGTCGAGGGCTCGCAGGTCCCGCTCCACGTCCGAAGGGCGTTCGATCGCCCCGAGCACGGCTCTCTCGGCTGCGGTGTGAGGGCCTCTGCAGCGCATCCGCTCGCGGTCGCCGGGTGGTCGTGCATGCGCGGCTCGAGGGCTGGCGCGGGCCGCTGGAGAAGCTGACGCCGATCAAGTGAGGTCCCACCCGAGCACGCGCGGGGAGGACGCGCGATTGCCCCAGTCGGCTCAGGGCTGGCGGGTGGACTTCTTCCTGGATCCGTCGGGTCCGCATGTGGCGCGACGGCGCGTCCAGTTCACGCCCGTGCGCCAGCCGGTATACATCGTCGCGATCGGATCAGCGTACCATCCCTCGGATGCGCGCGTGGCTTCGCTGGTATCTGACGCCGCCGGCCGCGCTCGCCCCGGATGCGCGGCGACGCTACTGGGTGTGGGCCTACGGGGCGCCCATGGGAGCCGCGGCGCATGCCGTGCTCGTGGCCATCTACTTCTCGATCGGCGCCAGGTTCTTCGCGCTGTTCAACGTCGGCAGCGTCGTCGCGTACACGATGGCAATGCTCGCGAACCGTCGCGGCGCCTACCGACTCGTCTACTGGATCGCCGTAACAGAGGTGATCGCGTTCTCTTGTGTCGGCGTTCATCAGCTCGGGTGGGAGTCGGGAGCGCAGCTCACGCTGCTCGTCATTGGTTTCTTGGGGAGCGTCCCCGTCTCGCGCTTCGAGAAGGTGCTTTCACTCTCCATCGCCGCTGTCGGGCTCGTGGGTCTTCACAAGCTGGGGCCACCAGCCGTCACCCTCGGGTCCAGCACACTCAGGGCGCTGGCAGGCTTCGCCGCAGTGGCGGTGCTCGTCCTCGGGGGAGCCGTGGTCGCCATCCTCGACGAAGCTGCGACGCGCGCGCAGGAGGATCTGGAAATCGAGCGGCAACGCAGCGAGCTCTTGCTCCAGCGCGAACTGAGCCATCAGGTCGCCGAGCGCTCGCGGGAGCTCGGCGCCGCGCTCGCGAGGAGCGACACCACGGTCGACGCACGCGCGTTGCAGCCGGGTGAGCGCTTCGCGGATCGCTACAAAGTGATCGCGGCGCTCGGGGCCGGCGGGATGGGCGCCGTCTACGAGGTCGAGCGGATGACCGACCATGCACGGCTCGCGCTGAAGGCGGTCGTCGGCGAAGTCAGCGGCTCGTCGGCCGCGCGGTTCGCGCGCGAGGCCGAGATCGGCGCACGGATGCGGCACCCGAACCTCGTCTCGATCGTCGACGTCGGCGTCGCGTCCGGAGTCCCTTTCCTGGCAATGGAGCTCGTGAGGGGGGGGTCGCTCGAGGCGCAGCGCAGCAGGTTCGGCGACGCTGTATGGGCTCTGCCCATCTTGAAGCAGATCGCCGAGGGCGTGACCGCGCTGCACGACGCCGGAATCGTCCACCGCGATCTGAAGCCCGCGAATGTGCTCATGTGCGAGAGTGGCGCAAAGATCTCGGACTTCGGGATCTCGCGCTTCGGCGCGGTCGACGACTCGGCCGTCGACGCGGTCGGCGAAACGATGGCCGTCACGCCCAACAGGGGCGCCGAGCTGACCGCGACGAACATGATCATGGGCACCCCGCTCTACATGGCGCCCGAGGGAGCGCGGACCGCGAAGGCGCTCGAGACGAGCGCCGACGTGTTCGCGCTCGGGATCATGGCGTACGAAATGCTCACCGGCAGACCGCCCTTTGCGGTCCCCCTCTTCGCGCTCGCGATGGCCCGGCAACCGAGCCCGTCGCCGCCACCGATTGGCGACGCGCGGGTTTCCGCGGAGCTACGTTCTTTGCTGCTGTCCTGTGTGGACGGCGACCCCACCAAGAGGCCGCGCGTGCGCACGCTGCTTGCTGCGATCAACGCCGGCACCTGAACCTCACCGCACGCTCGGGCGCGGCCTCCTGGCACTCGATAGACGACGCTGCGCGCGCATCACGTCGCCCAGCGGACGGTGCGCGGCGAGCGCGTTCCACGGGTCGAACTTCGCGGCCTCGACCTCGGACGTGGAGATCGTTCTGCACGCCCTGACGGGGCACGGTCGGGCGCGCCACATCCTTCCGAGGTCGGCGTCGGCCGCGAGGCCGATGCCTTCCGCGTGCGTCATCCGAACGCGCCGCGCGCCGGCGCGGGACTCGGCGTGCGAGC
Organism: uncultured Polyangiales bacterium; assembly: GCA_964624885.1. GTDB lineage: Bacteria > Myxococcota_A > Polyangia > Polyangiales > JADJMO01 > JADJMO01. Next base: position 9,858 of record CAZUZY010000069.1, on the reverse strand, counting down.
ACACCCTAGCGGCTTGATGGTTCGTCTTGCTGCAGACCGCCGTCTGCTTGCGTCGTGAAGCACAAGCCGGGCTGCACGATCGGACGTTTCGCTGGCGGAAGAAAGTTCCACCCCCTTACGCTCCGGGCACGCTTCCGGGCTTGGCCCAGGATCTCCGCGCCGCTGCCTCCTGCTTTCGCCGGCGCTTCGGGTGTTCGAAGGAGGACGCATGCGAGGTGCATGGTGGACCCTGACGCTCGCCGCCTGGCTGAGCGCGGGCTGCGACTCGTCGGGTGGCGGCAACGGGACAGGAGACGACGGAGGAACGGGGGACGATGGAGCCACCGACGGCGCGCTCGACGGCACCACCGACGGCGCGCTCGACGACAGCACCGATGGCGCGCTCGACGGCACCGCCGAGAGCGGCCTCGACAGCGGACCCGCACCCGACGCGGTCGAGCCGGCCGATGGCATGGTGATCTACGACGTGGCCGGCGCGCCGCCGCCTCCGACCCTCGACCTCAGTGGCTTCCCCAAGGACCCGAGCGGTCGCCCGATCCTTCTCAAGGGTGGGTGGGGAGAGGCGCTCGTCCTCGAGACGGTGACACCCCCGGCGGGCGCCGCCGTCTCCTGGGGCCCGCTGAACGACTTCGCCGGGTGCCAGAAGCGCTTGCTCGCGTGCATCGGCTACTACAAGAAGGGATCGCTCGACGCTTGCATGAGCGGCGCCCACTGCGTGGGCACCGACAAGCCCAGCGACGGACCTGGGTGCTGCCCGACCACGTGCTGGAACGCCTACGTCGACCTGCGCGCCAAGGGCGTGAAGGACACCGATGCGGCCTACCGCGTCTTCTTCAAGAGCCCACGCTGCGTCGCTGGCCTCGACGACGCCCTCGGAGGTCGGAAATGAGCACGGCGCGCACCCTCGGTCTCCTCACGCTCGTCACCCTGCTCGGGCTCGATCGCTCGGCGTCGGCCTACAACAGCAAGTGTGCGATCTTCGTCGACCCCACCGGCACGCCGGGCGTGCCCTACGAGAAGGGTACGGCCGGCACCATCACCGAGCTCAAGAAGTTCGGCACCGGCTACTCGTTCGAGTGCGACGACGACGACAAGGGCGAGCCTGGTCCGCTCGCCACGCATGGGCGCCTCGTCGAGTTCAAGGGTCAGGACGAGCACGCAGCGATCTTCCGGGCGGCGGTGGCGGGCCTCCCCAAGGAGATCCTCGATCCGCTCCGGCTGCGCGTGTTCACGAGCGCCGATCCGGCCGGCTCCACCAAGATCAGCAGCCTGCAGAGCTTCCGTCCGGTCGGGTTCGAGTCGGCCAAACGGGTCCACACCCGTGCGTTCGGCGCGGACGAGCTCGCGATGCTGCCCGACTTCTCCTACGCCCTCTGGGACTGGATGGACGGCAACGAGAGCTGTCCGCTCCCCGGCTACGAGGCCGACGGCGCCATCCGCTGCCACGCCTTCAAGGAGCACATGGGCGCGGCCAACGCGAACCACTTCCCACCGCTCGCGGACCAGTCCTATGCCCGACTCCACGGGATCGCCGTGGCCCGCGCCAAGGAGTGCGCCGCCCTCGGCGCAGGACTGGGCAGCAACCGCGAACGCTTCCTCGACTACGTGCTCGACTGCGAGAAGGAAGCGATCGCCATCGAGGCCGTCGCCCAGCACTATCTGCAGGACGCCTGGTCCGCGGGGCACGGCTGGCAGCGGTGGGGCGCGTCGGACATCGCCCGGTTCCCGGCGCCCGATCCGAGCTACTTCAACCCCGGCTACACCACCTCCGAGGAGACCCTCTTCGCGGCGCGCATCGTCGGGCTCTCGGCGGGGTGGGTGCACGGCAGCGAGCCCGTGGGTTGGTTCAACGACGCGATGTGCTCGCCGTTCCCGGACATCCGGATGAAGACGAGCGGCGGGCTGATCTCGGCGGTCGGCGACATGCACTTCGGCAAGGAGGTGATGTCCGACTCCACCTACTCGGCGCAGAAGGCCGGGCTGATCGGGTGCGTGGCGGGCAGCGTCGGTGAGGTCTACTCCGCCTTCGGCTCGGCCCCGGCGCACGGTGCGGGCTCGCCCGCCACCATGCCGACCGGTTGCACGGGGATGCGGGCCACCAACCAGGCGATGTTCCACGGCATCGGCCAGGATCTGCCGTTGATCGGTCACGCGAAGCCGTCTGACTTCACCTTCCGGTACGCCATCGTTCCCGTGGTGCTCTCCAAGGCGGGTCTCAAGGAGCCGCTGAGCCCGGTCGGGGTGAACAATTACGACTACGACTGGATGCAGCTCGGCTTCGTGGCCGCCGTGCGCGCCGCGGAGGATCCGGACGGCACGGACATGTCCACGCTCCAGGTGTCGATGGACGGACCGCTCACCGTCAGCATGCTCGGTGTCTCCGACAACAGCGCCTACGCGACCGACGCCACCCTGACGGCGAGCTACCAGGATCCGACACTGCCCTGGCCCTCCACCGCGGACAGCGTCACGCCGAACGCCGCCGAGCGCGCCAAGAAGCTCGCCCTCGCCTTCCACCGAGGCCACGTGAAGGACTGGTGTGGCCTCACCACGTCGTCGCAGCTCGCGGCGCTCAAGTCCAACGCGACGGCGGCGATGGCCGCGAGCTCCGCCGAGGAGCGCGCCGCTGCGTGCGAGGTGTGCACGCAGATGACCGCCCGTCACCTGCGGATCGGCGCGCCGGGCAAGTACAACACGACGGCCGAGCCGATCTGCTCCGTGCTCGTCCCCACGGCGGCCGTCGTCTACGAGGAGCCGCATGCGGCGACCGAGTCGGTGACCGAGCTCGCGGCCCGCTACTGCGGCTGCGCCAAATCCATCGCCGCGCTCACCGACGCGGGCGTCCAACTCCTCGACATGTCGGCGGGCACGGTGAGCACCTCGGGCGCGCTCATCCCCACGCCGAAGCTCCCGCGCAACGGCGCGCGCACCGGCGACGGTCGGCTGCTCGTCACCCACGGTGACGGCCAGCTCGTCGTGCTCGACCTCGACGCGAAGAAGGAGCTCGACACCGACGACGATCCGACCACCACGACGACGGGCGCACCGTCCGGCGTGACCCGCATCGCGACTGGTGTGACCGACGTCCAGGGCGTCGCAATCGGCCACGGCCCGCTCAACCACCTCTACGGCTTCGTCACGGCCCCTGGCACCGACGAGCTGCTGGTGGTCGATCTCGGCTGGCCCGAGTACGGCGCCGCCGGCTTCAAGTACGAGATCATCAAGCGCATCGACGTCGGCAAGGACGGCGCGGTGAACGAGCAGCCCGCCGACGTGGTGGTCACTCCTGACAACAAGCGCATCTACGTGTCGTTCAAGGCGGGGGTGGGCCGCATGGCCGTCGTCGACTTCGCCAAGGCGACCGATCGCTACTGGACGGGTGGCGGCGAGGTGCTGAAGCACATCCCGGTGGCCGGTTCGAACGTGGCGATCGAGGCGATGGCGCTCAACCCGGACGGCACCAAGCTCGCGATCACCAATCGCCACCTCGGCATCACCTGTACGGACACCATCCGTAACAAGGCGGGCTCCACGGTGACCATCGGCATCGCGTGTGACAACGTACGGATCCTCGACACCGCCACCGACACGTTCATCACCTTCGCGACGGGATTCGACTGGATCTCCACCAAGCCCGTCTCCTACCCGAAGGGCCTCGCGTGGCTCACCGATGGGAGGGTGGGGATCGCGTCCTTCGACGGCCCCGAGCCGACGGTGACCGGCGGTTGGCCGGCGGTGCTGCCGCTCGGCGCCAACGGCACGGTGATGATCGCGGACCCGAGCACGGGCAAGGGGACTCCGCACGCCGCGGTGAACCCGTACGTCATCGGGCAGGCGCTCGTGGCGGTCGGGGACTACCTGTACGTCGGCACCACCTCCGGCGACGTCACGGCGCTGACGACGGCCAGCACCTTCTGGTCGACGGTGGCGACGATCGACGGGAAGGGGTGGTACGGTGGCTGCACCGCCTCTTGCACCGGGGGCACGTGCCCGGTGAAGTGCCCGACCGCCCTGAGCCTCGGCTCGCCGATCCGCGCGCTCGTGGATTGAGGGCCTGTCGATCAATGCCCCCGGGCTGAAGCCCTCAGGCACCGACAACACCCTGAACCCGTGGTCTTTCACCCCGGGCTTCACGTCGCGAACCACTGGCTGACGCTGCTAAACGGACCGCAGCAGCCAGTCCAGCCGTGACGTCGAGCCCGGGGTCGACCGGCGCTCTTGGTCGGGTAGCCGCTCGTGCAGTGCATCCCCCTCACCCGCGCGGACACGCTGGGGCAGCGACTACTCCGACGCCGGCACGTCGGGCTCGGCCCGTGAGCCCGACGCAAAGGGGGCGACGAACCCACATGCCGCCGAGATCGAGCGCCCGGTGAAGGCGGTTCGCTGCAGGCTCTGAGCGGTTCCGCCTATACTCCCCGCGTGACCCAAGGGCGACGACGTGGCTTCGGGCCCATCGATCCGCGCGACCTCCTGCTGCTCACCTCGTTGCCCGTGCTGACCTACAAGGCGGCACGCCTCGCGATGGGTCGACGCAGCGACGCGGGCAACGACCCGGGGGAGCGCGACCCCGAGTTCGTGGAGGAGATGCTCGAGGCCGTCGAACCCATGCTGCGCTGGTATTTCCGGGCAGAGGTGCAAGGCGGCGAGCACATCCCGGCGGCGGGGCCGGCGCTCTTGGTCGGCAACCACAGCGGCGGCCTGCAGGCCATGGAGTCGCTCGTACTGTTCCGCGAGGTCCTGCGGCAGCACGGCAGGCACCGCGCGCTGCACGGACTCGCCCACAACCTGCTGTTCGACGACCCGACGTTCCGCAAGTACGCCGGGCGCTTCGGGGCTCTGCGCGCCGGACACGAGAGCGCGCGACGCGCGTTCGAGCGTGACGCCCTCGTCCTCGTCTATCCGGGCAGCGATCTCGACTCGTTCCGCCCGTGGCGCGAGCGCAACCGCGTCGTGCTCGGCGGCCGCACGGGCTTCGTGCGCCTGGTGCTCGAGAACCGGGTCCCCGTCGTGCCCGTCGTCACCGTGGGCGCGCAGGAGGCGTTCTACGTGCTCACGCGCGGCGAGGGGATCGCGCGCGCGCTCGGCCTCAAGAGGCTCCTGCGCACAGAGGTGTTCCCCCTCGCGCTCTCGCTGCCGTGGGGGCTCGCGCCGGCGACCCTGCCGTACATCCCGCTGCCCACCAAGATGGTGACGCGGTTCGGTCCTCCGATCCGCTTCGACCACCTGCCCGAGGACGCGGCGCGAGATCCAGCGATCGTCGCGCGTTGCTACGACGAGGTCCACGCGACCATGCAGGGCATGCTCGACGACCTCGCTGCGCAGCGGCGCTGGCCCGTCCTCGGATAGCTCGCGGCTACATCAGCGAGCCGCACACGCCGTCCATCAGGGAGCAGTGGGTCGTGTTGGGCCCCAGCGGCGCGACCTCCGTGCACGCCTCGTCCACCGGGTGCAGGGCGTCGTAGCAGTCCTTGCCGGAGGGGCAGTGCACGGCGCACCCGCTCCCTCCGCACTCGTGGCGACGGACGAACACGCCGTCCTTCTGACCACTCTGGCGCCAGCGATCCCCGGGGAGGTGCTCGAACCAGGCGCACTTCGACCACACGCCGCACCGGACGAACGGCTCGCACGTGTGAGATCCCGTCGGGGCGGGGCCGACCTTCGGAGAGGACGCGATCGAAGCCGTCGTCGAGGGTGGTGCGCTCGCGAGCACGCTGGCGGTCGGCGCGACCGGGGTCGACACGCTCGCCGAAGGAGGCTCGCTCGGAACCGCGCCGGACGTCGCCGACGGTGCGGGCCGCGTGGGCGATTCGGCCGGGGTGTGCGCACACCCCACGAGGAGGCCGACGACGAACACGCTGCGGAGGGCGGTCACCCCACGAGGATACCGCCCAGAAGCTCGTCGACGACTGCGACTACGCGGCTCGCAACCTGAAGCAGCCGTAGTCCGCGCGATCCTCCGGCGGTCCACGTGCGAGCTGTGCGAGTCCCCAGGTCGACTGCGGGATATCCCGCGAGTTGAGAAGAAGCGGGTTGGCCTTCTTCCTTGGGTGATTGCTGTGGGTAGGACGAGGTGGACGGGTCAGCGACGAGAGACGGTCCGTGGCTCGAGCGGATGGTGGGGCGGGCTCGCACAGCCTTCGTTTCGGGACCCTTCGCTGCGGGAACGGACTTGGACGACCTACCCTCCCACCACGTCGAAGCGGTAGGCTCGGGGATGTCGCGCGGTTGGCCCGTCCTCCTCGGACTCGTGGTCGGGTGCGGCGCTCGTTCGGGGCTGCTGGTGCCCGATCCGCTCGTGGAAGTGGCGGACTCGATGGACGACGCGTTCGACGGGACGACCGATGCGGCCGACGCGGGAGGGGACGTCGCGCCCGACACGACGATCGACGCCCTCTCCGACGCTCCGGCCGACGGCGATGCCTCGGAGGTCGGCGACGCCGGGCCCGACGGGGGTCCCCCGTGCGCACCGCCGACGGCGACCACCGTCGATCTGTACGTCGACCGCGCCTACGCGGGCTCCATCCACGACGGCAGCGTCGCGTGCCCGTGGTCGCGGATCACCGACGCGCTCGCCTTCGTCGGCATCCCGAGCAGCCGTCGTGTCGTCCACGTGCGTGGCGGCACGGGCACGGCACCCTTGCGGTACCTCGAACCCGGCGCGCTCTCGATCCAGAGGAACGTCACCGTGCGGGGAGACGGTCCGGCCGTCACCGTCCTCCCCGTCGACCTCGGCGCGTTGATCCTCCACCACGGTGCGATCCTCGAGGGGTTCACCATCGTCGGCGACCACGGCGTCGTCACCGAGGTCGGCGCCCCACCCGCCGACGTCGACGCCGCGACACTCCGCCACGCCACCGTGACCGGCGCGGGCGGCACGGGCACAGGCAGTCCCTGCATCAGTGCCTACGGAAGCGTGCACCTCGGGCCCGAGCTCGTCGTCACGGGCTGCAACAACCACGGCGTCCTCGCCACAGGCGGCGACATCCACGTCGTGGGGACGACGTGCTCGTTCAGCGGCAACAAGGGCACCGGCATCACCGTCGGTGTCTTCGGGCGCCTCCTCTTCGAGGGCGGCACGGCGAGCGGCAACTCCGAGGCCGGCGTGCGCCTCGGCGCCAGGAGCGTCTCGTCGCTGAAGGCGCCCCACTTGGTGTACGGCCTCGTCGCGCGCGACAACGGGATCGCCGGCCTCGACGTCTGGACGGACGTGCCCGTCCACGTCGGCGCCTCGACCCTCCTGCACAACCGCTTCGGCGTGCGGATCACGGCGGACTCCGGCGCAGTGCTCGACCTTGGTGGTGGCCTCGCCGGCACCGGCAAGAACATCCTCGGCTCGGCGACCCTCGGCGCCCGCAACACCCACGCCGCGGTCTGCGTCGATGCCGCGCACCCCGCATCGATCCGCTCGGACGACAACGGCTGGTCGAGCTGCGCCCCCACCTTCGTGCAGAAGATCGTACCGAGTTGCGAGACCGGCAGCGGCTACGCGGACGTGTGGTACCAGCCTGCCTCTTCCAGCGCGGTCGGCGTCCCTCTCGTCGCGTCGACGTGCACGATCGCGCCGTAGGCTTCGAGGCCCGCCCGCGCCTTTCCGCGAGGCCAGCCCGATGTCAGACTCGGAGGCGTGCGAAGTGTGCTGGCGGTCCTGGTGCTCGTTCCGCTCGGCTGCGGTGCCCCGTCCGAGGCCGGGCCGGTCGACGCGTCCGGCCGCGCTCCGTCGAACGTCCTCTCCGCGCACCCCGACGCGGCGTTCTGCGCCGGCCACCTCGCGGACTGCGGGAAGCAGTCGGCGCGATGTCGCGCTGTGTACGGGGTGCCCTACGACGAGGTGCGCTCGGACGGCACCCGCTGCATCCGCGCCCGGTCGAAGGCGCCGAGCCCCGGGGAGGAGTACCCGCTCGTGCAGTGCATCGCCCTCACCCGCGCGGACACGCTGGGCAGCGACCAGGTGATCGATCCCGCGACCGGGCGCTGCGTCGCGGTCTCCGTGTACGAGACGTCGCCCACGTGGTCGCCCTGCGAGGAGTTCCTGCCGGTGTGCGAGGCGACCGCCGGCGGCCCCTGCATCGACGACCGCTACTCCGACGCCGGCACGTCGGGCTCGGGCGTCCGCGGCTGCTTCACCCCTTGCGACACCGTCGCCGACTGCCCGGCCGGGAGCGCCTGCTCGTACATGGGGCTGTTCCAGGGCGGCGATTTCGAGTGCAACAACCGCGCGAAGGTCTGCCGCAAGGAGCCGCTCGACATGTGCGGCCCGTGAGCCCGACGCGAAGGGGGCCTGTTGCAGACAATAGCGTTACATCCTCCAACGACAAGGATGCTGATCGCCTCGAGCGGAGACTGCCTGATGGCCTACGAACGCCAGATACTGACGCAGATGGTCTGTCGCTCACGAGCCGTGCTCGCCTCGTTCACCCTCCCGTAGCGGCAGCCTTCTTCGGCGGCAGCATCACCGAGACCGGCACCCTTGCGTCCTTGGTGGTGCCGTCACCGAGCTGTCCCTGGTCGTTCTTCCCCCAGCAGAGCGCGGTCGGCGTGGCGGCCATCAGGGTCGCGCACGCGTGGTGGGGACCGACGCCGAGCGCGTGGACGCGTCCGCCACCCTCGCCCTCCGGGTCGCCCACCACGAGAGGCTCGCTGCCGGGCTTGATCCCGGTGCCAGCGAGCCCCATCGCGGGCTCGGTGCCGAAGCAGGCCACGCGATCGTCGGCGCGCGTGAAGCACCCGTAGGCCGCCCCGAGGTGGACCGCGGTGGCGCTCCAGTACCCCGAGATCCAGGTGGAGCGCTCCTTGTTCTTGTCGCCGCGGAGCGCGTGCAGGTCGCCCCAGCACTCGATGCGACGATCGAGCCGCACCGCGCACGCGAACCTCTCGCCCACCGCCGGGGCGCCGACGGCGCCGAGGTGCGGGTGGAACGCACCTCCGTAGCCGAGGCCGCGCTCGAGGAGGGCCTCTTCGCTCGAGCAGAGGAGCGACGAGAAGGCCGGGCCTCCATAGCCGGCGAGCTGCGCGCACAGCGTCTCGCCGTGGCTCGCCGCGGCCACGAACCACCGCGTACACGGGGTCCCGACGGCGCACGCCGGCCCGAGGGGGGGGACCACGCCGGCCTGGAGCGAGTGGTAGCCGTACTCCGCCGTCTGCACGGCCCAGCTGCCGCGCGTGAGCAGCACCCACTGGAACGGGTGGTCGGGGTCGGAGAACGCCTGCGGCGTGGCGAACAGCTCCTTGGCGAGGACCGGGCGCGCGCGGTCGACCTTGGTGCCGTCCCCGAGCTGTCCCGCGTCGTTGCGACCCCAGCAGAACGCATCGGCGCAGGTGTGCTCCGAGCCCGCCGCGAGGGCGGTCACCGGAGGGTCGAGCACGCGTCGGGGCACGACGGCCCGTGGCCCGTCCGCCGCCGCCTGTCCCCGGCGGTTGTCGCCCCAGCAGAGCACACCCTCCGCTCCGAGCGAGCTCACGCACGTGTGACCGACGCCGAGCGCCACGAGATCCTGGCGGGGCGCGGCGACGGTCGGCTCCGACGCGGCGGGCGTGCTCGCCCCGACCGACACCGAGGACGACGGAGCGCACACCGGCGCAGCCCTCGACTCGCTGCGCGCCGGCAGCTTCGTCGAGGCGCAGCCGATCACGGCGGCCAGCCATGGCGTCACGACCCGGGCGAGGTGCATGCCCCCCATCGCTCGGCCGCGTCAAAGTGTGACGGTCCGGTTCCCACTCGGGAAAGCGTGCTTGTGCTGGAACGGTTGAAGCGCCATAATCAATGGATGAGCGCCGACGTCCCCACCCGCGCGGCAGCGCCGCCCGTCGCGTCGCGTGGTCGCGGGGGTGCGCGCGCAGGCGCAGGCCGTCCGCGCAAGC
>CAZUZY010000068.1:0-28501 GCA_964624885.1 uncultured Polyangiales bacterium | reverse complement strand
GTTCGCGCGTCGCCCGATCGAGCACGCGCTCGAGACCGGCGTGCGCGCCCTCGACGCGCTGCTGCCGCTCGGCAAGGGCCAGCGCATCGGCCTGTTCGCCGGCACCGGCGTCGGCAAGAGCACCCTGCTCGGCATGCTGTGCCGCCACACCAAGGCCGACGTCATCGTGGTCGGGCTGGTCGGCGAGCGCGGTCGCGAGGTGCTCGATTTCGTCCGCGGCGCCCTCGGCGAGGAGGGCCTCGCCCGCTCGGTGGTGGTCGCGGCGACCAGCGACGCGGCCCCGCTCGTGCGCGTGCGCGGCGCCCTGCGCGCCACGGCGATCGCCGAGTATTTCCGCGACCGCGGCCACTCGGTGCTCCTCGTGATGGACTCGGTCACCCGGTTCGCGATGGCGCTCCGCGAGGCGACCCTCGCCGCCGGCGAGCCGCCGCTGAGCAAGGGGTACACGCCCTCGGTGTTCGCCGCGCTGCCCTCGCTCCTCGAGCGCACCGGCAACGGCGTCGGCCAGGGCTCGATCACGGCGGTCTACACCGTGCTCGTCGAGGGCGACGACCTGCAGGACCCGATCGCCGACGCGGTGCGCGGCATCCTCGACGGCCACGTGGTGCTCTCCCGCAAGCTCGCCGATCGCGGGCTGTTCCCGGCCATCGACGTGCTGCGCAGCGTGTCGCGCGTGGCGACGGAGATCTGCGCACCCCACCACCTCCGGGCGACCTCCAACGTGCGCGACCGGCTCTCGGCCTACACGGAGGCGGCGGATCTCATCAGCATCGGCGCCTACGCCTCGGGCAGCGACCCGCGCGTCGACGCGGCGCGCGTGGCGGTGCCGCGGATCGAGGAGTTCATCCGCCAGGGCCTCACCGAGGTCACCGCGCGCGAAGACAGCATCGCGCAGGCCGCGGCGCTCGGAGAGCTGCGGTGACGCCGCGCCTCGCCCGGGTGAACCGCCTCCTCGGCGTGCGCACGCGCGCCTTCGACCTCTCGCGCGCCGAGCGGCTGCGGGCGGCACAGGCGCTGCAAGAGGCGGAGGACGAGCGCGAGACGATCACGTCGACGCGCGCCGCCGTCGCCGAGGAGGACATCGTCGTGGAGTCGATCGAGGACCTGCAGACCCACCGCATGCGCTTGATGGCCCTGCAGCGCGCGGCCGAGGCGGCGGCGCGGGTGGTCACGCGCCTCTCGAAGGTGCACGAGGCCGCGCGCGAAGCGGTCGTCGAGTCGCGCCGCGAGGTGCGCAAGCTCGAGCTGTTCCGCGACGCGGTGGAGCAGGGCTTCCGCGAGGACGAGGGGCGCGCGGAGCGCCGCGCGGAGGACGAGGCCTCGGCGCGCGTGGTCGCCAAGAAGGGGGCCGGATGATCGCCGCGGTGCTGTTCGCGACGCCGACGACGAGCGCCGGGCCGCAGGCCACGGTGTCGGCGGACGGGTTCTCGGCGCTGATGGCGCTGGCGAGCGGCACCGCCTCCGTGGCCTCGGATCCGGCGAAGTCTCCGGTGGAAGACGCGACTGTCGAGCCTACGCCTACCGATACAGACTCGACCCAGGATCCGTCATTGTTGGCGCTGGCTCTGGCGCCCTGGCTGACGCCCCCGGTTGCGCCGTCGCCGGCGCCCGCGGCGGAAGTGGTCGTCGACGGCGAGGTCCCGCCGACGCTCGCGGGGCCGAAGGCGAAGGCCACGCCGTTCCTGGGCGCGGCGAAGAGCTCGGCGACGCCCGTGGTGTTCGGGTCTCCATCGGTCACCGAGCCGACCGACCTCGGCGCCGCCTTCTCGCCCGAGACAGGACCGGCCGAGGAGACCAGCGCTGCGACCCCCACGGCGATCGGCACGTCTCTCGTGCTGCCGAAGACGCCCGCCCCCGCGAACGACGTCGGGACCCAGCCGCTGGTCGCGAAGCTCGCGGCGAACGCGCCGAAGGCGACCCAAGAGAGCCCCGCGCCGCAGACCCCGAAGGCCCCGCGCCTGGACGCGGCGACGCCGCCCACGGCTCCTCGAATCGCACCGCCGATCAAGCCGGTACCGGCCGCGAAGCCCGCCGCGGTGCCGGCGGCCACGACTGCGCCGACGCAGGTGGCGGCGACCACACCCGTCTCCCGACCGACCGCGGCGCAGCCGATCACCGCGCAGGCGCCCGCGAACCTCGCTTCCCAGGCCGCCGCGATCCTGGCCCCGAAGGTCGCGACGCCGAAGGCCGTGACTCCTCTCGCCCCGAAGCTCGCGCGCGTCGTCCCGCTGGCGCCGAAGACCGGCGCCGCGACCACGCTCGAGCCCACGCCCGCGACGGCGGAACCGCGCGTCGAGCCCGCCGACCTCGACGAGTTCCGGCGCGCGTTCGCCGAGCCGAGGCCCGAGCCCACCATCACGGTGACGACGCTGCAGCAAGAGAAGCCGGTCGCGAAGGAGGCCGCCCCGCACGCGAAAGTGGCGCCCGCGCCGACGCCGCGCTTCGAGGAGCTCGACCCCACGCGCCTCGTGCGCAACGAGGCCTTCGTCCGCGCGAGCTCGGTGATGAGCCTGCGCCGTGGTGCGACCGGCGAGGTGCGCTCGCCCGAGCTCGGCCTCGTGAGCGTGTCGGCGGTGCCCTACGCACACGGTCGCCTCGAGGTGCAGGTCGACGCCGCGCGCCCGACGACCGGCGCCCTCTTGGTCGAGCACCGCGCGGCGCTGGTCGAGTCGGTGCGCGAGGTCGCCGGTGGCGCGAACGTGCACGTCGGTCAGCACGGCATGGGCGCTGGCGGCCAGAAACAGTCGTCGAAGCAGCCGTTCGAACAGACCGAGATGGAGCCGCCGGTCAAGGTGGCGAGCGCCGGCCGCCGCAGCCGCTTCGTGCTCTGAGCCAGGGACGAGACGCGCCGCGCAGCCGGAGCCATGCGCGCCGACGAGGCCGATTTTTTTTCCGGCGCACGAATGTAAAACGCGACTTTACATTCGTGCGGGAGAAAAAAATTGCCTGCCGCCGGGTCAAGGACACGCAGGCGCCGCGACACCGACGGTCGCCTCCTCCGCGCCGCTGCACTTGCGCCATGGGGCAGCCAGATCACCGTCGAAGCAGATGGCGCTGAGCCAGTAGATCTGTCCCGTGTCGCTACGGGCGATGCACAGCGCGGCGCCGAGGCAGGCGCCCGCGTCCCTGGGCTGCGCGCAACCCACCGTCGTCGCGGGCCGCAGGCACTTGCCGGCCGTGTCGACCTCGCGGGGCTGGAGCGCGAGGCAGCCGGCAGGGCATGTCGTTCCGAGCGCGGGGCAGCCGCCGCCTTCGGTCGTGGCGTCGGGCAGCGTTTCCTTCGCGACATCCGAAGGCGTGTCGGCGGGCGCGTCGACGACGGCATCGACGGCGGCGTCCACGCCCGTGTCGCCAGTGACCGGCGCCGGATCGGCGCTCGAGCAAGAGACCAGCGAGACCAGCGAGACCAGGAGCCAAACCGCCGTGCGCACGCCGAGAGTCTACGCCGATGTATGTCCGTCAGGCTCCTGACTCGCGCCCGCCGGGGCCCTGACGCGCGCGCGATCGCGCGGGTTTCCTGCTGCGATTCCGCGCTCTTCGTGCCCTGGCCTGCTTCCTGCTGAAGCCCTCGTCATGTCGATCGGCGCCCTCACCTCCGTGACCTCCACCACCGAGAAAGACCCGACGACCGGCGCGCCCAAGAGCACGCTCGACAAGGAGGCGTTCCTCAAGCTCCTCGTCGCGCAGCTCTCGCACCAGGATCCGCTCAAGCCCATGGAGGGCACCGAGTTCGTCGCGCAGCTCGCCCAGTTCGCCAGCGTCGAGCAGTCGATGCAGCAGACCCAGGCGCTCGGCGATCTCGGCACCGCGGTCGCGGGCGTCTCGCGCCAGCAGGCGACGGCGCTCATCGGGCGCACGGTCACCGCGAAGGGCGGCAAGGCCTCGTTCGACGGCACCGCGGCGGTCTCCATGAGCGCGACCCTCGGCGGCGCGGCCAAGGACGTGAAGGTCACCATCCTCGACGCGACCGGCAAGCCGGTGCGCACCATGGACCTCGGGCCGCGCGGCGCGGGCAACGTCGCCATGAGCTGGGACGGCCGCGACGACGCCGGCAACCTGCTCCCGGCGGGCAGCTACAGCGTCCAGGTCAACGCCGTCGACGAGGCGGGCAAGCCCGTCTCCGCCGACCAGCAGATCACCGGCACCGTCACCAAGATCAGCTTCGCCAAGGGCTACGCCGAGGTGCAGCTCACCGACGGGACCACCATCCCCCTCTCACAGCTCGTCGAGGTCGGCGCTCCCGCCACGAAGTGAGCCCGACCAGAGAAGAAAGAACGGAGATCCACGCATGTCCATCCTGAGAGCCATGTACGCGGGTGTGTCGGGGCTCGGTGCCGAGGGCCAGGCGCTCGGGGTCGTCGGTGACAACGTCGCCAACACCAACACCGTCGGCTTCAAGTCCGGGCGCGCGATGTTCGCGGACGTCCTCGGCGGCGCGATCGGCAGCGGCTCCGCGGGCGGCGGCGTGCGCATGCTCGGGACGCAGCAGATGTTCACGCAGGGCGCGATCCTCAACACCGGTCTGCCGACCGACATGGCGCTCTCGGGCGACGGCTTCTTCACCGTGCAGGGCACCGTCGACGGCATGACCGGCAGCTTCTACACCCGCGCCGGCCAGGGGAAGCTGCGCGCCGACGGCACGCTCGTGAACCCCGAGGGGCTCGCGTTCCAGGGCTACGCGATGAAGCCCGACGGCACCTACTCGCCGGCCGCCTCCGGGATCCAGCTGCCCACCGCGGCGCTCCCGCCGAAGCTCACCAAGACCCTCACCATCACCGCGAACCTCGACTCGTCGGCCACCACGCCGGCGCTGCCGTGGAACAAGGACAACCCCTCGGCGACGTCGAACTTCTCGACCAGCATGAAGGTCTACGACTCGCTCGGGAAGGCGCACGACGTCGACGTCTACTACCGCAAGACCGCCGCCGGCTCGTGGGACTGGCACGCCGTCACGCCCGGCGCCGACGTCGTCGGCGGCACCGCGGGCACCAACACCGAGATCGCCACCGGTACGATGACCTTCACGACCACCGGCGCGCTGAACACCAACACGGTGACCGCGGGCGGCACGGTGAGCTTCGTGGGCGCGACCCCCGGGCAGCCGCTCACCTTCGACATGGGCACCCCCATCGCCGCGGGCGGCACCGGCCTCACCGGCACCACCCAGTTCACCGCGCCGAGCAGCGTCTCGTCGCAGAACCAGGACGGGTACGCCTCCGGTGACCTCGCCGGGGTGAAGATCGAGGCCGACGGCACGGTGTCGGGCAGCTACAGCAACGGCGTCAACGTCCCGGTGGCCAAGCTGGCCATCGCCAAGTTCCGCGCCAACGAGGGGCTCGGCAAGGCGGGCCACAATCTGTGGATTTCCTCGCAAGCCTCCGGTCCCGCCGCGCTCGGCATCGCCGGGTCGGGTGGACGTGGCGCGATTGTCGCAGGGGCTCTCGAAGGGTCCAACGTCGACATCGCCGGCCAGTTCGTCGACCTCATCGCGCACCAGCGCTCGTTCCAGGCGAACTCCAAGACGATCACGACGGCGGACCAGATGCTCGAAGAGGTCGTGAACCTGAAGCGCTGAGGCCCACCATGTCCGAAGAGAAGAAGGAAGAGAAGCCCAAGGAGGGCGACGCCAAGAAGGGCGGTGGCAGCACCATCGTCATCGTGGCGGTGGCCGCCGCGGTGGCCGCGGGCGGCGCGGCGTTCGGTGGGGCCAAGCTGGCCGGCAAGAACGCGAGCGCGGCCCCCGCCCACCACGTGGCCGAGGCGAAGCCGCCCGGGCCCACGATGGCGCTCGAGCCGTTCGTGCTCACCCTCGGGGACAAGGACGGGAAGAGCCACGCCATGCGCCTCGCGCTCGCGCTCGAGTTCGACTCCCACGCCAAGGAAGAGGAGCTCAAGAAGCTCGTGCCGCGGGTGCGCGACGCCACCCTGACCTACATCCGCACCCTCACGTTCGAGATGATGGCGGACCCGGCGAGCCTCGAGAAGACCCGCGCCGCGCTGCTCGAGAAGATCCAGAAGGTGGGCGCGCCGAACGCCGAAAAAGTGCTGATCACCGACCTCGTCCTGCAATGAGGCCCGACCGATGAAGCGACCCAAGCTGCTCGAGATCTCCGCCGACGCGGGGCGCGGCCGTCGCGCGGTCGAGACCATCGAGCAAGACCGGCCGGCCTACGAGGTCGCCCTGCGGCGCGCGCTCCCTTTCCTCCTGCGGCGCGGTGCGCCCATGCGGCTCGAGTCGGTGCGGCTCGCCTCGGTCAGCGAGCTCCGCGAGGAGCTGGCGGCGCCGCTGCATTTCCTGGACATCGTCACCGAACCGGGCGGCTCTCCCGGCCTGCTCGTGATGGACGCGGGCACCTGCGCGCTCTGCATCGACGCCGTGCTCGGCGGGGACGGCCAGTCGCTGCCCCGCCTCTCGCCCGAGGGCCTCTCGTTCGCCCAGCGCGCCCTCGTCAACCGGGTGGCGGACGGTGTCATCGCGGCGTTCTCCGACGCGCTGTTCGCCCGCACGGGCCTCAAGCTCGCCAAGCTCGGCACCCGCAGCGCGGATGCGCTCGGCGAGTCGAGCCGCGTGATCTGCAACTTCGTCGTCGGCGAGCCGGGCCAGGAGGGGCGTCTCATCCTCGCCCTCGAGAAGGACGCGCTGCTCGGCCAGACGGTCACCGCCAAGCCGCAGCAAGGCGCGGATCCGCGCGTGGTCGCCACGCTCGCGGAGGTGGAGGTCGAGGTCGTGGTCGAGCTCGGCCGGCTGCGCATGACGCTCGGCGAAGTCCCCAAGATCAAGGTCGGTGACACCCTGCGACTCGACCTCCCGGTGGAGGGACAGGTGCGCGTCATCGCGGCGGGCCAGCTGGTCGCCAAGGGGCGCCCCACGCGCGTGGGCGAGCGGGTCGCGATCCGGATCGGATAGGCCGGCACGGGACTTGAAGTGTCCCTCGGCATGGAGAATCCGTACCTGTTCGACGACGAGCCCTCGCCGGAGCCCGCTCCCGCGATGTCCCCGTCGCCAGAACCGCGCTCGCTTCCGCCCGCGATCTCGCCGGCGTCGATGGGCGCCTCGCCGATCATGGAGTCGCGGCGCCCGAGCTACGGGAACCTGCCGCCCTCGGTGCCCCCCACCACGTCGGGCGATCTGGACCGCATCCGCGACGTCGAGGTGGAGTTGACCCTCGAGATCGGGCGCCGGCGCATGCGCATCGGCGAGGTCCTCCGGCTCACCGCGGGCGCCACGCTCGAGCTCGGCAAGAGCATCGGCGAGCCGCTCGAGGTGTTCGTCAACGGACAGCTCCTCGGCCGCGGCGAGGCCGTGGTCGTGGGCGATCGCTACGGTCTGCGCATCACCGAGCTCGTGACCAAGGAGGGGCGATGAAACCCGCGCTCGTCACGGCGCTGGCGTTGGGCGTCAGCGCGCTGTCGTTCCCCGCCTTCGCGGAGGGCACGCCCCCCGCGCCCCCGGCCCAGGGCACCGAGCTGACGCTCCGGCCGAGCAAGCCGCTCGAGCTCGCACCCCCGCAGAGCTCCACCTCCACCGGCACCAAGCTCCTCTTCGCCGCCTGCGCGATCGGCGCGGTCGCGTTCTGGTTCAAGCGCAAGGGAGCGCCGGGCGTGAAGACCGCGCCGCGCCTCCGGGTCGCCGCGCGGGCGGCGCTCGGCCTGCGCAACGAGATCGTGGTGGTCGAGGTGGACGGCGAGACCTTCCTCCTCGGCGTCGGCCCCGCCGGTGTGCAGCGCATCGCCGACCTCGGCACGCCGCACGAGGCGCCCGCCGAGGAGCCCGCTCCCGAGAAGGAGAGCGCGATCGAGGACCGCTTCGAGCGCCTCCTCGGCCCGCGCGAGACTCCGCGCCGCGCCGAGACCCGCGAGGCGCCGAGGGTCGCCGGCCAGGCCGAGGGGCTGCTCGCCCTCGCGCGCGGGCGCCGGCCGTGAAGCCGCTGCTCGACGGGGTGCCGCAGGCCTTCGGCCCGCAGCTCAAGATCCTCGCGCTCCTCACCTTCCTGTCGCTGCTGCCCGCCATCGTGCTCACGATGTCGTCGTTCACGCGGGTGCTGGTGGTGCTCTCGTTCGTGCGCCAGGGCATCGGCACCCAGCAGAGCCCGCCCAACCAGGTCCTCGTCGGCATCGCGCTGTTCGTCACCGTGTTCACGATGACCCCGGTGACCCAGGTGATCCTCAAGGACGCGTGGGAGCCCTACCAGGCCGGCAAGATCGACGAGTCCGCCGCCATCGAGAAGGCCACCGCGCCCCTCCGCGGGTTCATGCTGCGACAGACGCGGGAGGCCGACCTCGCGCTGTTCTACAAGGCCGCCAAGAAGGAGCTCCCCAAGACCGAGCAAGAGGTGCCGCTCTCCATCGCCGCGCCGGCGTTCGTCGTGAGCGAGCTCACCACGGCGTTCCAGATGGGCGTGCTCGTGCTCCTGCCGTTCCTGGTGGTCGACCTCGCCGTCGCCTCGGTGCTCATGTCGATGGGCATGATGATGGTGCCCCCGACGAGCATCGCCCTGCCCCTCAAGCTGTTGCTCTTCGTCCTGGTCGACGGGTGGCACCTCCTCGTCGGCTCTCTCCTACGGAGCTTCGGATGACCCCGGAACGCGCCCTCGAGCTCCTGCGCGGGCTCTTCACCGTGACCATCGCCGTCGCCGCGCCGCTGCTCACCGCGGCCCTCGTCGCCGGTGTCCTCATCGGCGTCCTGCAGACGGCGACCCAGGTGAACGAGGCCAGCGTCTCGTTCTTCGCCAAGGTCGCCGCCGTGGTCGGCGTGCTGGTGGTGTTCGGCCCGATGTCGCTGGCCCACATCGTCGGCTACGCGCGGCGGTGCTTCGAGGCGGTCGCCGAGGTGGTGCACTGATGCTCACCGCGCTCGTCCTCGGGCGCGTCTCCACCCTCATGCTGGTGATCGCCCGCCTCGCCGGGTTCGTGGTGGTCTCGCCGTTCCCCGGCGCCCACGTGCAGAGCTCGACCAAGGTGGTGCTCGTGCTGGTGCTCGCGTGGCCGGTCGCGCTGATGGTCGACGGCGGCCTCGGTGCACCCACCCTCGCGCTGGTGCCGCTCACGATCAGCGAGCTCGGCGCCGGGATCGCCATGGGGCTCGCGTTCCGCTTCACGCTGTCGGCGGCCGACCTCGTGGGCACCATGGCCGCGCAGTCGATCGGGCTCAACGCGGCCTCGATGTTCGACCCGGCGACCGAGGCCCACGACAGCGCGATCTCGCGCACGATCTCGCTGTTTGCGCTCTCGTTCGCCCTCGCGGTGGGCGCGCACCGGGTGGTGCTGCTCGCGGTGCTCGAGAGCTTCCGCGCCATCCCGCTCGGGACGGTGGCGCCGCTCTCGCAGGTGGCGCGGTCGCTGATCGACCTCGCGGCGGAGTGCTTCGCGGCGGGGCTGCGCATGTCGCTGCCGGTGGCGGGGCTCGCGCTGGTGCTGCAGATGGCGCTCGCGATGGTGTCGCGCGCGGCGCCCACGCTGCAGCTGTTCTCGATCGGGTGGCCGATGCTGCTCTTGACCGGGCTCGCCACGCTGCGGCTCTCGGTGAGCGACTTCGCGCGCGGGCTCGCGGCGGAGCTCGGCGCGCTGCCGGGGCGCATCGAGCTCGTGTGGGGGGCGCTCGCGGCGGGGGGGTAGCTTCTACGAGCCCGAGGCGACGGCGAAGTGCGAGGGTCCGGTGCTCGAGCGGCCCGCGGAGAGGCGACCGCGTGCGTGGAGCTCGCTCCACAGCGATTCGGTGGTGAGGCGCCGAGGCATGTCCCAGGCTCCGATCGCGAGCGCCTGATCGATGGCGAAGCGCTGCAACGTCGCGTGGTCGCGCGGATCGCAGGTGCGCACCCTCTCGAGCAAGGTGCGGAGGCGCACGACGGTGTCGCTCCGGATCTCGACGCCGAGCCGATGGACCGCGTCGGCCAGCGCGCGCGTCTCGGGCGAAGGAAAGAACCGCTCGTGGAGCTGCCGCGCGAACGAGAGGCTGATGAGGCGATTGAGCAGGCTGTCGATCGCCAGGGCTCGTTCGTGGAAGGCGACGCGAAGGACCCGGAACATCACCTCGGCCCGCTCGTCGCGCATACGGTAGCCGTAGCTGCGAAAATCGCCCTGCAGCCGCCCCTCGGTCTCGAGCCGGGCGCGGAGGGCGGTGCCCGAGTAGACCTCGGTGCGGCAGACGTTCCAGGGGAGGTCCGGGTTGCGCTCCGCCATCACAAGCGTCGTCTCGACGTCGTCGAGCGAGCAGTCCGGGTCGAAGAGCATGAAGTTGAACGAGGGCACGATCCCGGCCTGCCGGCAGCTGTCGAGGGCCGACTCGTTGTGCAGCGGCAGATGGGTACGGCCCAGGTATCGGAGCCGCTGGGCCGAGGCGTTCTCGACCCCGAGGAACATGTGGATCGCACCCATCGCGTGCGCCGCGCGGGCGACGGCCGGGGTGATCGTCTCCGGTCGCCCCTTGATCCAGTAGACGGCGTCGGTGACGCCGCGCGCGCGGGCGGCCTTGCCGATGCGCTCCATGCGGGTGATCGCGGCTTGTTCGCCAGGGAGCACGAACAGATCGTCCTGCACGAAGATCACGCGGGCGCCACGCTCGTGGTACGCGTAGGCGATCTCCTCGGCGACGGCCTCGGGGGCGCGCAGCCGGTAGGACTTCTGCTGCTCGGCCGTGTAGGCGGCGATGCTGCAGTAGCTGCATTCACCCACGCAACCCCGCGCGGTGATCAGGAAGTCGACCACCACCCCGCCGACCACGTACGGCTCGGGGCTCCGGCGCGGCCACGGCAGCGCGTCGAGGTCGGACGTGGGACGACGCACGGGCCCCTTGGTGATCGTCGAGCCGTCGCGCCACACGACCCCGGCGAGGTCGCGCACGGGCTCGCCCCGCGACAGCTTCGCGAGCATCTCGACCAGCGTCTCCTCGCCGTCGTGGCGGACGACGGTGTCGAGCTCGGGGAGCAGCGTGAGCAGCTCCTCGTAGCAGAACGTGGCGACGTGACCGCCGCAGGTGACGTGCCCGCGGTAGCCGCGCTGCCGGAGCGTCCGCACGAGGAGCACGTAGTCGTCGACGTTGTTCTGGAACGCGATGCCGAGGCCCACGAGATCGGGCGTATTGGCCAGGATCTGCTCGACCGCGACGTCGAGGTCGGCGCGATAGGCGTAGGCGACGAGTGTGACGTCGTGGCCCTGCTTGCGCGCGTACGACGCGAGGTACCCGAGGGCCAGGTTCTCCTGCTGGATCGGCCCGACGAGGACGGCCTTCACGCGCGCACCCGGCCGTGGAGGAAGTTCTCGACGACCGCGCCCGCCTCGTTCCACAGGGCGACCTGGCCGAACGAGTCGCCCTCGGGGGGCGTCCAGAACACGAGGTCGTCGGCGAGGCGCCGCAGGTCACCGCCCGAGACGTGCCACTCGTACCGGGCCTGCTCGCCCGCGTCGTTCTCGGCGAAGAGGAGCACGCCGTTCGAGGCCCGTGCGACCTCGACGACCCGCACCTGGATCACCCGGCCGAGCGGCAGGTCGTCACCCTGGTTGTCGGACACGATGGGGCTCGGCGCCATCTCCGCGATGATGCGGCACTCGACGCACGCGTCGCCCGAGCTCCTCCAGACGACGCTGTTGCCGTCGAGGCAGCGATCGACGTAGGTGGTCGACTCGACCAGGCGGGTGCCCGCCTCGCAGGCGACGGCGAGGCTGACCGTGAACTGCAGATCGTTCGTCGGCGACTCGTAGGCGTCGTCGGGGACAGGGGTGGGCCAGGTGATGTCGAAGCGGAACCCATCGCTGATCGGGGTGACGCCGGTGATCTTGGCCCCCTCGAGGTACGGGCGCTTCGTCGTGACGGTGATGGAAGGGGTCCCGACGATCGACAGCCCGGGCGTGAGGGCCACGACGCCTACCGCGGAGGCGGAGTCCACCTTCACGAGGCTCACCCGCGCGGCGGTGTTGCTCGCGACCGGCGTGGCGCTGACGGCGCAGATCTGCCCTGGCTCGGCGGGCGTGCCGGGCGGAGGGAGTGCGATGATCCGCATGGCGCGGCTCCCGAAGCAGCGATCGAAGGCGACATCGCTGCCCGTGTCGACGCCCGTGTCGACGCCGAGATCGAACTCGACCTCTGCGAGCGCGCTGTCTGCGGCGTCGACCGTGACGCACTCGGCGTCCGGGGTGGTGGTCGTCGTGGCACCGCACCCCGGCAGGAACGCCACCCCCACGAGCGCGGGCAGTCCGGAGCCGAGGGTGACGAAGGAGAGCCGCAGGCTGCGCATCCGGAGAAGGTACTCCGCTCGCGGTCGTGGAGCAGGTGTTCGAATCCTTGCTCCGGCGCACGCCGCGGTCGCTCAGAGCAGCGAGCCGCAGACGCCGTCGCCGAGGAGGCAACGGGCGGTGGTCGGTCGCGGGGGTGCGGTGCCCTTGCAGGCCTCGACCTCGGGGTGCAGACCATCGACGCACGGAGGCCCCGCGTCGGGGGCGGAGCAGAACAGCGCGCACCCGCCGGGCCCGGCGTCGGCGGGCGAGCAATCGTGTCGCCGCACGTAGACGACGCCGGTCCCGTCGTCGCGGACGTGGGTCGCGTCGATCCGGCGCAGCCACCGGCAGCCCGACCACACGCCGCAGCGGACGACGGGCTCGCACACGTGGGTCGCGCTCTCGCCGGCCGTCACCGAAGCGTAGGACGGCGCGGGCGTCGGGGGGCTCGTGGCGTCGGACGCATCGGTGGTCGGGGCCACGCTCGTCGAGGGGACGCTCGTCGCGGGGACGCTCGCCGCGGCGTCGGCCTGGGGATCGGCGCGCACGGCGTCGGGCACGCCGGTGCGCGCGCAGCCGGACGCGGCCAGCACGAGCAGGAAGGCGCGCATGGTCGGGAAGGTACCACTGGCGGGAATGTCCATCATCGACCACTTCCGCCTCGGAACGACTCTGTTTCTTCAGCAACCCTTCTCGGTCGCCGACCAGACTCCCCCCTTCACGTCGTCACGAACGCAAGTCGGAACCTGATAAGCTTTGTAGCGCGAGCATTGCCGCGGGTAGCTGCACGATTGTCCGACGGTTTCGCAGTACTCACCTGGGATGACACCACCCGCAGGGCATCCGTCGGCATCGAGCAATCTCCAGCAGTCGATCCCACCAACAACCGTCCATTCAAGCGAGGAATCGGTTCCCTTTCGAACACACTGCACCGTTGTGGAACTATCGGTGGACTCGATACACCGATCTATGAAGACGCAGCGCTTGTCCAAGGTGTCGCACTTCCCGGAGGGAAGGTAGGGTGGGCATCCCGCTCCGGAGTCGAACCGAGGCGCGTCGGTCACGGCATCGCCGCTGTCATCCTTCGTTTCGCTGTCGCTTGATGAGTCGACGACACCTTCAGCATCGGACGGCCCGTCAGACTGCACGCGACCGCAGCCGATGATCAGCAATAGTGCGAGAAGGCCCACTGAACGGATCTTCTGACGAGCTCCGGAGAAGACCTGACGAAGCTCTCTCTTTGGCATGCTGCCTCAAAGGCAGTGTACTCCCGAGAAGGGCATCACGCTTCAGATTGTGCTCGCCGGGCGTCGTCCTTGACGCCAACAACGCGGGTCTGAGATACGGCAATTCCCGGTATCAGTGGCGCGACCAGAGCGAAGCGTTTCATCTGCTGCACTCAGACAGACCCGGCGACTAGTTCGGTCCTCAGCACTGGCCACGCTCATGAGGCCAGCTTGTCACACGGACTCACTGACCCGGGGAAGGGATCGCGCGCGCCGCCGCCACACCGCTCGCGACCTGACCGGCGCCCTCGTGCCAGGGGATCCCGGCGAGGAGCCCAACAGCGTGACACCGGTGGGGGGCGTGGGCGGAGAGCGCGGCGAACCACGCCGTCGTGGCCCCGTCCACGACCGGATCGTAGGCCTCGACGAGGCCGTGACAGGCGACAACCGATCGGCGCTCGCCCGACACCACCACCGCCGCAGACACGGTGTCGCCCCCCTCGGCATCGACGACCCTGCCGGGCAGGTGCTCGAACGTCTCTGCCTCTTCGAAGTCACCCACCAGCACAGGCGTCGCGAACCGGGCGACGAGTCGCGCGGCCTCGAGGGTCGCCGGTCCGTCGCCGGTCACGACCACGCGCCCCGAGAAGAGGGGAGCGTCGGACCACGCACACAGCGACAGGCCTCGCCCGAAGAACCGTGCGCAGTGCGAGAGGCGGGTGCTGGGAATCGGCTCCGGCGCGACGACGAGGTGCGGCGCCGCGAGCGACCGATCGTGTTGCGCGACCCAGCGATCGCCGTCGAACACGACGGCGTCCTCGCGGTCCTCGACGACCGTCGCGACGCCCCGCGCCCGGACCCGTGCCCACACCTCGACCGCCGCGGCTTCGCCCTTCCCCATCCAGTGCCCCGGCAGCTCGACCTGCGCGCGCGCCCCCAACGGCAGGTCGTTCGCCGGCGAGAGCAAGGCCACCCTGGCCCCGCGCTCGGCGAGCCACCACGCTGCGGCTGCGCCCGCCAGGCCGGCACCGAGCACCAGGGCGTCCATGGGCTGTTTGGCGTACGTCGGTCTGGGCGAGCTCCGCTCGATCAGCCCAGCGCCTTGACGCGCGGGTCGGCGAGGTAGGCGTCGACGAGGGCTCCGATGCGCCGGTATTCGGCGAGGAAGTCGTTCGTGATGCCATCCAGCTTCCCGGCGCGGATCTGCAGGACCTGCTGCGCGATCACGAGGTCGGCGATGGAGAGCTCCTTGCCTCCGACGAAGGGACCGCCCGTGCGCGCGAGGGTCTTCTCGGTGAAGCCGAACGCCGCGGCCATCGGGCCCTTGGCGACCTCGGCGCGCATGGCGAGCTTCTTGGCCATGTCGCGCTCCAGGAGGCTCGGGGTGAGCGCGTGCGAGAGCGTGTCGTTGAACGTGTCGAGCACGCTGTCGACGGCGAGGGCGGCCGTGGGATCGGACGGGTAGAGCCAGGGCGCCGCGCTGCGCGCGACCCACCGCAGCATGGCGGCCGTCTGCGGGTAGGCGACGCCGTCGACCGTGAGCACGGGCAGGCTCCCGAGCGGGAACGCGCCGGCCGCCTTCTTCTCCGCGAACTCGGGGAACTTGAGGCGGGTGTCGGTGAAGGGGAGGCCCGCGAGGCGGAGGGCGATGCGGACGGGCTCGGCGCGGCCGGCCCCGTCGAAGTAGGTGAGCTCGATGTTCGGCATGGCGAGGCATGGTAGCCACGAAGCTCGGCGGCGGAAGGGCCTCGATGACAAGGCCCGACGCCGGCCGGGAGCGCTCACCAGGCGACCTCGCCGGCGTCGTCGAAGAAGCCGCCCGTCGGACCGTCGCTGGCGAGCGTGGCGAGGCGCACGACGACCACCGCGCCTTGCTCGACGGTGCGCAACCCGCGGTGCCCGTTGAGATCGGTCGCGACGTAGCCCGGGCACGCCGAGTTCACCTTGATCTGCCGGTCGCGCAGCTCCAGCGCGAGACGCACCGTGAACGCGTTGAGCGCGGTCTTGGACGCGGAGTAGCCGAAGAGCGTGTTCCACGCGGCGATGCGGCTCGTCGGATCGGCGGCCAGGCGCAGCGAGCCGAGCGAGCTCGACACGTTCACGATGCGTGCCCCGGCGGCGAGCAGCGGCAAGAAGGCCTGCGTGACGGCGATCGGGCCGAGGAGGTTCGTCTCGAGCAGCCGGCGCATGTCGCCGAGTCCCTGCTTCGACGGCAGGTCGCTGGCGCCCCCGATGCCCGCGTTGTTCACCAGCGCATCGAGGCGCCCGAAGCGTGCGCCGACGTCTTCGACCGCCGCGGCGATGCTCTCGCCATCCGTGACGTCGAGCTCCACGAGGTGCACGTCGGAGGCGTGCTCGCGCAGCCGTGCCACCGCGCGTTCGCCGCGCTCGCGATCGCGCGCCCCGACGAGCACCGTCATGCCGAGGTCGGCGAGCTGGCGCGCCGCCTCGTGTCCGATTCCCTTGTTCGCTCCCGTAACGAGGACTGTCTGTTTCATGCCCGGAGCCTGCGCGCGGCGCGCGGCGGGGGCTTGGGCGTCCTTGCGGCTGCCAAGAATGCCCAAGCCGACGCGGCCCGGCCGGCTATGCTCGATGCGTGACTCGCGTGCACGGCTCGCTCGCGCCCGGCGTGGACTTCCTGCGCATCCGGAAGACCACGCAGCTCTACCGCGGGATGAAGCCGCACTACGGCGTCAGCCTCACGCTCGACGGCCGCGCGAGCTCGCTCATCGACGGCGGCAGCTACACGCAGACGCCCGGTGTGATCAACCTGAAGCAGCCGGGGCAGCTCCACGCGGACGTGCGCCGCGAGACGCCTGGCACCTACCAGCTCGTGTCGTTCGGCGCCGATCTCGTCGAAGCTTCGCGGCTCGCGATGGATCACGGGCTCGACGGCCGCCTCTCGGAGGTGCAGGTGCATCCGCGCGACGAGCGCCTCGCGCCGCTCCGCAGGCTGCACGAGGTGATCCTCGCCGGCGCCACGGACCGCTTCGTCGTCGAGACCGCCGTCGCCGAAGCCGTGGCGGCGTTCACGTCGTTCCTCGCGGCCACCCCGCGGAGCCCGCGCCTGCGGCCCAGCGTCCGCCGCGCGCGCGAGTTCCTGCTCGCGAACCTGGCCGAGAAGGTGACCCTCGACGACCTCGCGGATCACGCCGGCACCGACAAGTTCCATCTGTGCCGCGCGTTCTCGCGCGAGCTCGGCATGCCGCCGTATGCGTTCCTGACGCGGGCCCGGATCGCGCGCGCGTGCATCCTCTTGCGGCGGGGGGCGGCTGCTGCCGACGTCGCGCCACGCGTCGGATTCTGCGATCAGAGCCAGCTGCATCGCCACTTCGTCCGGGTGGTGGGGTGCACGCCGGGGGCGTATCGCGGTGTGCCCGAAGGGCTCGACGATGCACGCAGCGGGCACGATCGAGTCCGCTGAAGCTCGCCACGAGCGCCCAGGTCGTGGCTTTTCTCGAACCGACCCACATCCGGGAATCGATCGTCGAGCGATGCTCACTGGCAGCTTTTCAGCTTCGCCTTGCCCTGCAGCTTGCCGCGGTGTCCGACCACCGTGAACGCGCCGGACAGCTCGACGTCGTCCGTCTCGCGCCCGAGCGCGAACGCCTGGAGGACGACCTTCAACGGCGTCTTCTGCGGCTCCGCTCGTTCGGCGCCTGTGATGCCGTAGCCGCCGACGTTCACCTCGTCGCCGCCGTCCGACAGCGTGACGCGCACGTCCGTCTCGGTCGCCTCCTGGTTGCAGTCGAGGCCCTGGGTGGAGAGCACGATCTCCTTGCGCGTGACCCGGTGGATCGCCCCCTGCACCGCGAGCTTCTTCCCGTCGACCTCGAGGGTGAGCCCGGGCTGGGGGACGGCCTTGGGATCGCTCGCCGCCCACGGGCTCGGGACCACGCGGCAGCCCCACGCGACGATGGTGCCTTCGACCACGGGCTCGTCGTCCACGAGGGCCTTGCCGTTCGAGACGACGAGCCGCACCTCCTCGAGCGGGTTGCCCGCCACCACCTTCACGTCGGCGCGCCGGCCGAGCACGAACGACTTGGTGCCCTTCGCCGTCTGCTCGTAGACGCCCACCACGGCGAAGGTCTCGGCGCCGCTCGACAGCTGGGGGGCCACGTCGAGGTCGACGATCGACTCGCCCGGGGAGAGCTCGCGCTCGTCCGCCCCCACGTCGGTGCAGCCCCGCTGGTGGGTCGAGAGCTCCACGTGGAGCACCTTCGATCCCTCGTAGCGGTAGGCGAGCGCGAACCGGTAGTCGATCGCAGCGCCGCCCTTGCGGGTGCTGCGGGCGGTGAAGCCCGCGGGCGCGGTGGCGGGGCCCTTCGCGGGCGCGACCTTCTTGTCGGTGCTCGCCGGCGCAGGCTTCTTCGCGGCGCTGGCCACGGTGCTCGTCGAGGCGCTCGTCGAGGGCGGGGCCGTGGCGCTCGTCGCGACCGGCGTCTCCACCGGATCCTTCTTGCTGCAAGCGGCGACGCACACGAGGACCGAGAACAGGCGGCGGGACATGCCCTCTCGTAGTGCAGATGCCCGGCGCCGACCAACGCCGACGCTCACGGTAGGCCGACGTCGAACGCGGTCCCGGCCATCGACGACGAAGCGTTGTTTCCCCAGCAGGCGACGGTCTTGTCGTCGAAGAGGACGCAGGCATGGTGCCCGGGGGTCGTGCCGGCCATGAAGACCTCCCCTTCTTGGGCATCGCCAGCGAGACGGGTCGGTCGTGCGCCATGAGCTCGGGGCCGCGACTCAGGAAGGACGTCCCCTTCGGCAACCCGAGCTCCGCGAACGCGACGCCGAGGCAGGACAGCCCTCCGCCGCGGCTCACCCCGCACGTGGTGCGAGCCACCGAGGTGGACGACGTCGGTCCACGGAGCAGGATCGGGCGCGTAGTCGCGGGGGGACGGGCTCGCCGGAGGATCGGCGAGTCGGCAGCGCACGCTGCCGCCGACCTGGAGCGCGCAACGGGTGACCCCGGTCGAGATCGCCGAGCATGCAGTCGCGACGCGCGATGCCGACCCGCGGTGGGGCGGGCGGAGGGGTCGTCGCGATCGGGTCCGGGGCGGTGATCGTGGGCTTTCGGCGGCTGCACGCGAGCAGGAGCGCGAGGAGTGCGAACACGACCAGCCGGCGCATGGCGTGGGATAGCGTGACGTCTGCGGCAAGGACACCCCTTGTGCGCCGAGGCGGCGATGGCCACGGCGCGGGCGAATCCGGTCCGCCCGCGTCACGCGCCGGCGTTCCCCAGAAGTGGTTCAGCGTTCCACCGCCGTCCTCTTTCAAGCGGTATCGTCGGGGCGCCATGGAGGACGAGTACGAGTTCAACTTCCTCGAGGGGTATCCGCGCCCACCGCTGCCGTTCGTCGCGGTCCCCAAGGACATCTGCCCGAATTGGTCGGCGGCGTCGGTCGCCGTCGCCAGGCGCGTACGCACCCCCGCCAAGGTGATCGCGGTCGCCGGCGCCGAGGTGCTGGTGCTGCCGGGGCCGGTCGCGACGGCGTGCGTGGTCGACGGCGGGACGGCGTACGTCGTGCGCTGGAAGGCGTACAAGTACGGCAACCACGATGCGCGGATGAAGCGGCTGATCGCCAGCGTGCCGCCTTCGAAGTGGAAGTCGCACGGGAGTCTCACGGTCGGGAACGAGCCGTTGCTCCTGTTCTCGGCGAGCCCGTCACCCTATCCATGGGGGCGCTGGGAGATGCCCGGCAACTACAACGCGGGCGCGATCGTCGTCGCGCTGCCGCCCGGGCGCTACGACGTCTGCTCGGTCGTGCACGTCACGGGGGAGCGTACCAGCGTGGATCTCGTGCGCCTCGCGCTGGTGGGGACCAGAGCCACGGTGCCCGTCGCGCCGGCGTTGGATCCCGCGGTGGTGGCCGCCTCGCGCGCGGCCGCCGAGCTCGAGTGGATCGACTCCCAGGGCGGCCCGTTCGTGGTCATGCCGCCGCGCGCGAAGAAGCACTGGCGTGGCAGCGACGGGTTCGATGACGGCGACAGCGACTTCCAGCGCGCGCAAGAGGCCGTCGCCGCCAAGAAGGCGACGATCTCCGTCGGGGCCGACCACGCGCTCCTGCTGCACGGGCCGGAGTCCGCGACCGCCCTCGCCGTGGACGACGGCTGGCTGTTCATCACCGGGCACGAGACGCGCGATCCGGGCGAGACCTATACCGCCGCGCTCTCCGTCCCGGCGAAGCAGTTCGTCCGCGTGCGCCAGCCGTTCGTGGTCCCCGCCGGCGGGCTCGAGCTCCGTGACTCGGTGGTGCGCGGCACACGCGGGACCGCGCTCCAGCTCGCCGTCGAGGCCGGCCGCTACCAGGTCTCGCACGCGACGCTGAAGCGCCCGGGTCTCCTCCTGTCGCTGGTCCGACTGCGTCCGACAAGGTCCTGACCGCGGCGACGGCCAGCGAGGACGAGGCCGCGCATGGGCGGGGAATGCCGCACCAAGGTGGGCCGTTGCACCGGGTCAGACACGCATGCTGGGCCGCGTTGCGCTGATGTCGGTGCTGGGCTGGATCGCCTGCGTGGCGACCGCGCACCCATCGCCGCCGGGTGAGCCGGTCGCGGAGGCCACGGCCTCGACGGTCGTCGCGCGCTCCGCGGCGCCGTCCGCCTCGGTGCCCGTGCCGCGCAGCCCGTACGCCTTCGCCAACGTGGACCCGAGGGACGACGACGTGGTCGGTCCGCCCGACGTCCGGGCGACGTGCGAAGCCGACCTCGTGGCGGCGGCGATCACCCACCTCCCCGCCAAGCTGCCCCCCACCGTCCAGCCCAAGAGCAAGATCACCTGCGGCGCGCCGCAGGTGCTCACCTACCGCGGCACGCCGGCCAAGATCACCTGGTCTGGCAGCGTGGTGCTCACCTGCACCATGGCGCTGGCGCTCGCGCGCTTCGAGACCATCGTCCAGGAGGAGGCGCTGCGCACGTTCGGCAAGCGTGTCGTCTACGCCCACCAGCTCGGCACCTATGTGTGCCGGGAGATGGCGGCCTCTCCAGGGTGGGTGAGCGAGCACAGCTACGCCAACGCCATTGACGTCGATCGGTTCGTCCTCGAGGGCGGCGCCACGATCGACGTGCTCGCCCACTTCGCCCCGCAGGCCGCCGCCGCCAAGACCAAGGAGGGCGCGTTCCTCCGCACCATCGCGCGGCGCCTCTACGACGAGGAGGTGTTCTCGACGGTGCTCACGCCGTTCTTCGACAAGCTCCACGCGAACCACCTGCACCTCGATCTCGCCCGCTTCCGCAGCGACGGAGCTACCTTCGTGCCGTGACCCGGCGTTCGCTCCTCGCGCTCGTGCTGGTCGGCTGTCGCTCCGAGCACCGCGAGGCGATCCCCGATCCGAGCGCCACGGCGTCCGTGGTCAAGGACGCCGCCAGTCCTTCGACGCTGTGCGCGAACCTCGCGAACGACCTCGCCGCGCTCGGCGGCACCTACCCGCAGCTCGCCGCCTTCCGCGCGGAGACCGCGATGGCGAGCCCCGATTGCCGCATCGGCTACGTGTTCCACTGCCACCCGCCGAAGCCGCGCGGCGGTTTCCTGGGTGCCGTGCCCGAGCCCGATCCGGACGGGATCTGGCTCTACCTCGGGATCTGGTCCGAGAGCGATCCGAGCGAGGCGAACGCCCAGATCCACACCCAGCCAATCCTGCCCCGCTGGTACCTCGGGGGTCGTCGGGTGACGCTGCACGTGTTCGAGGGCGCCAAGGTCACGCCGGCGCGCGACGCCATCCTCGGCGTGCTCCGCAGGCGCGGCCTCGTGGAGAAGCACGATTGAACGATCGGACGAACCGCCGCTACGACGCCGGGGCGGCGCGGGTCGCCTCCGCGAGAGGGCGCACGAAGCAGCCCTCCACGTGGTCGTTCACGAGCCCCATCGCCTGCATGAACGCGTACATCGTCGTCGGCCCGACGAACGTCCATCCGCGCCGCTTGAGATCCTTGGAGAGCGCGATCGACTCCTTGGTGGTCGGCATCTCGCACAGCACCTCCTTGGTCACGCGCTCCGGGCGGCTCGCCGGGGGCGGCTCGAAGCGGAGCACGTAGGCGGAGAGCGAGCCCACCTCGTCCACGAGGTCGCAGCAGCGCTTCGCGTTGTGGATGGTGCTCTCGATCTTGCCGCGGTGGCGGACGATGCCCGCGTCCGCGAGCAGCCGCGTGACGTGACGGTCGGTGAAGCGCGCCACCTTCTCGAAGTCGAACTCGGCGAAGCCGCGGCGGAACGCCTCGCGCTTGCGCAGGATGGTCAGCCAGGAGAGCCCGCTCTGGAACCCCTCGAGGCATACCTTCTCGAAGAGGCGGCGATCCTCGCGCACCCGGAAGCCCCACTCCGTGTCGTGGTAGGCCGTGTACAGCGCGTCGTCACCGCACCACCAGCAGCGTCGCTCCGCCGTCATCGTAGATCAGCCTACTCCGGCCTCCGCGTGCGCGGAGGCTTTCCGATACAGTCCCCCTGTCGATGCGCCCGCTCGCCGCCCGCATGTTCGAGGAGCGCTACCGTCGCGCCTACCTGCGCGACGACGGCCGCCAGACCGCCCTCGCGCTCACCCTCGTCCACTGCGCGTACCTCGGCATCCTGCGC
Source organism: uncultured Polyangiales bacterium (assembly GCA_964624885.1). Lineage (GTDB taxonomy): Bacteria > Myxococcota_A > Polyangia > Polyangiales > JADJMO01 > JADJMO01. The sequence goes on along the minus strand of CAZUZY010000068.1, from coordinate 6,493 downwards.
AACGACTGGGTCCTCTTCGGCGGCGGGACCTTGTTCGCCTCGCTCGCGGTCGCGAGGGTGGTGGCGGCGATCGTCGGCTTCTCGTGCGTGCTCGTGCTCCTGCGGTCGTCGGCCCCCCGCGCGCACCTCGCGGCGACCTGGGTCGCGTGGAGCTCCCTCGTCGTCTCGAACGCCTATCTCTGGCACGCGCGGGCCGGCGTCGGCGAGTACATCGGCCCGCTGCTCGCGGGCTTCGCGCTGCTCTGCGTGCTGCACTTCGCGCAGCAGGGGCCCTTGCTCCCGCGGTTCGTGCCGGCCCTCGCCATGTCGGCGCTGCTCGTCTTCCTGTTCCGCGACCTCGTGGTCGCCCACTCGCGCATCGCCGACGTGACGCTGGTGGTCGTGCTCGTGTCGCTCGACGTGATGGGCATCGTCTCGTTCCTGGCCGCCGATCGCCACCGCCGCGAGCGCTTCCGCGCAGAGCGCGCGCAGCACCGGTCTCGCCGTGAGCTCTCCGAGCGGCTCCTCGAGATCGCCGCCGAGAAGGAGCGCGCCGAGCAGCTCGCCCGCGCCAAGTCCGACTTCCTCGCCACCATGAGCCACGAGTTCCGCACCCCGATGAACGCCGTGATCGGGCTCTCCGAGCTGCTCGCCGATCAGGCGCTCCCCGGCGAGGCGGTCGGCCAGGTACGCACCATCCGCGAGAGCGCGCGCGCGCTGCTCGGCCTGCTCGAGGATCTGCTCGACTTCGCCAAGATCGACGCCGGGCACCTCGAGCTCCGCAACGAGGCCTTCGACCCGGGGGCGCTCGCGTCCTCGGTGGTGGAGATGCTGCGGCCCGAGGCTTCGGCCAAGGGGCTCGCGCTGACCGCGCAGGTCGAGGCGGTGCCGCTCCTCGAGGCGGACGCCCGCCGCCTCCGTCAGGTCCTCGTGAACCTCGTCGGCAACGCCGTGAAGTTCACGAACCAGGGCTCGGTGGCGCTCCGCGTGGTCTGCCGCCCCGCGGCGTCCCTGCGCCTGTCGTGCGAGGTGCGCGACACCGGGGTCGGCATCGACCCGTCGGCCTTCGAGCGGATCTTCAACCCGTTCGAGCAGGTCGCGGGTCACGCCACCAAGCGGGGCACCGGGCTCGGGCTGCCGATCTCCGCGCGCATCGTCGAGGCCATGGGGGGCCGCCTCTCGGTCGAGAGCCAGGTCGGCGTGGGCTCTCGCTTCTGGTTCGAGATCCCGATCCGCGCGGCGACGCGGGCGCGCATCCCGACCCCGCCGCCCGCCAGGACCGCCCCGCTGCGCATCCTCCTCGTCGAGGACCACCCCATCAACCAGCGGGTCGCCCTCGCCATGCTGACCAAGCTCGGGCACGCCGCCGACACGGCGATCGACGGCGCGGCGGCGCTCGCGGCCCTCACGACGAACGACTACGATCTCGTGCTCCTCGATCTCCGGCTGCCCGACGGCAACGGGCTCGAGCTGGTCGCGCGTCTGCGCACCGAGAGCCGGGCGCCCCTGTGGATCGCCGCCATGACGGCCAACGCGCTCCCCGACGATCGCGCCGCCTGTCAGGCCGTCGGCATGGACGACTTCCTCGCGAAGCCGTTCTCGTCCGCCGATCTCGGTGGCGTGCTCGTCCGTGCGCTCGAGGCTCGCGCCACGCGAGCGCTCTCCGCGCCGCTCACTCCCCTCCCGCCGCCTCCGTGACGAAAGCCCAGCGGTCGGCCCGGCGGTCGGCCTGGGGTTTGCTTGTGGCCGGCCCATGGCCACCCACATCACCGAAGAATGCATCAACTGCGGAGCCTGTGTCCCCGAGTGCCCGAACGAGGCGATCTCCGAGGGTGACTCGCTCTACGTCATCGACCCCGACCGCTGCACCGAGTGCGTCGGATTCCACGACAAAGAGGCCTGCCAGGCCGTCTGCCCGGTCGAGTGCTGCGTGCCGGACCCGAACCGCTCCGAGAAGGAAGAGGCGCTGATCGCCCGCGCGCTCGAGCTGCACCCGGGTGACGCCGACCTCGCGGCCAAGGCTAAGGGCGGCGACTTCCCCTCCCGGTTCCGCAACTGAGCGGACTCTGCGCCGGCCCTCCAGGACGGGCACGGTCTGCGCGTCGATGCAAGGCGTGCACGTGTCCGGGTGGGGGGCCGCAGAGCCCGCACCCCGACTCCCGGACCGTCGCCGCCGGTCCATCGTGGCGTAGGAACTGCACCCCCCGAGACGTTCGATGCACGCCTGGCTCTCCGCACTCGCCTTCTTGCTCGTGTCCACGCTCATCGGCGTCGGGATCCTCGCCGCGTCCCGCGCCATCCGCGTCCGCGCGAAGGTCGACTCGCCGCTCAAGCAGAACACCTACGAGTGCGGTGAGGAGCCCGCGCAGGTGGCGTGGATGCAGTTCCACGCGCGCTACTACGTCGTCGCACTGTTCTTCGTCCTCTTCGACATCGAAGCGGTGTTCCTGTTCCCGTGGGCCACGGTGCTCCGCGAGCTCGGCGCGGGGGCCTTCGCGGCCGCCGTCACCTTCGTGCTCGTGCTGATGCTCGGCTGGCTCTACGCGCTGCGCAAGGAGGCGCTGCAGTGGCAATGAACGAACCCGACGGCAAACGTCGCCTGCCCCGCTACGACGAAGCCGCGCTCTCCTACGAGCACCCCCTCTACAAGACGCTCCTCGCGGCCCCTGGTCTCTCGGTCTCCGTCGCCCCGCTCGATCTGCTCCTCTCGTGGGGCACGATGAACAGCCTGTGGGTGTTCCCGATGGCCACGAGCTGCTGCGGCATCGAGCTCATGTCCGCCGCCGCGAGCCGCGTCGATCTCGACCGCATGGGCACCATCGTGCGCGCGACCCCACGTCAGGCCGACGTGATGGTGGTCGCCGGCACCATCACGGTGAAGATGGCGCCGCGGGTGAAGCTCCTCTGGGATCAGATGCCCGAGCCCAAGTGGTGCATCGCCATGGGCTCGTGCGCGATCTCGGGAGACTTCTACCGCGAGCTCTACTCGGTGGTCCCCGGCATCGACACCTTCCTCCCGGTCGACGTCTACATCCCCGGCTGCCCGCCGAACCCCGAGGCCCTCATGCACGGCCTCCTGCGCCTGCAGGAGAAGGTGCGCCTCGCCCGCGCCGGCGCCCTCGTGCCCAAGGAGTATCCGCCGAACCGGCTCGACATCACCAAGCCCAGCATCGCGCGGCTCTCCGATCCCAACCGCGATCCGGCGCTCTCGGCGGCCCAGGAGCGGTCGGCCGGTGAGGCCACCGCGACGGACGAGAGCGACGAGCGGGGCAACAACGCCTCGGCGGTCGCGCCGTTGGCGGCCGAGACCGCGGGGCAGGACGTCGAGGCCCTGCTGCGCGAGCTCGGGGTCACCGAGTTCCCCAAGGACGGCGCCCCGATCGTCCCGGTCGAGCACCACGTCACCCTCGCCCGTCGCCTCCGCGCCATGGGCTACCGCATCTTCGTCCACGTCGTCGCCACGCACTTCCCCGAGAAGACGGGCGCCAAGCCGGCCCCCGAGCGCTTCGAGGTCGCCTACGCGCTCCGCACGGTGGGCAAGGGCTCCGCGCTCGCCAGCTGGCGCCTGTCGCTCGCGACCGACCAGCCCGCGCCGACGCTCGTCGGCGTGTTCGCCGGCGCCGACTGGCAGGAGCGAGAGCAGTTCGATCTGGTCGGGGTGCGGTTCGACGGCCACCCCGATCTGCGCCGCATCATGATGCCCGGCAACTGGGAAGGGCACCCCCTGCGCAGGGACTACCCCGCCGACAAGGCCTGCACGCCATGGAGATGAGCGAAGCCCACGCGGTCCTCGCGAGCGCCCGGCGCGCGCGCGTCGATCCGCACCTCTCGATCAAGACCTACGATCCCGAGGCCGACATGATGCTGCTGCACTTCGGGCCGCAGCACCCGTCGACCCACGGCGTGTTCCGCATGGACCTGCACCTCGACGGCGAGATCGTCGTCAAGGCCACGCCGTACGTGGGCTACCTGCACCGCGCGGTCGAGAAGCTCTGCGAGAAGCTCTCCTACGTGCAGCTCACGCCGATCGTCGACAAGAACGACTACGTCGCGCCGATGACCAACGAGCAGGCGCTCAACATGGCGTTCGAGAAGCTCCTCGGCGTGGAGGTCCCGCGCCGCGCGCGGTGGATCCGCACCCTGCTCGCCGAGCTGCAGCGGGTCGCCTCTCACCTGCTCTGGCTCGGCACGTTCACCCTCGATCTCGGCGGCGCGCTCGGCGGCGGCTCCACGCTGTTCCTCCATTGCTTCCGGGAGCGCGAGATGATCCTCGATCTGTTCGAGGATCTGACCGGCGCGCGGTTCCACTACAACACGCACACCATCGGCGGGAACCGCCACGACCTGCCGGCCGGGTTCGCCGCCAAGGTCAAGCAGGTGGTCGCCACCATCGAGGCGCGCCTCCCCGAGTACGCGGCCATGAGCCTCGACCACGGGATCTTCCGCGCGCGCACCACCGGCGTCGGCGTGCTCGACGGAGACCTGGCCCTCGAGCTCGGCATCACCGGGCCGGTCCTGCGCGCCTCGGGCGTCGATCACGACCTGCGCCGCGACGCCCCCTACCACGCCTACGACGAGCTCACGGTCCAGGTGGTCGTCGGCCAGGGCGGCGACTGCCGCGCGCGGGCCGAGGTGCGCTTCGCCGAGATGCGCGAGAGCCTCCGCCTCGTGCGCGACGTGATCGACGGCGTGCCCGAGGGGCCGATCAATGGCTACAAGCCCATCCGTCAACCGACGATGGCCAAGGCCACGGGTGGCCAGGTCTATGTCGGTATCGAGACGCCGCGCGGCGAGCTCGGCACCTTCGTGATCGGCGGCGGCGACACCCCGACCTGCCCCTACCGGCTGAAGATCCGGCCGCCGAGCCTGCACGCCCTCTCGGCGCTGCCCTACATCCTCCCGGGCCAGACGGTGAGCGACGCGGTCGCCATCCTCGGGTCCCTCGATCCCATCATGGGGGAGGTCGATCGATGAGCGGGCTCGTCCACGGCGCCGTCTACGGCGGCGTCATCGCCAGCGTCCTCCTGACCATCATCGCCTTCGGCATCTGGTTCGAGCGCAAGTTCGCCGGCCGCATGCAGTCCCGGCTCGGCCCGACCATCGTGGGCCCGTTCGGCCTGCTGCAGTCGGTCGCCGACGTGGTGAAGCTCCTCCAGAAGGAGGACATCGTCCCCCGCGACGCCGACCGCCCGCTGTTCGACCTCGCGCCCCTGCTCGCGGCGCTCTTCTCGCTCGGCGTCGCCGCGGTGGTGCCGTTCTCCCCGAGCATCATCGCCTCCGACCTCGACATCGGCGTGCTCTACGTGCTCGCCGTGGGCGGCCTCATGGTCATCCCCACCTTCATGGCCGGGTGGGCGAGCAACAACAAGTTCGCCCTCATCGGCGGCATGCGCGCCATCGCCCAGTCGGTCTCCTACGGCGTGCCGCTGGTGCTCGCGGTGCTCGTGCCGGTCATCCTCTCCGGCTCGCTCAGCGTCTCCGGCATCGTCACGTTCCAGGCGAGCCACCACTGGTTCGTCACCTGGCCGATGTTCCTCGGCGTGCCCGCGTTCGTCCTCTACTTCATGGCGATGCTCGCCGAGTCGAACCGCATCCCGTTCGACATCCCCGAGGCGGAGAGCGAGCTCGTGGCCGGCGTCACCACCGAGTACACCGGCGCCAAGTTCACGCTGTTCTACATGGCCGAGTACGTCCACACGCTGGTCGGCTCCGCGGTCGGCGCGGCGCTGTTCCTCGGCGGGTGGGACGGGCCGTTCGCGCCCGGCCTGCCCTGGATGGTCCTCAAGACCCTCCTCTTGTTCACGCTGGTGTACTGGGTGCGCTGGAGCCTCCTGCGGCTCCGCTCCGACCAGCTCATGGAGCTCTGCTGGAAGTGGCTGACGCCCATCGGGGTGCTCCTCGTGCTCGGCGCGGCCGCCTGGGTGCAGTTCGTTCCCGGAGGTCCGTGATGAGCCACGTGCTCGACACGCTGCGCGCCCTCGGCACGACGATCCGGAACCTGTTCCGACCGCCGACCACGGTGCAGTTCCCCGAGGTCATCCGCCCGCGCGCGGAGCGCTACCGCGCGAGCTTCGCCCTGCCCGACGACGAGCACGGCGAGATCGCCTGCGTCGGCTGCCTCGCCTGCGAGCGCATCTGCCCCTCGCAGGTGATCAAGATGAAGTCGACCGGCAAGAAGGAGTCGCCGGTCACGGGCAAGAAGCGCCAGTACGTGGACGAGTTCACCCTCGACCTCACCGCCTGCATCCAGTGCGAGCTCTGCGTGCAGGTCTGCAACAGCGACGCCATCTACATGGTGCGCGAGCCCGAGGTGCCCGGCTTCTCGCGCGAGGATCTGGTGCTCGACATCGAGCGGCTCCGGCAGAACGCCAAGGACAAGACCGCCTCGTGGGGGCGCGGCACGGTGCTGCAGTCGATGCAGGAGGTACCGAAGCCGCCCAAGGTCGAGAAGCCGGCGGCCGCGCCCAAGGCCGACGCCGCACCCAAGGCCGACGCCGCGCCCAAGGCCGACGCC
>CAZUZY010000067.1:0-28606 GCA_964624885.1 uncultured Polyangiales bacterium | reverse complement strand
CCCGACCGCGGTCGCACCGCCGCCGGGCGACAAGCTCCCCGTGGTGCCGCTCCCCGCGCGTCACGCGCTGACGCCGAGCGCGTTCCTCGCGCCGTCCGTCGCCGGCTCCACATCGAACAAGCCCAAGGACAAGCTCACGACCTACGCCGAGGGCGCGACCGATCCGTCTTCGATCGGCGGCGCCACGCTCGCCTCCTCGGGCTCCGAGGGCGGCTGGCAGGTGCAGGTGTCGAGCTTCAAGACCCAGGCCGAGGCCGACGCCTTCGCGACGCAGCTCCGCGCGCGGGGTCACAAGGCCCACGTGCAGAAGGCCGAGATCCCGAAGCGCGGCACCTGGTACCGCGTGAAGGTCGGGCCGTTCTCGACGCAGGTCGAGGCCATCAAGTACCGCCAGGCCTTCGAGGCCAAGGAGAAGATGCCCGGCTTCGTGGTCAAGAGCGGCGAGCTGCACTGAACCGAGCCCGCCGCCTGCAATCTTTGTCGGCCGCCCATGGAGGCGGCCGATGCTTCGCTCCACTTCGTTTCGCTCAGCCGGCGCGACGGAGCTCCTCGTAGTGGGAGAAGTCGGGGCGCGTGGCGCGCATCCGGAACTCGAAGGTGAAGCCCGGCCAGAGGGTGACGTTCTTGCCCTCCTTGTTCTGGTACCAGCTGCGGCATCCCGAGGCCCAGACCGTGCGCGCGAGCCGTCGCTGCAGGGCCTCGTTGTACGACGCCTGCACGTCGGCGCGGACGTCGAGCCCAGCGAGATCGCGCGCGAGCACCCGCTCGATGCAGCGGTAGGCGTGCTCGATCTGCGCCTCGATCATGTAGATCATCGAGTTGTGCCCGAGCCCCGTGTTGGGGCCCATCAAGAGGTACAGGTTCGGGAACCCCGAGACGGTCGTGCCGAGGTAGGCCTCGGCGCCGCGCTGCCAGGCGGCGTCGAGCGCGCGGCCGTCGCGGCCCAGCACCGGGTAGGGGCACACCGCGTCCGCCGCCTGGAAGCCCGTGCCGAACAGGATCGCGTCGACCGCGTGGTGCCGGCCCTCCGTCGTCACGAGCCCGGTCGCGTCCACCCGCTCGATGCCGTCGGTGACCAGCTCCACGTTCGGGCGGGAGAGGGCGGGGTAGTAGTCGTTGGTGAGCAGGATGCGCTTGCAGCCGATGCGGTAGCTCGGGGTGAGCCGCGCGCGGAGTGCGGGGTCGGGCACCTGTCGCTCGAGGAACCGCAGGGCGAGGCGCTCGACGAGCTTGCCGAGGCGAGGCTCGATCACCATGGGCACCGCGCCGATCTCCTGGCGGGCCCAGATGAACTGGCGGAACGCCCACTGGAGGCCGGGCACGCTCTCGAACAGACCGCGCTCGCGCTCGCTGAAGGCGAAGTCGGGCTTGGGGAGGATCCAGGGCGGCGTGCGCTGGAACAGCAGCAAGCGCCCGACCTGCGGCGCGATCTGGGGGACGAACTGGATCGCGCTCGCGCCGGTGCCGACGACGGCGACGCGCTTGCCCTCGAGCGGGAAGTCGTGGTCCCACCGCGCCGAGTGGAACGCCGCGCCGCCGAACGAGGCGAGTCCCGGCAGATCGGGGATCGACGGGCGGCTCAGCGCGCCGGTGCCCGAGACGAGCGCTCGGCCCGCGAAGGCGCGACCGTCCTTGGTGGTCACCTTCCAGAGGCCCTCGCGCGCGTCGAAGGTGGCCGAGGTCACCTGCGCGCCGAGCTGCACGTGCGGGTACAGGCCGTACTTGCGCGCGCAGTGGCGCATGTACTCGAAGATCTCCCGCTGGGGACCGTACATGCGTGACCAGCCCGGCCACGGCTCGAACGAGAACGAGTAGAGGTGCGAGGGCACGTCGCACGCCGCGCCCGGGTAGTGGTTGTCGCGCCACGTGCCGCCCACCTCGTCGGCCTGCTCGAGGATGGTGAAGTCCACGCCGGCCTGCTTCAACCGCACCGCCATGCCGAGGCCCGAGAAGCCGCTGCCGACGATGAGCACGTGGTTGCGAGGATCGCCCATGGCGTCCTGGTCTAGCACGAATTGAACGTTGGTCAATAGTGTGGTTGCCGCGGATATGGGCTCCCACATGCACCGAGTGATGCCGGTGTGACAGTTGCTCGTGGCCGATCTCTTTCGTAGTCCTCCAGTCTCTGGAGGGCTCTTCCATGCGCGCGCTTCACCTCGGTTCCTTCGTGCTCGCCGCCACCTTCGCCGTCGGCTGCACCGCGGCCAACGACAAGGGTACCGAGGTCCTCGGCGACACCGGCGCCGACGAGACCGCGACCGACACGGGCGGCTCGGAGTCGAGCATCGACCTCGACGTCGGCACCGACGGCGGGTTCACCACCGAGGAGCTCTCGATCGAGCCGCTCAACGCGGTCGTCTACATCGACCTCGGCGTCACGCCGCTCGCGGGCGGCAAGCAGGACTTCAAGGCGCTCCTCTCCGACAAGACCGACGTCACCAGCGGCACCACCTTCACCGTCGACGACACCACCCTCGGCAGCTTCGGCGGCGCGACGTTCACCTCGGTCACCGACCTCGGCAAGGACGCGTCCGGCGCGGATGTCCTCGGCCGCACGTCGATCGTCTCGGCCATCTCCTCCGACGGCAAGAAGGGGCAGGCCAAGATCACCGTCGTCAAGCTGCGCAAGACCGAAGACCCGAAGACCTCGGCCCGCGACTTCTTCTTCACCGTTCCGTTCAAGGCCGCGCCGGACCCGACCGAGGACATCCTCAAGTTCACCACCAACATCCAGCAGGTCGACGTCGCCTTCGTGATGGACTCCACCGGCTCGATGAGTGGCGCCATCACCAACCTGCGCACCAACCTGAGCTCGACGATCCTCCCCGCGCTCAAGGCGGCGATACCGTCGGTGGGTGTGGCCATCGTCGACCACAAGGACTACCCGACCGGTGGCTATGGCGGGGCCGGCGATTTTCCGGTGAAGATCCTGTCGCCGATCGTGGTCCAGGCCACCGCCGCCGACCTCACGACCGTGCAGACCGCCACCACCAAGTACGCGGCGGCGGGCGGCTCGGACACACCGGAGTCGCAGCTCTCGGCGATGTACCACACGCTCACCGGCAAGGCGCTGACCTGGTCGGGCGGCAGCGTCGCGGCGGTCACGCCGAAGGCAGGGACCAACGGCGCCGTCGGCTTCCGTGGCAGCGCGGTGCCAGTGGTCGTCATGATCACCGACGCGAGCTTCCACAACGGCGTCTACGGCACGAGCAATGGCTTCGGCGAGACCATCGCCTACTCGTTCGCCGCGCCCACCATGGCCAACCTGGTCGACGCCTTCAAGGCGCTCAACGCCAAGATCGTCGGGGTCAACGTGGCCCAGTCGTGGTCGGCGAGCGACGGCCCGGGCAAGGACTTCAACCACCTCTCCGACAACACCGCGAGCGCCTTGCCCCCGAGCGCGTTCGACGGCGCGGGCAAGCCCGCGGGTTGCGGCGCGGGCCAGTGCTGCACGGGCCTCAACGGCGCGGGCAAAGCCCCGGACGCCGCGGGTAGCCTCTGCCGCCTGAACTTCGACGCGAACTCGGCGGGCAGCGGCGTCTCGACGGGCATCGTCACCGCCATCAAGGCCATCGCGTCGGGCAGCGTCTACGACATCCTCCCCGAGCTCGCCAACGACCCGAAGAACCCCGACGGCGTCGACGCCACCAAGTTCGTCGACCGCCTCGAGGCGTTCGCCGACGCGAGCAAGGGGTGCGCGGGCACACCCCGCAAGAGCGAGCCGAGCAAGACCTACAACGACGTCATCGGTGGCATCGTGGCCGGCAAGCAGACCGCCTGCTTCAAGGTCATCCCCAAGATGAACGAGACCGTGGCCCCCAAGGACTCGGCGCAGTTCTTCAAGGCCATCATCCGCATGAAGGGCATCGCCCCCGGCGTGACGGTGACCCCGACCACTCCCCGCGTCGATCTCGGCGACGACCGCACCGCGCTCTTCATGGTGCCGCCGACGCCTCCGATCGCCAAGTGAACCGAGCCAGCCGGCCTGCGTAAAGCTGGGGGGTGTCGGTCCGTTCAGGGGATCGAGATGGCCCGTTCCCCTCGCCGCGTAGGCCTCGAGCGCTCGCTCGCGCTCGCGATCGTGCTGACCCCCCTGATCGCTCGGGCCGAGGTCCGCCTGCGCGCGGACGCCGGCGGCGGTCGCTTCGTCGGAGGCTGGCAGGGCCACGAGATCGGCGTCGGCGGAGTGTACGGAGTGTCGGCCGAGCTGTTCGGCACGCGTCGGCTCGGGTTCGAAGCGCGCTTGTTCGGCGGGCAGTTCCTGACCGGCAGCGGCGCTCCCGAGCCCGGCCTCGCGCGCGCGAACGATCCGAGCTTCCTCGGTCTCACCCTCGGCCTCCGGGCCCACCCGTTCGCCGATCTCTCGGGCGTGTGGATCGCGGCAGGGTTCGGCGGCGCGCGCACCGGGTCGCTGCTGCGGCCGGCCTTCGACCTGCGGCTCGGCCAGGACTTCCGTGTCGGGACCTACACGACGTTCGGCCCCTGGGTCGGCTACACGCAGTTCATCCAGCCCGACAGCGGCGCGCTGCGGCCCGACGACGGGCGAGCGCTGATGCTCGGCGTCGGCTTCGGGTTCGACGAGGGGCTGCCGCGTGCGCCCAAGCCCCCGCCCACGCTCCCCCTCGTGGCCGTCAAGGCGGCGCCCCCGGTCGTGGCCGAGCCCGAGCCGCCCAAGTGCCCCGGCGTGCCCGAAGGCTACGACGGGCCGGTCGACGAGAACGGGTGCCCGAAGCCCGAGGCGCCGGTGGTCAAGGTGGTGGGCGCCGAGATCAAGCTCCCCGACCGCATCTACTTCGAGTTCGCCCACGCCGACGTGCGGGCGGAGTCGTTCCCTCTGCTGCAGGCCCTCGCCGCGTTCATCGTGGCCCACCCCGAGTACGGCGTCGTCCAGATCCACGGGCACACCGACGAGATCGGCGGCGACGAGTGGAACCAGAAGCTGAGCGAGGCCCGCGCCGGCTCGGTGCGCAAGCTGCTGGTGGAGTACGGCGTGCCCGCCCACCGGCTGGTCGCCAAGGGGTTCGGCAAGAAGCGACCCCGCAACCTCGGCAAGGACGACCTCGCGCGCCAGGAGAACCGGCGCGTCGAGGTGATCATCGAGCACGCCCCGACCGACGCCAAGGAGGCCAAGAAATGAAGCGCCTGGCCCTTCTCCCGTGGCTCGTCCTCCTCTCGGCCTGCGGTGACTCGGTCGTCGGTGGGGCCTGCGCCGACGGCTACGAGGTCTGCGACGGCCGCTGCGTCCCGGTGGGCGCCTGTGGGGTCGAGCCGAAGGACACGGCGACGGCCGATGCCGCCGCGGAGACGCTCGAGGTCGGCGGCGACAGCGGCGGCGAGGCGACCGTCGACGGAGGCAGCGACGGCAGCGATGGCAGCGATGGCAGCGATGGCACCATCGACGACGCGGATGGCGCCGCCTCCGACGGAGCCTCCGACGGCGGCTCCACCGAGACCTTCCCGGACGACACCGGACCGCTCGACACGGGTCCGGGCTGCGACGCCGGCCTCGTCGCGTGCGGTGGCGCTTGCGTCGACACCGACGTGGATCCCTTCAACTGCGGCGCGTGCGGCAACGTGTGCCCCACCGGGCTCTGCAACGGCGGCAAGTGTCGCGGCGCGAAGGCGGGGCACATCGTCGCCATCGGTCACGACTACGAGTCGACCTCCGGCGCGGTCGCGGGCAAGCCCCTCGCCAACGCGACCTTCCTCCCGAGCCGCAACCCGGTGCGCCTCCTCGTGCTCACCGAGTTCGCCGAGGCCTCCGCGATCGGCAACGTCGACACGATCCTCGACACGGCCGGCAAGTCCTCGGGCCGCACCTTCGTCCAGACCACGGTCGCCAAGGCCTCGGACTTCCACGACAAGCTCAACATCGACGCCTACGACGTGGCGCTGGTGCTCGACCAGAAGAAGGCGCCGGTCGGCCAGCTCGGCACCACCGCGGACACCGGCAAGGCCACCTACACGAGCTTCACCAAGGCGGGCGGCGTCCTCGTGGTCCTCGACGGTGGCGGCGGCACGGGCGAGATGCCCGCCTTCCTCGACGCGGGTGGCCTCCTGACCGTCAAGGGGCACACCACCACGGGCGGCAAGTCGCTGGAGGTGGTCGACCCCGCGGACGCCGTCGGCATCGACGTGCTCTCGCCGTACCTCGCGCCCAAGGGCACGGTCCTGTTCGTGTGGGCCACCGCTCCGGATGCGCTGGTGCGCACGGTCGTGGCCGAACCGGTGAGCGACGGCCCGGTGGTCCTGCACCGGGTGATCAAGCCCTGACTCCCGTCTCGGCCCGGACCGGGGAAGATCCGGAGGTTGTCCCTTGTCCCTCCGACCATGGGCCGGCTAGAACCCGGTTCCCCTCCCGCGCGCCCGCAGGCCCCCTTGCCCGACCGAGACCGAACCGACGCACCCGCCGAAGGCACGCCCGACGAAGGTTCCCCTTCTCCTGCGCCGCCCGCGGCGGCGGGGCACGCCTACCGTGATGGTGGTTCGCCGCCGAGCGAGCGCTCGCTCGTCGCCTTCCTGGGCTTCCACGTCGGCTGGTTCTTCCTGGTCCCCGGCCTCGTCGCCCTCTCGCGCCGCTTCTGGCTCGCGGCGCTGCCCGAGTCGGGCTTCACCGAGACCCTGCGGGGGCAGCCCATCCCCGTCGCGATCGTGCTCTTCACGGTGGCGGCGATGGTGCTCTGGGGCCAGCGCTACACGCTCCCCGGCGCGGCCGCGGCGGGCGTGGGTGGTCGGCCCGGCCTCCCGGCGTCGATCCGCAAGAACTTCGATCGCGCGCGCGCGCTCCGCGAGGAGGCCCGCGCCATCCGTCGCGCCCACGGAAAAGAGATCGGGCGCATCCTCCGCGAGGAGCACCGCAAGGAGCTCGAGGCCGCGCTGAACGAGCTCACCCGCGCCATGGACGCCGCCACCTTCGACGAGCCGGCGTTCCTCGCCGCCTTCGACAAGGCCGAGGAGGTCGTCGACGCGCGCCTCGGTCGCTTCCGCAAGAGCGAGGCCCGCGAGTACGCCGAGAGCATCTTCGTCGCGGTGATGGTCGCCCTCGGCATCCGCGCGTTCGTCATCGAGGCGTTCAAGATCCCGAGCGGCTCCATGATCCCGACGCTGCTGGTGGGCGACCACATCTTCGTCAACAAGCTCGCCTACGGCCCCCTCCTCCCGTTCACCAAGAAGCGCCTCTGGAACGCGATGCCGCCCAAGCGCGGCGACGTCATCGTCTTCCTGTTCCCGGAGAACCCCGAAGAGGACTTCATCAAGCGGGTCATCGCGCTCCCGGGGGACAAGCTCGAGGTCAAGGACGGCCGGGTCTGGCTGAACGACAAGCCCATCCCGCGCTGCCTGGTCGGTCGCACCAACTACGCCGAGGTCCCCGAGGTGGGGGGCCCGCTCGGCGGCGGCCCGATCACCCAGGAGGGCGATCTCTACGTCGAGTACCTCGACAACCAGGCCTACCTCACCTTCTACACGCTCTCGTCGTTGATCCGTACCAACGCCGGCCCCTGGTACCCGAAGCAGGGCGAGGTGTGGGTGCTCGGCGACAACCGCAACAACAGCCGCGACTCGCGCGAGTGGTGGGGCCAGAAGGGTGGCGGCGTGCCCTTCGAGAACATCCGCGGGCGCGCCCTCTGGATCTGGCTCTCGTACACGGGCGGTGAGGGCAACAAGGCGGAGCGCATCGGCAGCACCGTGATGGGCCGGCCGCGGCTGCCTGCCTCCATGAAGGCGCTCCAGCCGGCGCTCGACAAGTGCCTCGCGCCCAACCCGCCGCTCGAAGCCGTGGGAACGTTGCCGCCGGGATGAATGAATCGCGGACTCGCTCGTCCGCCGACTCCATGACCGACCGACGCACCTTCGCCAAGAACGCCCTCCGCACCCTCCTCGCCGTCGGCGCTCTCGCCGCCGTCGCCGGCTCCACCGGCTGCACCCGCTGGACGATCGTGCGGCAGGCCGCCCCGAGCCCGCTGAACGCCTCGAGCAAGTTCGTCCTCGAGCCCATGCACTGGGAGAACACCTCCGTGGGTGGCAAGCCCGAGGCGCAGTACTTCGCCGACAAGGAGCCCGCCCAGCAGCAGTCCTACGCGACCGACAAGATCGAGGCCACGGGCCTCTTCGTGACCAACCTCAAGAGCCACGCCGGCGCCGCCCAGTGGACCACCGGCGACCCGCAGGCGTTCATCGTCCGCCCGATCGTCGAGCACTGGGAGCCCGGCTTCTACGCCCTCGTGGCGCGCCAGAACGCCCGCATGGACGTGCGGGTCCAGATCCTCACGCCGCAGGGGCAGGTGGTCGACGAGATCACGGTGTGGTCCACGGCCCAGGCCACGGTCACCACGCCCTCGAGCGGCCAGCGCATGCGCATGTGCGGCGAGGACCTCGGTGGGGTCGTCGGCAACTACCTCAGCGCGCGGCTCGGCGGCGGCTAGGCAGGTCGGGCGGGCGGGTTCGCCTCGTCGCGCACCACCCGCCCGTCCACCATCTCGATCACCCGGTCGCTGCGCGCGGCGATCCGGGGATCGTGGGTGACGATCAGGAACGAGGTTCCGCGCTCGCGGTTGAAGCGTCGGAGCAGCTCGAACACCTCGTCGGCCGACGCGGTGTCCAGGTTGCCGGTGGGCTCGTCGGCCAGCACCAGAGCGGGGTCGTGGGCGAGCGCCCGGGCGATGGCGACCCGCTGCTGCTGGCCGCCCGACATCTCGCTGGTGCGCGCGTCGACCTTGTCCGCGAGGCCGACCGCCCCGAGGAGCTCACGGGCCCGGGCCCGCATGGCCGGACTCGGGCGGCCCTCCCGGGCATAGGCGGGGAGCATCACGTTCTCGAGCGCCGTGAACGCGGGCAAGAGGTGGTGGAACTGGAACACGAACCCGAGGGTGCGACCGCGGAAGCCGGTCAGAGCGGCGTCGTCGAGGCCGCGGGTGTCGGTCCCGTCGATCACGATGCGCCCCCGGGTGGGGCGATCGAGCAGGCCGATCAGGTTGAGCAGCGTGCTCTTGCCCGACCCCGAAGGGCCGATGAGGGTGGCGAACTCGCCGCGGCGGAGGGTGAGCTCGACGCCGTGCAGCACCTCGGTGACCACGCGCTCGCCGAACTGCTTGACGACCTCTTCGACGCGCAGGACGTCAGCCATGGCGGATCACCTCGGCCGGGTCGAGCTGCGCCGCGCGTCGCGCGGGGATGGCGGCGGCGAGCAGCCCGACCCCCGTCGCGAGCAGGGAGGCGCTGAGGTAGAGGGCGAGGTCGAGCTGCACGGGAAACGTGGGCGAGCCATCGGGGTTCGCGGCGAGCCGCTCGAAGAACAGCGAGAAGCCGGTGCCGAGGGCGGAGCCCACGAACGAGCCGAACAGCCCGACGACGGCGCCCTGGATGAGGAACACGCGGAGCACGAGCCCGCGCGGGGTACCGACGGCCCTGAGGATGCCGATCTCCCGCGCCTTCTGCACCACCGAGACGATGAGCACGCTCGCGATGCCCAGCGCCACCGCGACCACCACGAAGAACTGGATCATGTACTTCGAGCTGTTCTGCGAGCGCAGCCCGACGAGCAGCTGGGCGTTGAGCTTCATCCAGCTGTTGGCCTCGAGGCCGGTGCGCTCGGCGGCGTCGAGCGCCACGCGGTCCGCGTCGAACACCTCGGCCACACGCAGCTCGAGGGTGGAGGCGCCCCCTGGCAGGTCGAAGAGGGTCTGGGCCTGGCGCAGCGAGGTGATGACCCACCGGTCGTTCACCTCCTTGTTGCCGAGATCGAACACCCCGGTGATGGAGACGATGGCCTCCCTTCGGCCCACCGTGCTGAGGCGCAGCTTGTCGCCGACGCCGACGTTCAGCAGGCGCGAGAGCCCGAGCCCGACCACGGCCTCCGTGCCGGCGACGCCGAAGCGCCCAGCGGTGAGCCGGCTCTTGACGTCGATCACCGCGAGGAACCGCTCCGGGTCGACGCCACGCACCAGCACCGGCTGCTCCCCCGTCCCGCGGGTGGCGAACGCCGCGCCCGTCACGGTCGGCGAGGCCGCGACCACCCCGGGGATGCGCGCCACCTGATCGAGGACGCTCGCCCACTGCTCGATCGAGCGAATGCGCTGCGGCGCGCGCTCGATGGTCACCGCGGCGGTCGTGCCGTCCGGGACCAGCGGGCGCGCCACGAGGTCGGGCGCCCGCAGCGTGACGTGCGGCTGCGAGCCGAGGGTCTGCCGGACGAGGCTTGTCTGGAGCCCGTTGATCAGGGCCGAGAGGAACACCACCACGCTCACGCCCACCGAGACCGCCGACAGGATGAGGGCCGTCTGGGCGCGACCCTCCTTCAGGTAGCGCAGGGCGACGAACCACTCGAAGGGCACGGTCAAGGGTCCTTGCGGAACGGTCGCACGCGCTGGCCCGGCACCAGCGTCTGCCCGTCCGGCACCACCACGAGCTCGCCCTCCGCGAGCCCGGACAGCACCTCGACGTGGCCTTCGCCCCGGATGCCGAGCCGCAGCTCTCGCCGCGCGGTGCGATCGCCGAGGACGACGAGCAACCAGGGGCTCGGGGTCGCGAGGCCGCGGATCGCCTCCGAGCGGACCACCACGGTCTGCTTGCGCGCGGCGACCACGAGGTCGACCGACACGGTCATGTCGGGGCGCAGGTACGCGGGTGGCGAGGGCACGCGCAGGCGCACCTCGATGGTGCCGCGGGTGAGATCGACCGAGGGCGCCATGTAGGTCACCTCGGCGTCGAAGGTGTCGTTCGGGTAGGCGTCGGCCGAAGCGCGCGCCTTGAGGCCGAGCTGGATCAGCGACAGATCGCGCTCGTCGGGCTGCAGGACCAGGCGGGCCGCCCCCGACAGCGACAGCACCAGCAGGGTGCGCGCGGGCTGGGCCACCGTGCCGGGCTCGACGTCGCGCGTGAGCACGATGCCGTCCGCGAGCGCGACGATCCGCGTCTGGGCGAGGCGCACCTTCGCCGAGACGAGCTGAGCCTGGGCCTGGCGCAGGCCGGCCCACGCCTCTCGCGCGTCCACGCCGGAGCCGGCGAGCTGCGCCGCCGCGGTGTCCTTCTGGGCCTTGCTGACCTTCAGGAGGCGGGTGGCCTCGTCGAGGTCGAGCTGGGTGAGCGCGCCGGTGTCGAACAGCTTCTTGGTGCGGTCGAACTTCTCCTGGGCGTTCTCGAGGTTGGCGTCGGCCTGCGCCACCGCCTGCACCGTCACGAGCGCGTTCACGTGGGTGACCTTCTCGGCGCGCGCCGCGGCCTGGGCGACGGCCGCCTCGGCGAGCAACACGTTGGCCTTGGCCTCCGCGTCGTCCAGCTGCACGAGGAGATCGTCGGCCTTGACCCGATCGCCCTCCCGCACCGCGACCGAGCGGACGAGCCCGACGCCGAGCGCCGCCACGTCGACCCGCGCTGGCGCGAGGACGCGGCCCGTCGCCACGAGGTGTTGCTCGAGATCGCGCCGCACGACCACCGCCGTGGGCACGCGCGGCCCACGGGCCCGGACGAGGACGAAGATCACGGTGGCGAGCGCGGCGAGCAGGAGGCCCGACACGCCCGGGTGACGCAGGGACCGCGACAGGCGGGATCGCGCGGCGGCTGGCGGCTCTTCCTTCGCAGCGGCGGCCATGACGAGAACCTAGGTCGTCGGTCGGGGGTCGTCACGGCCTCACGGGTGCTTGCCCATCCGCTCGAAGATCGCGAGGACGATCTCGAGGGCGATCAGCGCGATGACCACCACCTCGAGCTGCGCGCTCCTCCGGTGCTGCGCGAGCCCGATGACCACCTCGAGGTTGTCCTGCAGGAGCCGCATCTTCTGGTCGAGCGTGCGGTAGCGATCGTCGATCTCGAACGCCGCCCGCATCGCCCGGTGCAGGCGGTCGAGCGGCTCCTCCTCCCAGGTGTCCGCGGGAGCGTCGAGCAGCGAGAGCGTCATGACGATCTGGTTGCGGGTCCGGAGCATGCGACCGACGTGTCGCGAGAGCTCCCGCTGGCCTCGTCGTGTCCGCCCGAGCTCGCTCAGCTCGGTGGCCAGTGTCTCCACGTCGAGGTGGAGCGCCTGTACGTCCTCTTCGTAGTAATCCATCGCCACCGACTGCGCGAGCACGAGGGCCACCACCTCGAGGGTGCCTGGGTCGAGACTCCCCACTGTCGCTCGATCGAAGGTGGCCTGAGGCATCCTGCCCTCTTCGATCTCGAGCAAGAAGTCGTCGACGATCGGCGGGTGGGGCTCCTTCGGGAGCGCCGCGAGCACCCGGCTCACGTGGCCCTCGCGCGCGGCGTCGGGCACGTCGAAGAACACGAGCGAACCGAAATCGTGGATCGACACCCAGCCCTGATCGCCGAGCCGGACCAGCGCCCACGTCTTGCTCACGCGCACGATCTCGCCGTCGACGAGCGACGCCGAAACGTCCTTCGGCCGCAGCGTCCCCGCGAAGCCGTAGGCATGTACAGGGATTGCTCGGGCCGTCATGACGTTCGGTTCGTACCATTGTGGCCAGCGCGCAGTGGGTGCATGTCTCGCGGCCATGACGCAAGGTCCGCCGGTCGGTGAAAAGGGTGCGCGCTGCCTGATTCTCTGCCGTCGAGGAACCATGTCGTCATGAGGAACGCAATCATCGCTCTCGTCGCTCTCAGTGGCGTGTCCGTCTCGTTCGCCGCCGACGCGGCGCTCGCCAAGAACGGAGACGCCTCCGTCACCTTCCACGCCACCGCGACCGGGGGCATGAAGATCGACGGGACCACCAGTGACCTCACCGTCAAGGACGACGGCAAGGTGGTCCGCATCACCGTGCCGCTCGCCAACCTCACCACCAAGATGTCGCTGCGCGACAAGCACATGAAGGAGGCACTCGAGGTCGACAAGTTCCCGAGCACGAGCTTCGCCGTGCTGCGCACCGACCTGAAGTTCCCCGAGAAGGGCAAGAGCCTCACCGTGGAGGTGCCGGGCACGCTCAACCTGCACGGCGTCGGCAAGTCGGTGAAGATCAAGTACACGGCGACCTACGACGGCGACAAGTACAGCGTCAACACCAGCTTCACCGTCGACATGGGCGCGCACGACATCACCAAGCCGAAGTACGCCGGCCTCACCGTGGGCAACGACGTCAACGTCGACGTCACCTTCGCCCTCAAGGAGTGAGCTGGGCGGGGGGACCCGCCTCGTCGAAGCAGGAACCGTGCACTGGAGCTCGTGATGTCTCGTTCGTCCCTGTCCCGATCGGGTGCCCGTGGCACCCGCGGAGTCGCCCTCCTCGTCGCGTGGATCGCGGCGGTGGGGGCGCTCCTCGTCGTCCTCGCCCCGCGAGAGGCGGCCGCGCACCCCTTCATGATCCGGCACGGCTACAGCGCCTGCGGGATGTGTCACCTCGATCCGAGCGGCGGCACCGCGCTCACCGAGTACGGCCGCGCGCAGTCCGATCTCCTGCTCCGCACCCAGTGGACGAAGAAGGGCGAGGGCGAGGAGGCGAGCACCACCGCGAACTTCCTGTTCGGCGCGGTCAAGACGCCGGAGTGGCTCTTCGCCGGCGGCAGCGTGCGCCTGATGGAGCTCTACACCAAGGTGCAGGATCAGGCGTCGACGACGCGCTTCATCCCCATGCAGAGCGACCTGCGGCTCGGCATCCAGGCCAAGCGCATCCGGGGCTACCTCTCCTTCGGCTACCAGCAGAAGCAGGGGCGGGCCGCCGCGATCACCACCAAGACCGAGAACAACCTCGTGTCACGCGAGCACTGGCTCGGGATCGACTTCGACGACGGCGCCATGCTGCTGCGGGGCGGGCGCATCGACCTGCCGTTCGGCATCCGCTCGGTCGAGCACAACCTGTGGGTGCGGTCGGCCACGCGCACCGACATCAACGACCAGCAGCAGCACGGCGTGTCGTTCGTCTACCAGAGCGACAAGCTGCGCGGCGAGCTGATGGCGATCCTCGGCAACTACCAGCTCGGTCCGGACGCCTACCGCGAGCGGGGCTACTCGGGCTTCCTCGAGTACGCGCCGATCCCGGAGGCGGCGTTCGGCGTCAGCAGCAAGTTCACCTCCGCCAAGCGCGACCCGATCGAGCGGCTCACGGTGGCGCGGCACGCCCACGGCATCTTCGGCCGCGTCGTGCCGGCCAAGCCGCTGGTGCTCATGACCGAGCTCGACCTCCTCCTCGACGCGCGCCCGCTCGACGCGGCGAAGGTCGGCATGACGGGCGTGCTGCAGGCCGACCTCGAGGCGGTGCAGGGCCTGCACCTCGTGGCGACCGGCGAGTTCCTGCGCGAGAGCCGCGACACGCACCCCACCTCGTACGGCACGTGGTTGTCGGCGTGGTGGTTCGTGCTGCCGCACGTCGACGTCCGTCTCGACTTGATGGAGCGCTGGATGGCCACCTCGACGGGGCGACTCCCTGTCACTTCTCTCATCGGGCAGGTGCACCTGTGGCTCTGATGGCGATGCGGTTCATGGTCGGGGCGAGCCTCGGCCTCGGGGCGCTCGTCGCCGCCGGGAATGCGAAGGCGAGCTCGAGCTACCCCGGCGTGATCCAGGCGAGTCTCAAGCTCTCCTACGCGCCGCCTTGCTCGCTCTGCCACGAAGGTGGACGTACGGGCGCGGGCACCGTCACGACCCCGTTCGGCGCCGCGCTGCGCGCCCGCGGCGCCAAGGGCAGCGACGACGCGGCACTCAAGGCCGCGCTCGACAAGCTGGTCGCGGACGGTGTCGACAGCGACGGCGACGGCGTGAAGGACGCCGCCGAGCTCGAGAAGGGCACCGATCCCAACGGCACCGGCGGAGCCCCGCTCGACGCCCCCGAGATCGGATACGGCTGCGGCGGCGCCACCGTGGCGGGTCACGGCCCTTCCCGCGCGCCGGACGCCGGGATCTTCGCCGTCGGGCTCGTGGCCGGCGTCGTGTTGCTCCGGCGTCGGCGCTGGCGGTTCGCCGGCGTCGTGGCGGCCCTCGCGGCGAGCTCTTGCTACGACGTCTCGTACGTCTCGACGGACAAGTGCTCGACCGGCGCTGCGTGGACCGGCGGCGAGGGGGAGCGCATGGATCCGGGGCGCGCCTGCATCGACTGCCACAGCCGAGGGGGAGGTCCCCGCTTCACCTTCGCCGGCACCGTGATGGGCAAGCTCACCGAGCAGGACAACTGTGTCGGGCCGAGCGGCGCCCAGGTGATCCTCGTCGGCGCGGACGGCAAGGCCGTCTCGATCACCACCAACGACGTGGGGAACTTCCGCACGAACCTTCCCCTGGCCTTGCCGTACCGCGCGAAGATCGTCGCCAACGGCAAGACCAAGGAGATGACCACGCCGCAGACCAGCGGCGACTGCAATGCCTGTCACACCCAGACCGGTGCCAACGCGGCTCCCGGCCGCCTGACCATGCCCTGAAAGGGAGGAGCCCATGTCGACTCTGTTTCGTTCCATCGGTCCCCTCCTCACCCTCTGTGGGGTGGGCGCTGCCGTCGGCTTCGCGGGGTGCGGCGGCACCGTCAACGGCTCCGACAGCACGTACATCGACGACGCCGGCACGTTCTCGGAGGGCGGCACCACCACCGCCGCCGACCTGCCGTGCGACCTCGCGAAGGCGCTCGAGCGTTGCTTCTCGTGCCACGGCTCGACGCCGCTCGGCGACGCCAAGGTCTCGCTGAACTCCTACGCCGCCCTCACGGCGAAATCCCCGACCGACCCGAGCCTCACGGTCGCGCAGCACGCGATCGTGCGCATGAAGGACGCGGCCAAACCCATGCCGCCTTCGCCCTCCTCGCCAGCGACGACCGCCGAGATCGACACCCTGCAGAAGTGGATCGACGCCGGCATGCCCAAGGGTGACTGCGGCGCGGCGCCGGATCCGTTCGCGCAGCCGCCCAAGTGCACGAGCGGGGCGACCTACACGGGCGGCGATCGCGGCAAGGGCGACATGTATCCGGGCCAGGCCTGCATCGCCTGCCACCTCAAGGAACGCGAGGGGCAAGCCCTGTGGCTCGGCGGGACGGTGTATCCGAGCGCGCACGAGCCGAACGACTGCATCGCGAAGATCACCGACTCGCCGGTGCAAGTCGTCATCACGGACTCGAACTCGCCGCCGAAGACCTACACGCTCACCGCGAGCCCCGCGAGCGGCAACTTCCGCCTCCCGAAGACCTCGGCCACGGGCTTCAAGATGCCGTACACCGCCAAGGTGGTCTACCAGGGCCGCGAGCGCGTGATGGTCAAGCCGCAGACCGACGGCGACTGCAACGGCTGTCACAGCGCCGCCGGCACCGCAGTGCCGCCGAGCACCGACAAGGCCCCTGGAAGGATCCTTCTCCCGTGAGAACCCGCCTCCTCGTCTCCGCCTGCCTGCTCCTCACGCTCGCCGGCTGCGCCGGCACCAAGCGCCGCCGTGCTGCGTTCGAGGAGGCGAAGCAGACCATCACCGACGTCGAGCGCGCGCTCGGCCAGAAGCTCACCTCGGACGACAACATCTTCTGCCCGAGCGCCCCCGGCCCGCAGCCGAAGGACCTGCCGACGGCCGAGAAGCCGGTCGCGGCCGACTGGAGCGACGCCTCCTGGAAGTGCCTCGGCATGAAGGTGGCCTCGCCACAGTGCCAGTACACGTACACGAGCAACGGCAAGACGGGATCGGACGCGACGGCGGTGCTCACCGCCAAGTGCGATCCGAACGGCGACGGCCAGCCGCTGGTGTTCACGCTCAAGGTGAAGGCCACGCCGACCGGCGACCTCGTGCGCGAGTCGCTCGACCAGCCGCCCAAGCCGTAGCCGCGGACCTGGAGGGCGCGAGGAGGCTCAGACCTCCTCGTAGCCCTTCTTGGTCTTCTCGGCGATCAGCTTGTCGTACTCCTTCTTGGCCGCCGCGCCGCTGCCGAGGTCCTTGGTCTTCTCCTGGCCGTCGGTGCCGATCTTGCCGAAGCGGACGGTGGTCGTGCCCGCGTCCTCGTCGAGCGCGATGGCCCAGAACTTCTCGTCCATCTCGAAGCGGCGGAACTTGCCCGCGCCGTCGCCGTCGTCGTCGTCCTCGTCGGACTCGCCCCACGGGGCCTTCTCGAGCCACTCGACGAGGCTCTTGGCGACGACGTTGCGCGGGTCGTCGTCGTGCCAGAAGTCGAGGATCTGCCCGACAGTGCCGCCCTTGGCGGGGGCGAGGTCGATCACGTGGTGGTTGCCGCTGCCGTCGTAGGTCACCGGGATCCACTCGGCGATCCACCACTTCTTCTGCACGCCCTTGCCGGGCGTGCCGTGGTCGTTCTTCTCGAAGGTGCCCTTGTCGAGGAGATCCTTCCAGACCTTCCACTCTCCGACCATGCGCTCGAGCGACAGCAGCTCACGGTTGTCGACCGCCGGGTCGTCGTCCGAGCCGTCGTGAGCGCGGTAGAACGCCTTCACGTCCTCCGGCAGCGACTGCCCGAGCGCCTTCTCGGCCGCGGCGATCGCCTTCTCGCTCGCGCCCTTGCGCAGCGTGACGCCCGCCTTCTTGGCCTTGGCCTCGATGCGCCCGAGCGCCGGCCCGAGGTCGACGGCCTCGGCCTTCGGCGCTGCCTTCGCTTCCGGCTTCGGCGCGGCCTTCGCGTGCTCGGCCGCTCCGCCGGCGGTCTTCTCCTCGTACCCCTTCTTGGTCTTCTCGGCGATCAGCTTGTTCAGGAGCTTCTCTGCGCCCGCTTCGGAGCCCTCGTCCTTGAGGGTGACCTGGCCGCTCGTGCCGATGCGCCCGTAGCGCGTGCGCACCTCGCTGCCCTCGGCCCAGATCTCCCAGAACTTCGACGACGACCCCTCGACGAACTCGAAGTAGCGCTTGCCCATGGAGGACCTCCGCCCCCGGGCCTACGCCAGGGGTGGAGGTCGATCAAGAGCGACGGCGGCGCGTGGAGAGCGCGGCGAGCGCGAGGAGCGCTCCGAGCCCCGCGGTCGGATGGCCACTGCTTGCGAACGCGCAGCCGCCCTCCTCGGCGACGGGCGCCGAGCTCGGGCTGCAACGGCCGTCCGCGTCGCAAGCGAACCCGGGCTGACAGTCCGAGGCCGACGTGCACTTGTCGCGGCAGCGACCCGACGTGGGATCGCAGCGGTAGCCATTGCAGGGCTCCTCCTTCGATCCGTCGGTCGCGATGGAGGCGGTGCCGTCGTCCTTGCACTTGGCGGTGACGGCCGCGCAGTTGCCCGAGGTGCAGAGCGTGCCCGGGGCGCAGTCGGCGCTCGTCGCGCACGAGGTCTTGCACTTGGCAGTACCGTCGCAGACGAAGGGCGCGCACGGGCGCGTCTTGGCGACCCCGCAGCTGCCCTTGTTGTCGCACACGGCCTCCTCCGTGAGGACGCCAGCCACGCACGAGGCCTTCGTGCAAGCGGTCTCCACGCCGTGGGAGAACGCAGCGCACTTGGTACCGTCGACGCCGTCGCACGTGAGGGCCTTGCACACGTCGGCACCCCCGTCGCTGCACTTGGTCCGGGTGCCGTGCGGGTCGCCCACGATCGCGGTGCAGGTCCCCGCCGCGCCCGGCACGTCGCACGCCTGACACTGCCCGGTGCAGGCCGAGTTGCAGCAGACCCCGTCGACGCAGAATCCACTCGTGCAGTCGGTCGGGGCGGTGCAGGCAGTACCCGCCTTCGGCACGCAAGCGTTGTCCTTGCAGGTGTAGCCCGTCGCGCAGTCGGTCTCGGCGAGACACACGCTCTTGCAGGCGATGGCGTCGCACGTGTACGGCTTGCAGCTGACCGCTTTCGGCGGCGTACAGTTGCCGGCGCCATCGCAGTACGCGGCCGGCTTGGCGATACCGGCGGCGCCGTCGCAGCTCGGTGTCGCGCAGGTCGTCGAGCTGCCCGGCGGCGTGCCGCACGTGAGCCGATCGGCGCCGTTGCACTGGGCCTGGCAGTCGCCCGTCCCCGAGCACGCCGTCCGTGCACCGTGCGGCTTGCCGACGACCGGGAGGCACTTGCCCACGCTGCCGCTCACGTCGCAGGCCTCGCACTGTCCGTCGCACTTGGCGTCGCAGCACGTGCCGTCCACGCAGAAGCCGCTGCCGCACTCGGTGGTGGTGGTGCAGGTCGCTCCGGTGGGCTTGCTGCATGTGCCCTTGCCGTTCGCGTCGCAGCGCAACCCGGTCGAACAGCTCGCGGTGGTGCAGCAGACGCCGTCGATGCAATTGCCGCTCTTGCAGTCGGTGGCGGCCGTGCACACGGTGCCCGGGTCGCCGCTCGTGACGCACGAGCCCGCGATGCAGGAGTAGCCGGTGGCGCAGTCCGTCGGTCCCGAGCACGAGGCGCGGCACTCGGTGCCGCCGCAGGTGTACTCGTTGCACTTCTTGGTGACCGGTGGCTTGCAGACGCCGGCACCGTCGCAGTACCGCACGGGCGTCTCGACGCCAGCCGTGCAGCTCGCGGTCGCGCACAGCGTCGTCACGCCGGGCGGCGCCCCGCAGGCGAGCCCGTTGACGCCGTCGCACTTGGCCTGGCACGAGCCAGAGCCGAGGCACTTGGTGCGCGTGCCGTGGACCGCGCCGGCGACCGCCTGGCACTTGCCGAGCTGCCCGGCGACGTCGCAGGCCTGGCACTGCCCGGTGCAGCTCGTGTCGCAGCAGTAGCCGTCGACGCAGTTGCCCGACCCGCACGCCCCGCCCGTCGTGCAGGTCGCACCGTCGGGGAGCTTGCAGTGCCCCTTGTCGTAGAGCGTGTCGCAGCGCAGTCCGCTCGCGCAGGCAGCGCTCGCGCAGCAGACGCCATCGACGCAGCCCGCAGTCTTGCAGTCCCCAGCGGTGGTGCACGCCGCGCCGAGCTCGCCGGTGGGCTCGCACTTGGCCGACGTGGTGTTGCACTTGTAGCCGGCCGCGCAGTGGGTGTTGTCGCTGCAGCTCGTCCGACAGGCAACCCCCGCCCCGCCACACGCGTACTCCTTGCAGAGCTGGGTCGCGGGCGCCGGGGTCGGGCAGAAGCCGAGCGCGTCGCAGGTCGACGCGAACGTCTCGACGCCCGAGACGCAGGTGTGCTTGATGCAGGTCGGGCGCGGGGAAGTGAGGGCACACGCACTGGTGCTCGTGCCGTCGCAGCTGAAGCCGCACGGGTCACCGAACGGTGCGCACAGCGGCCGATCGGTGCCGAAGCCAGCGACCGCCTGGCCGGCCGGGTAGCCGATGGGGCCGTTGGTCTTGGTGACCTTGGTGCAGGTGCCCTCCTTGCCGGGGAGGTTGCAGGCCTGGCACTGCCCGAGGCACGCAGCGGCGCAGCAGAACCCATCGGTGCAGAACGTGGAGGCGCAGTCGCCGTCCTTGACGCACACGCTGCCGGTCGCGAGGGGCACGAGCAGCTCGGCGCTCGCGAGGGAGCCGCCCGCGCCGTCGCGTCCGCCGGTGACCAGCACGGCGCCGGTGGTGGGCAGTCGGGTCGCCGCGGGCGTGTTGCGCTTGATGGCGAGGGGAGAGACGCCGATCACGCCGGCCACGGCGGCCGCGTCCACCGTCGCGAGCGGGCTGCCGCTGGCGTTCGTGCCGCCGACGAACACCGCCACCGGCTTCGACCCTCCATAGTCCGCGATGGCGGCCGCGAGCCCGTGGCGGCCGAGGGAGAGGTTGCCGACCGTGGTCACGGTACCCGTGAGCATGTCGACGTTGGTCACTTCGGTGGCCATCGTGGAGATGCCGACCTGACCGCCGCCGAGCCACAGGTCACGGCCGAGGCTCGCGAATCCCATGTCGTAGCGAGCGGTCGTAAGGCTCCCGAGGTTGTTCCAGTTCGTGGGTGGCGCCACGTCGATCGCGCCGGTGATCTTCTCGATGGACGCCGTGGCGCCGCTCGCGGTGTTCCCGCCAGCCACGACGAACTGCCGCGTGTCGGCGCAGGTCGTGGCACCGCAGGAACCGTTGCGGCCGCCGATGGCGAACTCCGCCCGCGCGTTGTTCATCGCCGTGAAGGCGGTGAGGGTGGGGGGCGTCGCGTCAGCGAGGTTCGTGTCGGTGTAGGCGTCGACCGCCTTGGAGAACGTCGTCGCGTCCTTGCCTCCCGCGAAGATGGCCTGCGCGTACTGCGCGGTGGCGCTGTACTGTCCGGTCACCGCGGCGGCGGCGAGGTTCGCGCGCGCACCCCCAGGGAGGGCGCCGACCACGGTCCAGACGCCCGTTGCGAGGTCGTAGCTCTCGACGCTCGCCGTGTACGTGACGGGGGTGCCGGACGTGACCTGCCCGCCCGCCACCACGATCTTGCTCCCACCGAACAGGACGGCGCCGAAGTCACGCCGCTTGGTGGTCAGACTCCCGGTGGCCGCCCAGCTGGCGGTCGTCGCGTTGTAGATCTCGGCGGTCGCCAGCATGCCGCCGCCGATGCCGCCGGCGACGAGCACGCAACTCCCTGCGCAGGGCCCCGTGGCCGTGCTCCAGCCAATCGCCTGGTGGCCAGCGCGTGGCCCCGCCATCGCGGTCGTGCTCGTCCACGCGGGGTCGACGAGGAGCGGATAGCGTAGGCCCGTGTCGTCGAACCGCGCGACCAGCGTGCAGACGGTCGCGCCAGGGGCGATCACGGGCCGACCCCACGGCATCCGCGGGTCGCGATCGACCTGGCAACCCTCGACGTCGAGGCTGCCGGTGACGGTCTGCTGATCGGCGTCGACGATGACGGGGGCGGGGACGTGCAACTCGGGGTTGCCGTCTGCGCGCAGCACCTCGACCACGCCACCGACGACCCGGAGACCGGCCGCCCCCGAGACGAGCCGGAGCTCCCAGGAGAGGCGGTTGTCGGGTCGGGGAGCGGTGAGCTCGACGAGCTCGTCGGTGCCGTTGGCGAGCGGCACGTGGACGAGGTTCGCGTCGGCGAACGCGCCGGGATAGACGAGCGCGCCACCCTCGAGCCGACCGACGACGGGGCGTGCGCCGAGCGCGCGCACGGTGATGGTGGTCGCCTTCGTGGCGAGGCTGAAGGGCAGGTGCGCGTCGCTCGGCAGCGAGACGTCGACGCCGCCGGCGTGGGTGGCGAACCCCTCGGCGGTGCGGCGGAACGCGCCCACCGGCCGCGGCACCAGGCCTTCGCCGTGGAGGCGTTGCAGACGGGGCAGAGTGGCGGTGTCTGGCTTCGTGGGTCGCGAGGCGCTCGTGGTCGGTTGGCCTGCGCCCGCATCCACGTGCTCCCGCCCATCGTCGGCGGCCGAACACGACGCACAGATCCCTGCCGCCAGCGCGGCCCCCCATCTTCCCCTCATGCCTCCGAACGTACACGACCGATCCCGATATGACGAGACGGCAGGTCTACCTCGTCCGGTCCTGCGTCACTCCGCGTCGGCGGGGTGCGCGAGCCCGGCGACCACCTCGGCCGCCGTGGCGCGCGCCTTCTGTCCCGCGCGCTCGACGACCTCGTCGATGCGCACGTACGGCGCGGGCTTGCCGCGTAGCCCCTCCTCCAGGATGCGCGCGGGCGGCGTCTTGAGGTCCCACGTCACGCCGACCCACGAGAGCGCGCGCAGCAGGTAGTAGCTCGCGTCGATCTGCCACCAGTAGAAGCCCTGGTTGGCGGTCTGCATGAACCGGTGGTGGTTGTTGTGCCAGCCCTCGCCCATCGTGATCAGCGCCAGCCAGAGGTTGTTGCGGCTGTCGTCGGTGGTGTCGAAGCGACGGTGGCCCCACACGTGCGCCATCGAGTTGATGAAGAACGTGCAGTGCATGAGCACCGCGGTGGACACGCAGTACCACCACAGCACGCCGCGCGCGCCGCCGAACACCGCGGCGAGCGCGATCACCGCGAGCACCGGCACCACGTGGAAGCGGTCGAGCCAGCGCAGCTCGGGGTACTTCCAGAGGTCCTTCACCTCGCTCGGGTCGTACTCCTCGTGGTCGCTCGCGAGCACCCAGCCGATGTGCGAGTGGAAGAAGCCGTGCTGCACCGGCGAGTGCACGTCGGTCGGCTTGTCGCTCTCGCGGTGGTGTCGACGGTGGATGGCCGCCCACCACAGCGGGCCCTTCTGGGTCGAGGTGGTCCCGAGCAGGCCCAGCAGGAACTGGAACACGCGCCCCGTCTTGTAGGCGCGGTGGGAGAAGTACCGGTGGTAGCCCGCCGTGATGGCGAACATGCGCGCCCAGTAGGCCGCGACGCAGATCAGCACGTCGACCAGACGGGGGCGGTAGAACACGAACGCCGCGAGCGCTCCGAGGTGGATGGCCAGCAGCCCTCCCCAGTTGAAGATGCGCTCCCACGGGCTGTGCTTGCTGTCGACGCTGGTCGCGCCCTCCGCCTTCATGAGGGGAGGCTCGCGTCGGCGCGTCAGGTCGGACCGTGCCGGATGTCAGGAATCGAACATCTACTGGTCAGGCCGCCCGCGACGACGCAGTGCGCCCAACGCGATCGCGCCCAGCACGAGCGCGCCGAGCGACGAGGTGGCCCCGCCACCGGGGAGGCTGCAGCTGCAGGCCTGGCCGTCGGGAAGGTCGTCGCCGTTCAGCTTGTTGCCGCCGCCGTCGGGGCCCGCGTCGCTCCCGGTGGAGGCGTCGCCCGCCGCGCCGTCGAGCGTCACGCCGGTGTCCGCCACCTCTCCCGGCTTGAGGCACTTGCCGGCGGTGCAGGTCTGTCCGGGCGGGCACGTGGCGCCTTCGCAGGCGTCGACGCACTTGCCGGCCTTGCAGTAGCTGCCGGTCGGGCAGGGGGTCGTGCAGCTCGGGTCGACGCAGTCGTCACTGGCCGGGTCGCACTTGGTGCCGCTCTCGCACGACACGCCGGAGCACGACGAGCAGCCCGAGAAGCAGATGCCGTCGCGGCAGACCTGACCGACGCCGCACTTCACGCCGGCGCAGAGATCGACGCAGGCGTCCGAGATGCAGGTCTGGCCCTTGGGGCAGATCACGCCTCCGCAGGGCGAGCCGCACTTGCCGGCGCGACAGATCTCGCCCGCGCCGCACTTCACGTCGACGCAGGTCGGGTCCACGCAGAGACCGCTCGTCTTGTCGCAGGTGGTGCCGGGCCCGCACTTGAACTCGCCGCGGCCGCAGGGCGGCACGCACTTGCCGTCGTGGCAGATGTCTCCCGCCGTCGGGCAGATGGCGCCGTCGTCGACGAGGCCGTTGCAGTCCTCGTCCACGCCGTCGCAGGTCTCGGTCTTGGCGGTGAACACGGGCGTGCAGCTCACCGCGCCCGCGCTGCACTGGGTGACGCCGAAGGCGCACGCGCCCTTCTTGCCGGTGTCGCACCGGACGCCGCCGCCGGAGCACTGCACGCCGTCGACGCTGGTGACCAGATCGGTGAAGCCGTTGTCGCCGCCGCTGAACAGGTCTTCCCAGGCGAAGTAGAACTTGGTCTTGGAGAGGTGGCTCGCGTAGGTGAGCAGGTGGATGTACGAGGACGAGCCCGCCGCGTCCGGGTTGTACTTGCGCTCGCTGTAGTAGACGTAGCCCTCGCCCTTCGCGAGGCGCGCGGTGCTCGGGCAACAGTCGCCCCCCGCGCACTTCTTGTCACCGGCGTGCGACTCCGGCGTGAGCAAGAAGAAGCCGATGTCGCCGCCCTTGTAGCCAGGCTCCTTGGCCAGATCGAGGACGATGGTCTTCCCGGCGCCGTCGGTGCAGCCGAACATCGGGTGCAGGTCGCTCGGATCGGGCTTGCCGCCGGTGACGTTGTACCAGCCGAACGTGTCCTGGAAGAGCGCCTTGGCGCGGGTGACGATCGAGAACGTGAGCGCGCAGGTGGGGCGGAAGGTCTCCGGCGTGGTGGACGCCTCGCCCACCGGATCGAGCCCGCTGAACTTGGAGGGGATGCACGTGTTGTCGTTCCAGACGTGGAACATCGTGCTCTCACACGTCGACTTCTTGCCGTCGTCGCAGCTCGAGGTCGAAGGACACACGTCACCGATGTTGCAGACGCCTGGCGTCGTGCACACGCACGCGAACGTGGCGAGGAGCCCCGTCGGCTTGCCGCTGTCGCAGCCCGGCTGCGTGGGGATCACCACCCCACTCGGCTGGGTCAACGCGTGGGCGTCGACCGGCAGGGTGAGCAGCGCGAACAACGGAAGGAGAGGAAGCACGCGCATCGGAGCACCTCGTGACTCTCGAGTGAGTTACGAGTCGGTACCACGTCTTTTCCAGGCGCGCGAAGGCATGTCGCGTCAACCCCCGCATGACGCACGGAGACTGACGCAACGCGTTGTCGTGCGCCGACGTTCGGTCAGCGCTCGATCGCCCGCTCAGAACCTCGAGGTGAAGCGCTCGAACAGGTAGAGCGAGTCGTGCGGGCCGGCCGCGCTCTCGGGGTGGTACTGCACCGAGAACGCGGGCAGCGTCTTGTGCGCGAGGCCCTCGACCGAGCCGTCGTTCAGGTGGAGGTGGGTCACGTCGGCGGCGTCGCCGATGGAGTCCACGTCGACCACGAACCCGTGGTTCTGGGTGGTGATCTCGATGCGCCCGGTGGTGAGGTCGCGCACGGGCTGGTTGATGCCGCGGTGCCCGAAGCGGAGCTTGCTCGTGGTGGCGCCGAGCGCGAGGCCGAGGATCTGGTGGCCGAGGCAGATGCCGAAGACGGGCTTCTTGCCGAGCAGCGCGCGCACGGTCTCGATGGCGTACGTGACGGCCGCCGGGTCCCCGGGGCCGTTGGAGAGGAACACCCCGTCGGGGCGCAGATCGAGCACCGCGGCCGCGCTGGTGTTCGAGGGCACCACCGTGACCTCGCACCCCGCGTCGACGAGGCAGCGGAGGATGTTGCGCTTGATGCCGAAGTCGAAGGCCACCACGCGCTTGTCCACCTTCGGGGCGCTCGGAGCGCCGGGGGCGGCGGGCTTCCAGCGGCCCGTGCCCTCCTTCCACGCGTAGGGCACCTTGCACGACACGCCCGACGCGAGGTCGAGGCCCTCCATGTCCGGCGCCTCGCGGGCCTTGCGCACGAGGGCTTCGCGCGCGGCGGTGTTGTCGTCGGGCAAGAGGCCGATGGCGCCGTTCTGGCTGCCGTGGTCGCGCAGGTGGCGGGTCAGGGCGCGGGTGTCGATGCCCTCGATGCCGACCACGCCGTGCCGCGCGAGGTAGGCGTCGAGCGACTCGTCGGCGCGCCAGTTGGAGACGATGTTGCTCGCCTCGCGCACCACGTAGCCGGCGAGGCGCGGGCGGGCGTCCTCGCCGTCCTCCTTGTTCAGCCCCGTGTTGCCGATCTCGGGCGCGGTCATGGTCACGATCTGGCCCGCGTACGAGGGGTCGGTGAGGACCTCCTGGTACCCGGTCATGCCGGTCGTGAAGACCACCTCGCCGGTGGTGGTGCCCTCGGCGCCGAGCGCGCGGCCCACGAAGGTGGTGCCGTCGGCGAGGGCCAGCATCGCGCGTCGTTCGCTCACGGGAGCTCCTTGGGCAGGCGGGTGTGGACGATGCGTCCGTGGACCATCGTGAGGTCGATGGCGCCCTGGACGCTGCGCCCGAGGAACGGGGTGTTGGTGGACTTGCTGCGCAGCGTGGCGCGCTCGATGACCCAGCTCGCGTCAGGGTCGATCAGGACGAGGTCGGCGCGGACGCCCTCGGCGACCCGCGGCACGTCGAGCCCGACGATCTTCGCCGGACCCACCGTGAGCGCCGTGAGCAGGCGGAACAGCGGTACCTCGCCCTTGCGCACCAGGTCGAGCAGCACCGCGAGGCAGAGCTCGAGGCCGATCATGCCGGGGCGGGCGGCGGAGAACTCGCAGTGCTTGTCGCCGAGCGCGTGCGGCGCATGGTCGGTGGCGATGGCGTCGATGACCCCCGAGGCGAGCGCGCGCCGGAGGGCCGCGACGTCTTCGGCCTCGCGGAGCGGCGGGTTCACCTTGCACGCGGTGTCGTAGCCGAGGACGTTCTCGTCGGTGAGCAGCAGGTGGTGCGGGGTGACCTCGGCGGTCACCCGGATGCCGCGCTGCTTGCCCTCCTCGACCATGCGGGCCGCGCCGCGCGTGGAGAGGTGGGCCACGTGGTAGCGAGCGCCCGCGCCCTCGGCGAGGACCAGGTCGCGGGCGACGATGACGTCCTCCGCCTCGCGGGGCCAGCCGCGCAGCCCGAGCCGCGTGGAGACGGCGCCCTCGTGCATGTCGGCGCCCGCGGTGAGCGCGTGGTCCTCGGCGTGCTGGATGACCGGCACGTCGAAGGTGCGCGCGTACTGCAGCGCGCGGCGCATCACCATGGAGTTGGTGACGCAGCGCCCGTCGTCGGAGAGGGCGCGCGCCCCGGCCTCGCGCAGGTCGCTCACCTCGGTGAGCTCCTTGCCCTCGAGGCCCTTGGTGATGGCGCCGATGGGGTGCAGGCGCGCGAGGCCGATGTCCTTGGCGCGCCCGACGAGCATCTCGGTGATGGCGCGTGTGTCGTTCACCGGCTTGGTGTTCGGCATCACGCACACGTCGACGAAGCCACCGGCGACCGCCGCGAGGAGCCCGCTCGCCACGTCCTCCTTGTGCTCCTCGCCCGGCTCGCGGAGGTGGGCGTGCAGGTCGACGAACCCCGGGCAGAGCCAGCGGCCCCGTCCCTCGATCACCTGGAGGGGCTCGCCGTCGGTCCCGGGGCCGCCGTGGGCGAGCCCCTGGCCGGCTCCGACCCCCGCGCGGGCGATCTGGCCCCGCTCTACCAGCACGTCGACCCGCTCGTCACGCGAGGTGGCCGGGTCGAGGAGGCGAACGTCCCGGAAAAGCACGCTCATGGCGGGCGGGGCCGTTAGCACGAGACGAGACGTGCGTCCCTCTCCCAACGTTGGTACAGGCTCCCGCGATGGACCTCATCCTGGCTGCGAGTGCGTTCTCCGCCCCGAATTCGGCGGGCATCTCGGCGTTCGGGTCGCCCGATGCCGGCGAGGGGGCCGACGTGCACGAGGTCTCCCTCGGCCTCGCCAAGGCGCTCCACGGGCTCGGCCACCGGGTCACCCTCGTCTGCCCGTACGATCCCGCCCGCCACGCCTCGCTCGGCCTCGCGCGCAAGCTCACGCCCCTGAAATTCCCGATCGGCGCGCCCACCCACGAGCGCGTGATGTTCGACACCAAGCTGCCGAGCGGCGTCGAGCTCACGCTCCTCGGTGGGGAGCCGCCGGGCGAGGCCACGGGCATCGACCGCACCGAGCGCTACGCCTGGTTCGGGCACGCGGTCGCCACCTTCGCGCTGCACCGCCTCGGGCAGGCCATCGAGGGCTCTTCCGAGCTCGAGGCCGTCGTCACCGTGGGCGAGGCCGCCGCGTTCGCCAACCTCGCCGTCCGCGAGGCCGCGCGCTGGCCCCACGAGGAGGGCAAGCCGAGCCCACGCATGCTGGCCGGCCTCTCCCGCGTCGCGCTCGTGCTCGATCCGTCGCGCGATCTGCGCTTGCCGCGCGAGCGGCTCGCGGCGGCGGGCATCGACCAGAGCCTCTTCACGACGGAGGGCCTCGAGTTCTACGGCCAGGCCTCGCTGCTCAAGGGCGGCGCGGTCGGCGCCGACCGCGTGGCGTGGCTCGGCGCCGAGCCGCTCGCGGCCGCCCGCACGCCGGGCGTCGCCCACAAGCTCGACGGCTTCTTCCGCGCGCGCGACGCCGCCCTGCTGCTCGGTGGTGGCCTCGACGTCGACGCCTGGGACCCGGCCACCGACCCGCTGCTCCCGTACCGCTACGACGCCGAGGAACCCGGCGCCAAGTGGGCGCGCCTCCGCCCGCAGGTGCTCTCGGAGCTCGAGCTCGATCCCGACCCGCAGAACACGCTGGTCGTGGTGCTCGGTCACCTCGACGCGGCGCACGAGGCCGTGCTGGCCGCGGCCCT
>CAZUZY010000066.1:0-28636 GCA_964624885.1 uncultured Polyangiales bacterium | reverse complement strand
GCCACGCCGCCGGCGCCAGCACCCGCCCCCGCGCCGGCGCCGGCGCCCCCGAAGTAGCTCAGGCGAGCAGGCTCACCGCGCCCAGCATGGCCGCGGCGCTGAACGCGAGCGCGCCCCGGAAGAACACGACGACCAGACGCCGCTGTCGGCGCTCGACCAGCACCGCTGCCAGGGTGAGCACGGTGGCCGCGCCGAGGCCGGACCAGGCGACCGGGGATGCGGCGACCGTGCAGAGCGTGGCCGCCACCGCGAGCCAGCCGAGGAAGCCCAGCGCGGCGAGCATCGTCGTGTCCGCCTCCCGCGCCCCGCGCGCCACGAGGGTGACCACCGACAGACCGCGCAGCACGCCGACCACCCCCATCGAGAGCGCGACCGCGGCGCGGCGGGACGACGAGGCTTCGTGCGCCGACAGCCCGCCGAGCAGCACGAACGCGCTGGTGCCGAGGTCGAGCAGGCCGACCGTGGGCCCCGCCGCGTTCGGCGCGCGCAGGCTGCCGTAGGTGCCCACCACGAAGGCGGCGGTGGCCACGATCGCGCACGTCGGCAAGGTCCACGAGCCCCAGCGGGCCGAGCCGTGCGCGGCCACGAGCAGCGACATCAGGCCGAGGAGGATGCCCGCCGCCGTCCCGCGGGTGACGACTCGTCGGCCAGGGGGGGCTGCCGCCGCGCCGAGGAGGTTCGCGAGCAGGCCGTCGACGAGGGCGAAGCCCAGCATCGCGAGCGCCGGCGCGAAGGGGGGCACCTGGATGGCGGCCGCACCGAGCCCGGCCCCCACCGAGAGGGCCAGCAGCACGCGCAAAGGAACGCTCGACGAACGGCGCACGGCGGCTATGGTACGCGCCCCCTCGTGATCATAGAGATCGATCCTACCCACCCCGAACCGCGCAAGATCGCGCGCGCCGTCGCCGCGCTCGAGGCCGGCGAGGTCATCGCGTACCCGACCGACACCACGTACGGGCTCGGCTGTGATCTCCAGAACAAGAAGGCCATCGACTCTCTGTACGCGCTCAAGCGGATGAAGTCCGACCAGCCGCTCTCGTTCGTGTGCCACGATCTCGGGGACATGGCGAAGTGGGCGATCGTCGAGAACGCCCAGTACCGCCTGCTGAAGCGGCTCTTGCCGGGACCGTACACCTTCATCCTGCAGGCGACCCGCGAGGTCCCGAAGCTCCTCCTCCTCAAGCGCAAGCAGGTGGGCATCCGCGTCCCGGAGAACCCCATCGCGCAGGAGCTGACCAAGGCCTTCGGCCGCCCGATCATCTCCACCACCGCGGGCCCCCACGGCGGCGACCCGTTCGTCGATCCCGCCGAGATCGACGACGCCTTCCCCGGCCTCGCGCTCGTCATCGACGGCGGCGCAGGGGGGACCCTCCCGACCACGGTGGTCGACCTGACGAGCGACACGCCGGTCGTCGTTCGCGAGGGCGCGGGCGACACATCCCTCTTCGACTGATACCGTGCGGCCGATGTGGTTCCACCTGGCGCCGACCGACCTCTCGTTCCTCGAGCACTCCCCGCGACGCATCGAGCACACGGTGGAGATCGCGGCCTCCGCCGACCGTGTGTTCGCCCTCGCCGCCGGCGAGCGCTTCCACGACTGGCTCGCGGAGCTCGTGGCCTGCGAGTGGACCTCGCCGGCCCCCCACGGCCTCGGCAGCACGCGCATCGTCGCGCTCGACACCCTCGCGGTCAAAGAGCGGTTCGTGGCGTGGGAGCCGGGCCGGCGTCTGGCCTTCGTGATCGAGGAGTGCACGCTCCCGCTCGTGCGCCGCATGATGGAGCACCTCGCGATCGAGCCGCTCGGCGAGGCGCGCTGCCGGCTCCGCTACACGGTGCACTACGAGCCCTCGCTCGTCATGGCGGCCGTGCACCCCGTGGCGCGACCGGTCTTCGCACGCATGTTCGGGCGCGCCGCCCAGCGCATCAAGGCCATCGCCGAGGAGCGCTAGAGCGCGAGCAGCCGCGGGATGGCCTCGACCGCGCGCGCGCCGTACCAGCAGAGATCCTTGCCGTCGACGGGCACCACCTTGGCCCGCGGGAGGAGCGCGGCGAAGTGCGCGGCCTCCGCCGCCGTGAACGGGTGCGGCTCGTCGGGGAGCACCACCACGTCGGGATCGGCGGCGCGCAGCTCGTCCTCGGTGATGCGCGGATAGCGCGTGTCGCGCTCGCCCACCTTCTCGGGGTCGAGCGCGCGCACCTTGCCGAGATCGGCGGCGAGGGGGTACTTGCGCGAGCGATCGCGGAACACGTTGTCGAGCCCGGCGAGCTCGAGCGAGGCGCTCAGGTACGTGTCGCCGCGGATGGTCATCAGCGGGTCGGCCCAGATCGGGCAGAACACCGTGCGCCGCGGTCGGTTCGCGGCGCGGGCCGCGGCGAGGCGCTGGTAGCCTTCGCGCACCAGCGACACCACGTGCGGCGCCTTCTCGACCCCGAGCATGCGGGCGTAGCGGGCGACGAGCGCGAGCCCGTCCTCGACGCGCTTCGGGAAGGCGATGAACAGCGGCACACCCGCCTCGACCACCTTCTCGAGCGTCGGCCGGGAGTTCTCCTCCTGGTTGGCCACCACGAGGTCCGGAGCCAGGGCGAGGATGCGCTCGGCGGAGGCGTCCTTGGTGCCGCCGACGCTGGTGAGGCGCTCGACCCCCTCGGGGAGCACGCAGTAGTCGGTGCGGCCCACGAGCCGGTCGAGGCCGCCGAGCAGCGCCAGCGTCAGCGTGTCGCTCGGCACGAGGGAGACGATCCGGCGCGGCGGCTGCGCCAGGATCACCGTGCGGTTGCGGTCGTCGACGACCTGGAAGGCCACCGACTACCCCGAGATCGCTTCGCCGCCGTCGACGTTGATTGTGTTGCCGTTCATCCAGTAGAGGCCCGGCTGCGCGAGCGAGACGATGGCGCGCGAGACGTCCTCCACGGTGGTGAGGCGGTGCGCGGGGTTCTTGCGCAGGGCGGCCGCGATCATGGCGTCGTTGCCGGGGATCTTGCGCAGCGCCGCGGTGTCGGTCACGCCGGCGCACAGCGCGTTGACCGTGATGCCCCGCGGGCCGAGCTCGTGGGCCAGCGACCGCACGTGGCTCTCGAGGGCGGCCTTGGCACCGGAGACGATGCCGTAGCGCGGCCAGATCGACCACGCACCGGTGGAGGTCATCGCGAACACGCGCGCGTGCTCGTGGAACAGGCCGCGGAGCAGGGTGTCCTGGGTCCAGTAGACGAGGGAGTTCGCCATGACGTCGAGGGTCATCTCGACCTGCTTCTGCGTCGCGAACTCGTTCGGCTTGGCCTCGGGGGTCTCGGGGAGGAACGGCAGCAGCGTGCCGAACGCGAGCGAGTGGAGCAGCACGCGCACGCGCTCGCCCTTGCCGCGCTCGTCGAGGCGCTTCTTCACGTCGTCGAGCACCTCGCGGCGCTTGGCCTCGTCGGCGGCGTTGACGTTGTAGAACCACGCCTCGCGACCGAGCGCCCGGATCTTGCCCTGGATCTCCTCGACGTGGGGCATCGTGGACCGCCGGTCGAGGTGGACGCCGACGACGGACATGCCCGCCCGGGCGAGGGAGAGGGCGCACGCCTCGCCGAAGCCGCTGCTGGCTCCGAGGACGAGGGCGAAGCCGTCGAGCGTGGGCTGGATGCTGTCGCGGGGGTCGGTGCTCATGCGGCGCCGGGTAGTTCGGCTTTCGGCGAGCGTCTACGGCTCCTCGGCGACTCCACAGGAACGCCTCGCGCCGGGCCCGGGAAGCAGCGTAGGCTCGCCCCGTGTCCTACGACTACGATCTGGTCGTGATCGGCGGCGGCCCCGCCGGCGAGAAGGGGGCGGCGCAGGCCGCGTACTTCGGCAAGCGCGTGGCGCTGATCGAGAAGGCCCCCGAGCCAGGCGGGGCGTGCGTGCACACCGGCACCTTGCCGAGCAAGACGCTGCGCGAGGCGGCCCTCGTGCTCTCGGGGTACCGCAACCGGCACCTCTACGGCATCCGACTCGAGGTCGACCGCGGCGCGGCCACGCCCCGCATGCTGTCCCGCAAGGACGCGGTGCGGCGCCTCGAGGTGGAGCGCATCAAGTGGAACCTCGACCGCCACGGGGTCACCTGTTTCCGCGGCCACGCGCGGATGGTCGACGCCCACACGGTCGCGGTCGAGCCGCTCGCCGCGCCGATGCAGAAGCTCACCGCCGAGTTCGTGCTGATCGCCACCGGCAGCGAGCCGTTCCGGCCGGCCGACATCCCGTTCGACGACGCCGACGTGGACGACAGCGACACGGTGCTCGGCATCGACCGGCTGCCGAAGCGCCTCGTGGTGCTGGGGGCGGGGGTCATCGGCTGCGAGTACGCGTGCATGTTCGCCGCGCTCGGCGTGGAGGTGGTGCTGGTCGACGCGCGCCAGGACATCCTGCCGTTCCTCGACCGCGAGATGAGCGAGCGCCTCCGCCAGGGCATGATCGCGCTCGGCATCGAGTGCCGGCTCGGCGTGAAGTACCGCAAGATCGCGCGCGAGAGCGCGGAGGTGATCCGCACCACGCTCGACGACGGCACGCACGTCGACGCCGACAAGGTCCTCTACTGCGCGGGGCGCAACGGCCGCACCGTGGGGCTCGGCCTCGACACGGTCGGCATCGTGCCCGACAAGCGCGGGGCCATCGCCGTCGACGCCAACTACCGCACCTCGGTCCCGAGCCTCTACGCGGTGGGAGACGTCATCGGGTTCCCCGCGCTCGCCTCGACGTCGATGGAACAGGCGCGCGTGGCCGTGGTCCACGCCTTCGGGCTCGGCTACAAGACCAAGGTCGGCGCGCTCCTGCCGTACGGCATCTACACGGTGCCCGAGGTGTCCTACGTCGGGATGACCGAGGAGGAGGCCCAGAAGGCCGGCGTCGACTACGTGGTCGGGCGCGCGTTCTTCCGCGACAACGCGCGCGGCAAGATCATCGGTGACCGCGACGGCGTGGTGAAGCTCATGGTGGAGCGCAGCACGCGCAAGCTGGTCGGCGTGCACGTGATCGGCGAGCGCGCGGCCGAGCTCGTGCACATCGGCCAGGCGATCATGACGCTCGGCGGCGGCGTCGACGCTCTGATCGAGATGGTCTTCAACTACCCGACGCTGTCGGAGTGCTACAAATACGCGGCCTACGACGCCCTCGGCGCGCTCGCCCAGGGAAGCAAGGCCTCCTCCGACGACGGATCGCCATGAGCCACCGCCTGATCACCAACCCGACCCTCGAGGCCCCCGTCACCAAGGCGGTGCCCAAGAACCTGCGCGCGGGGCCGATGACCAAGGCCCATTACGACCGCGTGGTGCAGGTGGTCGACCACTGGTGGAACGGCCCCATCGCCGTTCTCGCCCACCCGGTGTTCTTCTACGAGCTCGGGCAGTACGCGCGGGTGGTCGAGGACACCGATCAGGACGATCGGCTGGTGGGCTTCCTCCTCGGCTTCATCGTGCCGGACTCGAGCGCGGGGCCCGCCGTGGGATACATCCACCTCGTCGGCATCGATCCGGCCCTGCGCCGCCGGGGGGTCGCGCGCGCGCTCTACAACGACTTCACCTCGTCGTGCCTCGCCGCGGGGTGCCACAAGATGAAGGCCATCACCACGGCCGGCAACGAGGGCTCGCTGCGCTTCCACCTGGCGCTCGGGTGGACGGCCACCGAGGACGAGAACTACGCCGGCCCGAACCGCCGGCGGATGGTGCTGACCCGCACGCTCTGACCGAGGGCGGGAGCGCCCCCCGACGGGCGCCGAGCCCCTCCGCGTGCTAGACGGTCGGCCGTGGCAGGGCTCGCTCGGACCTTCACGTTCACGCTCGTCACCGCCGGCCTCCTCGTGGCGGCGGGGTGCGCCACGGGCACGGGCGAGGGCACCGTCAAGGACAGCTGCAAGCTGCGGGACTGCGGCCCCACCAGCGGCGGCGACGTCGACCCGCTCGACGAGGGCGTCGACGACACCTCGTTCGACACGGGTTCGTCGACCGACACAGGTTCGGCAGGCGACACCGGTTCGCCGACCGACACGGGTTCGGGCGACACGGGTTCCGGTGACACGGGCCCCACGGACACGGGGTGCAAGCCCGCCGACGGCGCCGCCTGCACCTTCGCGCCCCAGTGCGGCTGCGGCACGGGCCTCAACTGCGACGTCACCAGCGTCGACGGCAGCGCCTCCTGCGTGCCCGCGGGCGCCAAGACCCTCGGTCAGTCGTGCAAGGACCTCGGCGAGTGCGCCAAGGGTCTCACCTGCGTGTTCGGCGCGTGCCAGGCGTTCTGTGCCTCGCCGAGCGACTGCCCGAAGGCCGGCTCGGCGTGCCTCCCGGTGCTCTACTACGACAGCACCACCAAGACGACCAAGGCCA
The DNA here is from genome assembly GCA_964624885.1 of uncultured Polyangiales bacterium. Lineage (GTDB taxonomy): Bacteria > Myxococcota_A > Polyangia > Polyangiales > JADJMO01 > JADJMO01. The sequence goes on along the minus strand of CAZUZY010000066.1, from coordinate 22,306 downwards.
TCCCGGGCTTCACCGACTGCGCCGCGCCGTGCGACCCGCTCGCGCCCTCGAAGGTCTGCGGCGCCGGGCCCAACTGCCTCTTCGCCGACGCGACCCACACCACCTGCGCGGGTGGGGGCACGGGCGTGGGCGCGAGCGCCTGCAGCAGCACGAACCCGTTCAGCTGCGCCCCCGGCTACCTCTGCCTCAGCACCAACGAATGCCGGCGCTGGTGCCGCATCGGCTTCTCGGGCGACTGCCCCTCGGGCAAGACCTGCGGGGCCCTCACCGACCACCCGAAGCTCTCGGGGGTGGAATACGGCGTGTGCTCGGCGTAAAGGGTGTCCTCCCATGAGCCACGATCCCCCCAAGCGTCTCTCGAACCCGCCGACGGTCGACGCCCTCCGGGACATCGGCCTGTTCGGGGCGCTGTCCGACGACGTCCTCGAGTACCTCGTGCAGGCGTTGCCCGTCGTGCTCAAGGGGCCCGGAGACGCGGTGTTCCGCGAGGGCGACCAGGCCCGCGAGATGTTCGTCGTGCTCGACGGTGAGTGCGAGGTCCTCAAGCGCGGCAAGCGCGGCATCGAAGCGCGCGTCGCCCTCCTCGGGCCCGGCGACTGGTTCGGTGAGATGTCCATCCTCGACGTGCAGCCGCGGTCGGCCACCGTCATCGCCCTCGCGCCCTCGCGGCTCCTGCGCATCGGCGCCGAGGGGCTCGACCAGCTCTACCGGCGCGACCTCAAGGCGTACTCGCTCATCGTGCTCAACATCGCGCGGGAGCTCTCGCGGCGCCTGCGCGTGGCCGACGGCCTCATCGCCGACATCATGGCCAACGTGCTCGACGAGTACGTGAGCTCGTCGCGCCGCCGCTAGCAGTCGCGGCAGCGTAGAGCGCGCGGACGTCCCTGTTCGGAGGGTCAGTCGCCGGCGGTGTCGGTGGCCGAGCCCGTGTCCGTGGGGGCGGTGCCGGTGTCCGTGGGGGCGGTGCCGGTGTCGGTCGGCGCCGTGCCGGTGTCGGTCGGCGGCGTGCCGGTGTCGGTGGGCGGTGTCCCCGTGTCCTTCGGGGTGCCCGTGTCGACCGGCGTTCCCGTGTCCACCGGGGGCGGCGCATCGCCCGCGTCACCGGCCTCGGCCGGGGTCTCGGGCGCACCGCTGTCCAGGAGGTTCGGGACCGACCCGCCGTCGAGCTTCGACAGGTCGTCGGTGCACAGGCCGTCGACGCAGAACAAACCCGGGGCGCAGTCGCTGCCCCGGGCGCAAGGCCCGCCTTTGTTGGTCAGGTCCTCGGTGGAGCAGGCGGCGAACAGGGCGGCCCCGGCGAGTCCGAGGAGGAGGCCGACCCCAGCGAGGCGCGCGGCGCGGGCACGAAGGGCGAACGGAGGCACTTCCCCAACATACGCGATCGTCGACGATGATGCTAAGGTCCGCCGCCCATGGCTGCGGACGACGACGACAAGCGCGCAGAGAAAGAACTCTCGACCGAGGAGGGCGGCGCCAAGAAGCGCAAGAAGCCCCGGGCCGACGAGGCCGCGGCGGCCGCCGATGCGGCCCCGGCCAAGAAGCGCAAGAAGCCCGCGCTCGCCGCCGAAGAGAAGTCCGCGACCGACGACCCCGACGCGCTCATGACGGCGACGCTGCGGGCCATGGAGTGGGCCAACAAGCGCAAGAAGCAGCTCGCCTACGCGGCCGGCCTCTCGGTGCTGGCCGGCGCGATCGGCTTCGGCGCCTGGTGGTACAAGGCCTCGCGCGAGGAGAAGGCGAGCAACAAGATCGCCGAGGGCGCGTTCGCCGAGGTCGCCGCGCCCACGTGGACCGGCGTCGAGGACCCGGAGATCGTCAAGCGCATGCCCGCGTTCCCGACCGAGATCGAGCGCCAGAACTGGGCGCTCGCGTCGTACGGCGAGGCCAAGACCAAGTACGGCGACACCGGTCCCGGGCTGCTCGCGCGCCTCGCCGAGGCCGGCGTGCTGCTCGACAAGCGCGACTACGACGGCGCGCTCGCCGCCTACGAGGACGTCAAGAAGAGCCCGCTCGGCCAGGCCGACCCGATGGTCAAGGCCACGTGCGCCGAGGGCATCGGCTACGCCCACGAGGGGAAGGGCCTGCTCGACGACGCACGCAAGGACTTCGAGGCGCTCGCCGCGCTCGAGACCAAGAACGCCAAGCCGCAGGGCCTCTACCACCAGGCCCGCATCGACGTGCAGAAGGGCGACAAGCCGGCCGCGATCACCAAGCTGAAGGCCGCCCGGGAGCTCGTCCTCGCGCCGGGGGCGCCGGCCTCCTCCCACCTCAAGCGGCAGATCGATCGTCTGCTCGGGTTGCTCGATCCCTCTGCGCTGCCTGCCAAGCCCCCGCCGGGCATGGGCGGGATGCCGGGCATGCCGGGCGGGATGCCGGGCATGGAGGGCCCTGGTGGCCCTGGTGGCCCTGGCAAGATGGATCCGGCCAAGCTCCAGGAGCTCCTCAAGCAGCTGCAGAAGGGCGGGGGTCCTGGGGGTCCTGGGGGTCCTGGGGGTCCCGGGGGCCCGGGAGGTCCAGGGGGTCCGGGCAAGCCGATGCCGCCGGGTGGCCCCAAGCCCCCGATGCCGCCTCCCGGGGTGCCGGGTGGGGTGCCGGGAGCGCCGGGCGGAGCGCCGAAGTGAAGCGCCTCGCGACCGCCCTGTTCGGCCTCGCGCTCCTCGCGGGGTGCGGCCGCAAGGACGCCGCCAACCCGATGACCCCGGCGTGGCTGCACCGGCCCGGCTGGGTGCTCCACGTCGACTACCGTCGCTCGTTGGTCGACGACGTGGTCGTCAAGAACGGCACCGAGAAGAGCGTACCGGCCATCGATCCAGCGCACGGCCGCATCTTCGTCGGCACGAGCGACCGCGGCTTCCACGCCCTGCGGGTCGGCGACGGCAGCGTGATCTGGCGCTTCTCCACCGCCGGCGGGGTCAACGCCGAAGCCCTGTACGACGGCACGCGCGACGTCGTGTGGTTCGGCTCCGACGACGACGGCCTCTACTGCCTGCGCGCCAAGGACGGCTCGCTCGTGTACCGCTACCGCACCGGCGCGCCCGTGCAGCGCAAGCCGCTGCTCGTGCCTCGCCCGTCGGGCAAGAGCGTCCTCGTCTTCGACAACTCGGCCGACGCGGTGTTCGCCATCGACGCCGACACGGGCGCGACCCTCTGGAAGCACGTGCGCACCCCGGCCCAGGGCCTCGAGATCGCCGGACACGCCGGGGTGGCCTACGACGAGGGCCGCGTCTACGTCGCCTTCTCCACCGGCCACGTGGTGGCGTACGACATCGACACCGGCAAGGAGCGCTGGCCCGAGGTCGACCTCACCGCCACCGGCGGCACCGCGTCCGAGGACCAGCAGCCCTACTTCGACGTCGACACGACCCCCTTGGTGGTCGGTGATCGCGTGCTCTTCGGCAGCATCGCGGGCGGCATCACCGCGCTCGACGCCAGCGCCGGCAGCGCGATCTGGCGCCGCGCCGAGGCCACCGGGGTCGCCTGGCTGACCCACTGGCACGAGGACGCCCACGTCGACGCGCAGGGGGCCGAGGTCCCCGAGCGGAGCCTCGTCATCGCCGGCTCGGGCACCACGGGGCTGTGGGCCCTCGACCCCAAGAACGGCGCCGTCGTCTGGCGACGGCAAGGCCCCGTCGGGGCGCTGGTCTCTCCGGTCTCCATCGCGGGCGCTCTGCTCGTCGGCTCGAGCAAGGGAGGCTTGTTCCTGTTCGAGCCGCGCGAGGGCAACGTCATCGACGGCCTCGAGACCGGCAGCGGGTTCGCGGCCGGCGCCGCCGCCTACGGCAACCGCGCGTTCGTCCTCACCAACGGGGGCGTGCTGCTCGGGCTGCAGGTGGTGGTGCCCAAGCAATAGCTTCAGGGCGCGCGCGGCGCGCTGCGTTCCTCGTGGGCCCGCTGCGGGCCGAAGCGCTCGTGCATCCAGATCCAGTGGTGGGGTGCGGCGAGGATGTTCGCCGAGATGGCCGCGGCGATCGCCGTCGTGGTCGCCTCGACGTCCCGACGGTCGCCGGTGAGCCGCTCGATGTGCACCCGCCCCGGCACCGCGCACGCCACGACGATCGGCGCCCCCGACGCGCGCGCGAGCCGCGCCGGCGCGTGGGTGGTCCACGCCGGCACCCCGAGGAACGGCGCCGACACCGTCGCGCCCCGCACGTTGAGGTCGACGAGGAACCCCGCGACGCCCCCCGCGCGGAGGGCACGGAGGAGCGCGATGCCAGCGTGCGGGTCGTCCCGATCGAGGGTGCGCACGCCGCGATCGTCGCGCACGGCCGCGTGGACCAGGCGCTCGAGACGCGGATCGTAGCTCCGACGCACTGGCGTCGTGAGCGCGAAGCTCTCCTCCACGAGCGCGGCGGCGAGGTGCTCCCAGAGTCCCTGGTGGGCCGTCACCAGGATCACGCCGCGCCCCTCGGCCAGCGCCTCGCGGAGCGTCGCCACGGCGGCCGCGGGCAGGGGGAGCCGGGTCGAGGCGCGCGTGCGAGGATCCAGCAACCGCGTCGTGTCGCCGAGGAGGGCGCCGAGGGTCACGAAGGTCCGCGCGACGTGGAGACGCGCCGCGAGCCCGCGGAGGCCCAGTGTGCGCGCGACGTTGGCGAGCGCGGTGCATCGCGCGCGGCCCGCGACGCAGAACGCGACGAGGCCGACGAGCCGACCGAGCCCGCGGAGCAGCCACGCGGGCATCGCGCGCGCGAACGCCACCCCGACGCGTGCGAGCCGGTAGATCCGGTCGTTCTTGCGGCTCTGCGGGGCGGTCCAGGCGGAGCTCGTCACGAGCCTCCGCACGGATCGCAGAAGCTCGCGACGGACGCTTCCGCCTTCTTCGTGCGCTCCTTCGCGCCCTCGCACGCCGGCGAGACGGGCTTGCAGAGGGCCTCCCGACCGACCTGCATGCGCGCGAGCCCGGCGCACGCCGAGGCGCAGTCCCCCGCCGCCGCGTCGACTTGCCGCTCTCCGAGCTCGACGTCGTCGACGGCCTTCGTGCTCGCGGTGACCGGAACGGCCGGAGGCGCCGGCGCAGCCGTGTTCGCGCAGGAGATCGCCGAGAACGCGGTCGAGAGGGCGAGGCGGTGCCACGGGTCCATCCGTCGCGACTGTAGCCCGATGAATGACCGGAGCCCACCTCGCGTCCCTAGAAGGAGGCACACGACCCGCGCCTCGGGTAGACTGCCCGTTCGTGTACTTTCAAGGAGGCCTCGGATGCGCATGAAGAAGCTTGGCAAGGTCGCCGCCGTCGGGTTGTTGATGGGAGGGGCGGTCCTGCTGCCGAACTGCAGCCCCGCGGACATCGTCAGCGCGGCGCAGGGCTGCGACGGCCTGCAGGTGAAGGCGAAGGCCGCCGACGCCACGGTCCGCGCGTTCGCGGACGCCGCCGTGGAGCTCAATCGCGCCGCTGTCGCGCTCGAGGCCAAGTGGCTCGCGACCTGCAACGCCATCAACGCCGACCTCGGCGAAGACGCCACCAAGACCACCGCCGCCGAAGCCTGCGCCATCACCAATGCGCGCGTGAAGAAGGCCCTCGACGCCGGGGTGAAGGTCACCCTGGATGTCAGCGGTGGGTGTAGCGCCAACGCCTCGGTCCAGGCGACCTGCGAGGCCGATTGCTACGTCTCCGCGGGCTGTGACGTCCGCGCCAAGTGTCAGCCCGGCAAGCTCGCGGTCGAGTGCAACGGCAGCTGTGAGGGCTCGTGCGAGGTGCAGGCCCCCACCGTGGCCTGCGACGGCAAGTGCGAGGGCTCCTGCACGGTCGACTCCACCGTCGCCGTGAGCTGCGCGGGCTCGTGCACCGGCGAGTGCACGGCGCCCACCTGGACCGGCACCTGCGAGGCCGGCTGCGAGGCGAGCTTCACCGGCACCTGCAACGGCGTCTGCAACGGCATGTGCGACGGCAAGGCCACGTCGGGGGGCTCGTCCGGCAACTGCGTGGGCAAGTGCCAGGGCACGTGCAGCGCGCAGGCGACCGGCTCCTGCAGCGCGACCTGCAAGGGGAAGTTCTCGGGTGGCACCTGCACCGCGCAGTGCAAGGGCGCCTGCTCGGTCAAGGGGCCGAGCGTCGACTGCAAGGGCAAGTGCGAAGGCGCTTGCACCTACACGCCCGGCAAGGCCGAGTGCAAGGGCACGTGCCACGGGACGTGTGCCGCCGAGGTCTCCCCGCCGCGCTGCGAGGGCACCATCGACTGCAAGATCGACGCGAACTGTCAGGCGTCGTGCAAGGCCAAGGTCGAGGCCAGCCTCAAGTGCTCGGCCCGCGCCAACTGGGTCGTCGAGGGTGACGCCAAGCTCTACAACGCGCTCATCAAGCACGGCGACCAGATCGGCGAGGCCTTCCAGATGACCATCGCCCTGAAGGACCCGATCATCGACCTCGTCGAGAAGACGGGCAAGGCGCTCAAGGCCGTCGGCGACCTGAGCGCGGCCGGCGCGGTGTGCTTCGCGAGCTCGTTCGACGTCGCCCTCAAGGCGCAGGTCAGCATCAACGTCTCGATCAAGGCCAGCGCCAGCGTGCAGGGCAGCGCCGGCACCTGATCGCCTTCGTTCGAGGCAACCGATCGACGTCCTCGCGTGCCTCGCACGCGGGGACGTCGTGTTTCTGCCCTCGTGAGCAGCGGACGGGCGGGGCCGGGCGGCGGGGGCGTCTCGTCGGGGCGGCGTCTCGTCGGGGGCGTCTCGTCCGCGACGCCTGGGGTCGGCGCGCCGTCAGGTCGGCGAGGTGCGGTCGGACACTTCGCGGAAGTGGAGGAACAGGCTCTGCGCGACGCTGAGCGCCGGCACCGCGAGCAGCGCGCCCGCGGCGTGGAACGTGTGCTCCCCCGCGAGCAGCACGAACACCACGAGCACGGGGTGCAGGTGCGCCGAGTCGCCGATGATCTTCGGATTGAGGAAATTGGCCTCGATCTGGTGGATGAGGACGATCCAGCCGAGCACGAGGAACGCGGTGGGCACCGACTGGGTGAGGCCGATGGCGACCGCCGGCACGCTCGAGATGATCGACCCGAAGATCGGGATCAGCGAGCCCACCGCGGCCACCAGCGAGAGCACCGGCCAGTACTTGAGGCCGATGAGGGCGAACCCGATGGCCGTGAGCACCCCGTTCACGGCGCAGATCAGCAGCTGGCCGCGCACCACGCCGGCGAGCCCCTTGTCGAGCCGCGCGAGCAGCGCGTCGAAGTCGTCGCGCGCTGCCGGGCGCACGAGGCCGCGGAAGAACGCGAGGATGCGCTCGTGCGTGAGCATGATGTACGCCGCGAGCATCAGGGTCATGAAGAACAGGAAGATGCCCCGCGCCACGTTGCTCACCACGGCGACGCCGCCGCGCACGAGCTCCATGTAGTTGCGCTCCACGTACTGGAACGCACGGGCGAGGCCCTTCTTCTTCTTGAGCTCCGGCGGCTCGATGCGATACCCGCCGTCGTCGGTGGGGCGGATGTCGAACCCGCTGCCGACCTCGACCTCCATCGATCCATCGGCGTTCGGCGTGATGGTGACGGCGGGCTTCGGGTCGTCGTCCAGGCGGGCGGAGGAGGCGGGAGGCGGGCTCGAAGCGACCGGCGGAGCGCTCGACGGAGCCGGCGCCGCCTCGTCCCCCTGCAGCTCGCGGAGCTTCTTCTCCCAGGCCGGCAGGGTCTCCTGCTGCAGCGTCTTGACGATGCGGGGGACCTCGCGGGCGAGCGCGCGCCCTTCGGCCGCCAGGCGTGGCGCCGCGAGCCGGCCGAACCCGTACATGGTGCCGAGCGCGATCGCGTAGATGCCGACGATGGCCACCCAGCGCGGCAGGCCCTTGCGCTGCAGGAACAGCACGCTGGGCGTGAACACGTAGGCCAGCACCAGCGCGAGCACGAACGGCAGCAGCACCTCGCGCGCCGCGAACAGCACGCCGAGCACCATCACCGCCGAGACGAGGAGGAACCACGAGCGGCGCGAGATGCGGGCAGGGCGCCCCGGCAGCGAGAGGCGCGGGGACTCGAGCGGGGTCACCAAGGGCTCGCTGCGCCCGGGCGCGTCGCTCGACGGCGCGGGGCGGGGCGGCAGACCGGGCGGCGGATCGGAGGGCCGCTCGCTCATCGCGTGCCCTCGGCGGCTCCCGCGAAGACGCCGTCCATCCCCGCGAACGCGGGCAGCAGCCGCGCGAAGGTCTGGTCCAGGTACTCGGGCATCACGCGCAGATCGGCGATGACCGGCATGAAGTTGGTGTCGCCCGTCCACCTCGGCACGAGGTGCACGTGCAGGTGATCGGCGATCCCCGCGCCCGCGGCGACGCCCTCGTTGATGCCGTAGTTGATGCCGTGGGGCTTCACGTGCTCGCGGAGGCGCGCCCCGACCTCGCGGACGGCGCGGAACAGGCGATCGTTCTCCGCCTCGTCGAGCGCAGAGACCAGCCCCACGTGGCGGCGCGGCATCACCATCACGTGCCCCGCGGCGAACGGGTAGCGGTTGAGCATGACGGCCACGTCGTCGTTGGCCACCAGCACGAGGTTCTCGCGGAAGTGGGCGGGGCTCGCCGGGAAGTTGCAGAAGATGCAGCCCGGGCGGGCACCTGCGTCCTTGTCCTTGGGCGCGAGGATGTAGTCCATGCGCCAAGGGGCCCACATCGGGCCGTGCGGATCGGGGCGAGGCGGGTCGGACACGGAGACGTTTGGTAAACGGTCGGCCCGCGAGCGTCGAGCCGCGAACGCGCCCGGGGCACAAAAACAGCAGCGGGAGCTCTCGCGAGCCCCCGCCACCTGCACCCTACCGGGATGCTGCTAGAGCGGCCGCCCGTGGAGGCGGCCGTTCTCTGCGCTCACTTCTTCAGATCGCCGAGCTGATCGCCCAGCTTCTGCTTGATGAGGTCACCGAGGGTCCCGGCCGACTTCGCCGGCGGAGCCACCGACTCCTTCGGGGTCTTCTTGGTGGTCTTCGGGGCCTTGGCGGCCTTCTTCTCCGCGGTGCCGCCCTCTTCGCCCTTCGCCTCCGCGCCTTCCTTGCGCGCGGCGGACGGCTCGTCGAGGCCCTCGAGCTTCTGGTCGGCGAGCAGCCGGCGGTCGACCGGGTCGACGCTGGTGATCTCGACCTTGAGCGCGTCTTCCCGCTTCAGCTGCCCGACCTCGGCCGGAGAGTTGATGGAGATCTGCGCCTCGACGCCCTTACGGAGCTCGACGAAGATCGCGTACTCGCAGATCGAGAGCACCTTGGCGTCCTGCACGGAGCCTTCGGGGTACTCGGTCACGAGGCGCGACCACGGGTCGTCGTGCAGCTGCTTGATGCCGAGGGAGACCTTCTTCTCGTCGTGGTTGATCGAGAGGATGATCGCCTCGACGTCGTCGCCCTTGTGGACGAGGTCGCCGGGCACGTTGACCTTGAGGGTCCACGAGAGGTCGCTCTTGTGGACCATGCCGTCGACGCCCTCTTCGATCCCGACGAACGCGCCGTAGTCGGTGAGGCTGCGGACCTTGCCCTCGACCTTGTCACCGGGCTTGTACTTGTCGGTGAAGAGGGTCCAGGGATCCGGCTCGAGCTGCTTGAGGCCGAGCGAGATGCGCTTGGCCTTGGCGTCGACCTCGAGCACCTGGCACTCGATCTCCTGGCCGACCTCGAGGATCTGCTGCGGCTTCTTGACCTTGCGGGTCCACGACATCTCGCTGACGTGGATGAGGCCTTCGACGCCCGGCTCGAGCTCGACGAACGCGCCGTAGTCGGCGATCGACATGACCTTGCCCTTGACGCGCTTGCCGGCCGGGTAGGCCTCCTCGGCGTGGTGCCAAGGATCGTCCTGGGTCTGCTTGAGGCCGAGGCTGACGCGCTCGGTCTCGGGGTTGTACTTGAGGACCTTGACGGTGACCTCGTCGCCGACCTGGAACATCTCGGACGGGTGGTTGACCCGGCCCCAGGACATGTCGGTGATGTGGAGCAGGCCATCGATGCCGCCGAGGTCGACGAAGGCGCCGTACTCGGTGATGTTCTTGATGACGCCCTTGACGACCTTGCCCTCCTCGAGGTTGGCGAGGGTCGAGGCCTTCATCTCGTCGCGCTCCTTCTCGAGGAGCACGCGGCGCGACAGCACGATGTTGCCGCGCTTCTTGTTGAACTTGATGACCTTGAACTGGTAGGTCTGGCCGATCAGCTTGTCGAGGTTGCGGATGGGGCGGAGGTCGACCTGCGACCCCGGGAGGAACGCCTTCACGCCGCCGCGGATCGAGACGGACAGGCCGCCCTTCACGCGCTGGCTGATGGTGCCCTCGATCAGCTCGTCGCGCTCGCACGCGGAGCTGATCTCGTCCCACACCTTCATCTTGTCGGCCTTCTCCTTGGAGAGGGTGACGAGGCCGTCGTCGTTCTCGCGGGCCTCGATGAAGACGTCGACCTTGTCGCCCGGCTGGACGCTGGCCTGCCCCGTCGCGTCGGCGAACTCGCTCAGGGCGATGACGCCCTCGCTCTTGCCGCCGATGTCGACGACCACCTGATCGCGGTGGACCTTGACGACGATCCCCTGGACGATCTCGCCCTCGCGACCGAGGTCTCCGCCGGCGACCTGCGCCTCGAAGAGTGCCGCGAACGAATCGCCGCCCATGTCTCCGCCCTCGTGAAAAGTCTCCGTCTGCATGTAGAGAAGGACCTGCTTTCTGATCCCTTCGGGCTGGGCGCCACCACGATGGACCTCGCGTGGACCGCGACAATCGCGGCCGTTCGCGGGTCCGGATCCTCGGGTGGATCGGCAGACCGACGGGGGCGGGGCAGGTAGCGCGGGGGCCGTTTGCGGTCAACCACTCGACCGCCAGCGCTGAGCTCTTCGAGCTCCGACCTTGTTCCAGCGCAGGATGCGCGGGAAGATCCAGATGAACTGGATCTTTGTTGGTTGCTCGGAAGCGAGGGTCCTTTGTAGGGTGCCGTTCGTGCAGACGGCCGGCAAGAGACCTCCCGACGACGAGGAGCCCCGCGAGAGCCCGCCTTCGATCCGGGAGCGGCGCTCGGCCACGGTGCCGATCCTGCCCGCGCTGGCGTCGGGGACCCGCCCCGCGCTGGTGGCCGGTTCGAGCCCGTTCCACACCAAGGGCTTGGTGTTCCAGGGCGCGCGCGAGATCTTCGACAAGACCGTGCGCGGGGGCACGGAGAGCGTGCTGGCCGCGGTGCACCGCGAGGACGGCGCCCTCGGCCGCTACCTCGAGGGCCCCTTCGCTGCGGGCTCCTGGTACGACGCCCTGCCGCTGGTCCCGCTGTTCGCGACCGCGGCGCGCCTGCGCGGCGTGACCCCGGGCAAGCTCACCCGCGAGCTCGGCGCCCATCTGGCCCGTCGCGACCTGCGCGGCGTCTACCGGGCGATCCTCCAGGCGGGGTCCCTCGACGCCGTGGCCGTCCGCCTCCCCGAGCTCACCGTGCGCTACTTCGATTTCGGGGAGGTCCAGATCAGCCGCGACGGCGCGCAGACCGCGCTCGCCCGGCGAAGCGGGATCCCCGACCTGCTGGTGCCCTTCGTCGCGAGCTTCGTGGAGGGGTTCACGCCGAGCGCGCTCGCGCTGGTCGGGGCGGTCGACGTGCGGGTCACGTTCCAGGATCCCAAGAGCGAGACCGTCGCCTCCCGCTTCCCGACGATGCGCCTCGAGTGGCTCGTCTCCTGGACCTGACTCCACCCCGAAGAGCACGCGCGCGTCGGTTCGGGCTCAGAGCCGCGGCACCGTCTCGCCGAGCTTGCTCGGCACCTCGATGAACGCCTTGCCGGCCGTCGTGTGGCACGCGTTGCAAGTGGTGCTCGTCGTCAGGTAGGCCTGCTCGACGGCGGCCTGGTCGTGGGCGTCGATGGCCTTCTCGAGCGCCGGGACGTCGCGTTCCACGAGGAGCTTCTCGAACGGCGCGAGGTTCGCGCCCGGAGGCAGCGGGGGCAGGGCGGCCGCGTGCAGCTCGCTCGTGAAGGTCTCGGCGATCTCCTCCACCTCGTAGCGCGCGAGCTCCCACCGCTTGGCCAGCACCGCCTTGCCCGTGACCTCGAAGCGGCGCGCGACCGACACCATGACGGTGCCGAAGCTCACCTTGGGGACGGCGCTGCTCGCTGCCGCCGCCGGGCCGACGAAGCAGTCGGCGTTCGGGCGATGGTCGACGCGGAGCAGATCGCGCGGCACCTTGAGGCCGTCGAGGGCCGCGAGCGCCGACCGCAGCGCCTCGCTGGTCGGGCAGTACGCGTCGCTGTCGGCGTCGACGATCACCTTGGTGAGCTTGTCGCCGTGCTTCTCGAGCCGCAGCGAGCCCGCGACGAGGACCGCGCCGCCGCCGGCCAGGATCGGGTGCGTCCAGTTCGGCGTGGAGCTCGTGACGACCGCGGGGCTCGGGGTCGGCGAGAGCACCAGCGCCGAGGTCGGCAGCACCACGTAGGTGTAGAGCTTGCCGGGCTCGAGCTTGCTCAGATCGGCGAGGCTCTGCGGGCGCGTCGCGTGGGTCGGGTCGCCACCGGCCTTCTTGAACGCCTCGAGCTCGCGGTCGTACGGGCGGCGCGGGTCGAAGAGAAGAGCCGGCGCTTCCTCGCGAGGAGGCGCCGGCTTCTCACAACCGATCCCGAGCGCCGTGCCGAAGAGGAGGCCGACGAGGACCGCGCGCATCGGTCAGAGACCGAGGCCGTTCAGGCGGGCGAGCAAGAGCTCCCGCCAGAGGTTGAGCGACTTCGGGAGCCGCTCGCCGAACTGGGCGAAGAACTCCTTCTGCGACTCGAGCTCGGTCTTCCACTGGCGGTAGTCGACGCCGGTGGCCTTCTCGACCTGCTCGGTGGTGATGTCGAGACCGCTCAGATCGAGGTCGCCCGGACGGGGCACCCAGCCGACCACGCTCTCGAGCGCGCCGGTGCGGCCGCGCGCGCGGTCGACGATCCACTTGAGGACGCGCATGTTCTCGCCGAAGCCGGGCCACACGAACTTGCCCGCGTCGTCCTGGCGGAACCAGTTGACCATGAAGATCTTGGGCGGCAGCTCGAGCTTGTGCTGCATGCGCAGCCAGTGCTGGAAGTAGTCGCCCATGTTGTAGCCACAGAACGGCAGCATCGCCATCGGGTCGCGGCGCACGACACCGACCTTGCCGGTGGCCGCGGCGGTGGTCTCGGAGCCGAGGGTCGCGCCCATGTAGATGCCGTGGCCCCAGTTGAACGACTGCAGGACGAGCGGCACGGTGGTGGCGCGACGACCGCCGAAGATGATCGCCGAGATCGGCACGCCGTTCGGATCGTCGACGTAGCGCGAGAGCGCCGGGTTGTTCCTGGCCGGCGCGGTGAAGCGCGAGTTCGGGTGGGCCGCCTTCTCCGTCGACTTCGACGTCCAGGGCTGGCCCTTCCAGTCGATCAGCTCGGCGGGCACCGGGCCGTCCTTGCCCTCCCACCACACGTCGCCCTTGTCGGCGGTGAGCGCCGTGTTGGTGAAGATGGTGTCCTTGAGGATGGTCTCCATCGCGTTCGGGTTCGACTTCATGCTCGTGCCGGGGGCCACGCCGAAGTACCCGTTCTCGGGGTTGATCGCCCACAGGCGCCCGTCGGGGCCCACGCGCATCCACGCGATGTCGTCGCCCACCGTCCAGATCTTCCACCCCGCGAAGCGCTTGGGCGGGATCATCATGGCGAAGTTGGTCTTGCCACACGCGCTCGGGAACGCCGCGGCGACGTAGGTCATCTCGCCCTCGGGCGACTCGACGCCGAGGATCAGCATGTGCTCGGCGAGCCAGCCCTCCTGGCGACCGAGGTAGCTGCCGATGCGCAGCGCGAGGCACTTCTTGCCGAGCAGCACGTTGCCGCCGTAGCCACTGCCGATCGACCAGATGGTGTTGTCCTGGGGGAAGTGGCAGATGAAGCGGCGGTCGGGGTTGACGTCGAGCGTGCTGTGCAGGCCACGGTTGAAGTCGTTGCCGGTGCCGAGCATGTCGAGCGCCGCCTTGCCCATGCGGGTCATGATCCGCATGTTGAGCGCCACGTAGATGCTGTCGGTGAGCTCGACGCCGATCTTGGCCATCTTCGAGCCGAGCGGGCCCATCACGTAGGGCACCACGTACATGGTGCGGCCCTTCATGGCGCCGTCGAACATGCCGCCGAGCTTCTGGTAGGCCTCCTTCGGGTCCATCCAGTTGTTGGTCGGTCCGGCCTCGTCCTTGGTCGGCGTGCAGATGAAGGTGAGGTGCTCCACGCGCGCGACGTCGTTGGCGTTGCTGCGGTGGTAGTAACAGCCCGGGAGCTTCTTCTGGTCGAGCTCGAGGAGGACCCCCTCGGCGACGGCCTGCTCGGTGAGACGCTTGCGTTCTTCTTCGCTGCCGTCGAGCCAGACGACGTTGTCCGGCTTGCAGAGGGCAGCCATCTCCTTGACCCACTGGGCCAGGTGCTCGTTGCGGGTGCTGGGTTCGGAAGAGGAGTGCGACATGGGGGGGCGCGAAGCTACCGCGGCGGGCGGCGGCGCGGTAGGCCCGCGCGCCGCCGCTCGCCCGTCGGCCATGCGTCGCTACGCAGCGGGTGCGCCCACCCCCGCACGAAGCGCGGCCTCGTCGCCGAGCCGCGAGGAAACGGCCGGAATCCGGGCGTGAATCGCTTGCTCGACCGCGCGCCGCGTGCGGCGTCCGGTCGAAACCAGGAAGGCCACCACGAGGGCCCGCTCGACGTCCGCGGCCGCGGCCTCCTCCACCAGCGCGAGGAGCGCTTCGACCGCCTTGCGCACCTGCTCCCCGTACAGCGGGTGCGCGGTCGTCACGCCTGCGCACAGCAGGGTGAACAGGGCGTCGACCGTGGCGCCGAGCGCGCCCGGACCGTCGGCGAACGCACCGGAAGCGCGCTGCCGCGACAGCAGATCGAACAGTGCATCACCGCTCGGCTCGGGTGCGGCCAGCTCCTTCTCGAACGCGCCGCCGTCGAACGCCGCCTCGGACAGCATCTCCTCGGCGCGCGCGCCACCCTTGGGCGCGGCGTCCGCGGCGCCCTCGCCGAAGATGGCGGCCTTGGCCCGCGCGAGCATGCTCGGCTTGGAAGCCATCTTGCGCTTCTGGTCCGCGCTCCCGGAGGTCGCGCTGCGGGGCCCCGGCGCGGCCGGCGCAGGCGGGGGCGGCGCGAAGGCACCGGCAGGCATCGCCATCGGTGCCGGCATCGGTGCGCCGGGCGGCCCGCCGGCGATCGCGCCGCGGAACCCTCCGCCGCCGAACCCCTGCGCCACCGGCGCCGGGGCCTGGAACATCGCCCACCCCGCAGGAGCGTTCACGGGCACGGGGCGCGCCGCGGCGGCCTCGTGCGTCTGTCGCTCGCCGGTGCGGGTCTCGACGACGACGAACGAGGTGTACCGCGAGGCGATGCGATGCTCGACCGCGAGCGCCACGATGCGGTCCTTCATGGCCTTCGCGCGCCGCTCGGAGACGTCGGTGACGTCGACGAGCTCGAGGTCGCGGACGCGCTCGGCGGCCCACAGCGACACCACCGCGGGGGCGTCGGCGCGCTCGGGCAGCTCGCAGCGATGGGTGAGCGTGAACGGCGCGCCGTCGAGGGTGCCGCGCAGGTGCAGGGTGCGCGGACCGGCCTTGCCGTAGCGGGCGAACAGGGTCCACGGCTCGCCGTCGACCAGATCGGGGAGCTCGGCGGGCGCGAGGTCGTCGAGGGGCTCGCCCTCCACCTCGACCCGCACGTGCCGCACGCGCGCCGCGAGGGCTCGCGCGAACGTCGCCACCACCTTCTCGTCGATGCGCTCGCCGGGGTGGATCATCTCGACGGCCCCCCCCGTCTTGCGGGCGAGGGTGCGGAGGAGCGCGTCGCTCACGTTGGTCCCGATGCCGAAGGTGTGGATGCGCGCGTCACCCGCGGCCGCGAGCACGTCGCGCGCGATCTCGTCCTCGTTGCCGACCTGACCGTCGGTGAGGAGCACGACCACGCCCCCCTGCGCGAGGCGCACGGCGCTCAGCAGCGGCTCACGGAGCTCGGTGCCGCCCCGCGCGTCGACGCCCTCGATCCAGCGATCGGCGAGCTCGAGGGTCTTCTGGGTGAACGGCACGGGCTCGTCGCGGAAGGCCTCGACGCGGTCGTCGAAGGCCAGGATGGAGAAGCGGTCCCCCTCGCGGAGCTGACGCAGGCACAGCCGCAGCGCCTTCTTGGCCTCGCCCATGGAATCGCCACCCATGGAGCCCGAGCGGTCGACGACGAACACGACCGACAGGCCGCGGCTCGCGCGCTTCTCGGCGCGGACCAGCTCGGGCACGACGGTGAGGGCCACGGTGCCGCGCTCGCCGTCGCGGTGCGCGGCGACGGCCTCGATGGGGCCGTGCTCGCCCTCGGCGACGATCACGAGGTCGCGGTCGAGCGCGGTCGGTCCCCCACGGAACGAGACCCGCGCGCCGCCCGCCTCGCGGCGGACCTCGATGGCGTGCGAGGGCGAGCGCAGGGTGACGTCGGCCCCGACCCGGAACACGAGATCGAGGGCGAGGCGGTAGGCCACGCTGGGGTCGATGGCGGGCGAGATGCGGTCGGCGTCCGGCACGCGGCTCGTCGGATCCGCGGCACCGTGGGCGGTGCGATCGCCGGCGGGCGTGCCCGGGATGTAGCGCGGCGCCACGAGCGTCGGCAGGCAGAACCGGAGCGCCCCCTCGTCGCCGGGCACGCGCTGCACGTAGGTGACCTCGACCACCGTGTCCTCGCCGGGCAAGAGGTTGCCGACGTTGGCGGTGAAGACGTTGGCGCGCTCCTGCTCGAGGAGCGCCGCGCCGTGGCCCTGCACCATCGCCTCGTCGTAGGTCGCGAAGGCCTGCTCGCGCTCCTGCACGACCCCCTCGAGACGACGGCCCGCGCACTCCATCACGAAGCCGACGAGCGTGGCGTCGGCGGGGAGGGGGAACACGTAGATCGCCTCGATGGGGCGGCTCTCGTCGTTGCGATACTGCTGGCGCACGCGCACGCGGGCGAGCCCGCCGACGACCTCGCCCTCCGCGGCGACGCCGCGCAAGGGGATGGGGTGACCGTCACGGGTCGAAAGGCAGCTGGTCTCGATCATCGGATCCCTCCCGGGGGGTTGTTCACGTGGGTGGTGGCGAGCAGACGTTGGACGAGGTGGGGGTCGGCGCCTTCGCGGACGAAGAGCTCGACGCCCTCGGCGAGGACGTAGCGGACGCCGCGCTCTCCCTGAGGCTTCGGCGCAGGGACCGCGCGGGCGGGTTCGGTGGCGGCGGTCGGACTCGGCAGCTTCAGGGTGCCGTCGCCGATCGCGTGCAGGTCGGCGAGCGAACGCCCCTCCAGCGCGGCCGCGATGGCCTCGAGCGGCCAGAACTGGTCCTGCAGCGCCCGGAGGGCACGGAGGGTGGCGAGGTGAATCTCGCCATAGCGAGTGTCAGGACCACGGAACTCCGGCGCGGCGAGGAGGCCTCGCTGGATGTAGTAGCGCACCGTGCGTGGGGACACGCCGGCGCGCCGAGCCAGATCTTCGAGCTTCACACCCCCGATCTAAGACTCGACAGCGCCACTGTCAAGTAGACAGTCCGCGGGTCCGTTGCCGGGCTGGCGGCGGAACGGGTCACCGACGCGCGCCAGGGCGGGGGCGACGAGGCGACGGGTCTCGGCCAGGACCGCCGCCATGGTCGTCGCCGCGAGCCGGATCAAGGCGCCTCCGCCGACCGGACTCGCCGCGACCAGCACCTCTGCGGCGCCCCACGAACGCTCGTGCAGGCTCTCGAGCGCTGCGCTGCCTTCGGGTCCTAGCAGCAGGAGGGTCGCGAGGGCGTCGTAGTGGCCCATCCGATCGCGCAGCGAACCGTCCGCTGCGTGCAGGGCGAGACCGTCGTCGATCACGAGCGCGCCCCCGCGCCGCACCCGAAGGGAGGTGTCGAGGCCCTCGAAGTCCCAGCGCTCTCCGCGCGCGACGCGCCCCGCACCGAGCACATCGTAGAGGACGAGGCTCGCGTCGGGGGCGAGGTCTATCTCGGTGGTCTGCGCGCAGCGCGCCCCGGCGAAGCAGACCAGTGGATCGGGGGCGAGGACCAGAGTCCCGAGGGCGCCGACCGTGGCGCGGATGCGCGAGCTCCCGGTGCCGCGGTACGCCTTGGTGCTCGCTTGCGTGGTCAGCAGCGCCTGGGCGTGGGCCTCCACCTCGACCTCGAGCGACAGGCCGTCGCCGTCCACGAGACCACCCCCGAGCGAGCCGACCATGATCCACGCGGCCGACCCGGGCGTGCGGCGGGGCGCGCGCAGACAGAGGGGGCTCTCCGCGCGCAGACGCCGCACGAAGGAGTGGTGGCCGTCGTGCCCGACCACGACGTGTCCCGCACCGGCCATCGGGCGCACCTACCACGGTAACGAAGGTGCGCCTCCGGGGACCGATGAACACCCACCCGTCGCGGTCTCCAGCGCCGCGCCGTTCCCCGAACCCTCGGAGGATCCCATGAACAAGTCCCATCTCGGCCTCGCGGCCGCGTTCTCTGCGTTCGCCCTCGTCGCCTGTGGCGGCCCCCCCGACGGTGCGCCGCTCGAGGGCCCCGAGCCCAGCGGCTCCGGCACCGTGGCGACCACCAATCCGGCCTTGGACGTCGATGGTGGCGCACCCGAGACGCCCCCCACCTCGTGCCCGAACGTGGACGTGTCGTTCACCAGCGTGGTGCCGACCGTCGTGCTGCTGCTCGACCAGTCGGGCAGCATGACGGAGAAGTTCGGCAAGACGACGCGGTGGCAGGCGATGCGGACTGCGCTGATGGACCCGACCCGCGGCGTCGTGAAGGCGCTCGACGGCAAGGTGCGCTTCGGCATGGCGCTCTACACCAGCAAGAACGGCTTCGCCGGCGGGGCGTGCCCGCTGCTCACCGAGGTGGAGGTCGGTCTCGGCAACTACGCGAGCCTCGCGGCGAAGCTGGCCGCGGCCGAGCCGGTGAACGACACGCCCACCGGCGAGTCCCTCGCCAAGGTCGCGACGTCGCTCGCCGCGCTCGACGTGCCTGGACCGAAGTACGTGCTCCTCGCCACCGACGGCGAGCCGGACACCTGCGCGGAGCCCAACCCGCAGAACGGGCAGGCGGTCGCGGTGGCCGCGGCGAAGGCCGCGAAGGAGAAGGGCATCGGCACCTTCGTGGTGTCGGTCGGCAGTGAGGTGTCGGACAAGCACCTGCAGGACATGGCCGACGCCGGCGCCGGCGTGAGCAGCGGCGCGAAGTTCTACAGGGCGACCGACCCCGCGGCGCTCGAGGCCGCGCTCGCGACCATCACGGCCGGGGTGCGGTCGTGCACGTTCACGCTGGACTCGAAGGTGACCGACGCGACCCGTGGCGTCGTGACCCTCGACGGCGAGACGCTCGCCATGAACGGCGCCGATGGTTGGAAGCTGGTCTCGCCGACCCAGATCGAGCTCCAGGGCGCCGCGTGCACGAAGGTGAAGACGGGCGACCACAAGGTGAAAGCGACCTTCGCCTGCGGCGATGTGATCAAGTGAACGGAGCGAGCCGAAGGCGAGCGCAGTGAACGGCGGCCGCCTCCATGGGCGGCCGCTCCAGAAACCAGTGAACGGAGCGAGCCGCAGGCGAGCGCAGTGAACGGAGCCGCCTCCACGGGCGGCCGCTCCAGAAACCAGTGAACGGAGCGAGCCGCAGGCGAGCGCAGTGAGCCGCTGGACGCGCATGACGCGGCGCGGCAGGCTGAGCCATGCACCTCTCGCCGCGGGATCTGGACAAGCTCGTCCTGCACCAGGCCGGTTCCCTCGCGCAGAAGCGCCTGGCGCGGGGCGTACGGCTCAACCACCCCGAGGCGGTCGCGCTGATCGCCACCGTCCTCCTGGAGCTCGTGCGCGACGGTCGCTCGGTCGCCGAGTTGATGGACCTCGGGCGCACGCTGCTCGGTCGGCGCGAGGTCATGCACGGGGTGCCCGAGCTCGTCGCCGAGGTCCAGATCGAGGGCACGTTCCGCGACGGCACCAAGCTCGTCACCGTGCACCACCCGATCGTCAGCGAGCACGGCGACCTCGCGCTCGCGCTCCACGGCAGCTTCTTGCCCGTGCCGGGGCGAGAGCTCTTCGGGCCCCACGTCGAGGAGATGCACGCCGCGGTGCCCGGCGAGGTGGTCGCGCAGGAGGGCGAGGTCGTGCTCAACGCGGGCCGCGACACCCTCGAGCGCGCGGTGACCAACACCGGCGATCGGCCGATCCAGGTGGGCAGCCACTACCCGTTCGTCGAGACCAACGGCGCGCTCTCCTTCGAGCGCGCGGGCACCGAGGGCATGCGCCTCGACATCGCGGCGGGCACCGCGGTGCGCTTCGAGCCGGGAGAGACCCGTACCGTGCGGCTGGTCCGCGCGGCGCAGGTGGCGTCGTGAGCGTCGTCTTCACGCGGCGGGCCTACGCCGACCACTACGGTCCCACCACCGGCGATCGGGTGCGACTCGGCGACACCGACCTCGTGATCGAGGTGGAGCGCGACCTCGGCGTGCTCGGCGAGGAGTGCAAGTTCGGCGGCGGCAAGGTGATCCGCGACCGGCAGGGTCAGGCCGCCGGGGTCGCCGACGGAGAGGCGCTCGATCTGGTGATCACGGGCGCGCTGATCCTCGACTGGACCGGCGTCACCAAGGCCGACGTCGGCGTGAAGCACGGGCGCATCGTCGGCATCGGCAAGGCCGGCAACCCGGCGTGGATGCCCGGCGTCGACCCGCGGCTCGTGATCGGCGTCACGACCGAGGTCCTCGCGGGCGAGGGGCTCATCCTCACCGCGGGCGGCGTCGACACCCACGTGCACTTCATCTGTCCCCAACAGGCCGACGAGGCCCTGGCGAGCGGCGTCACCACGCTGGTCGGCGGGGGCACCGGGCCCACCACCGGCACCAACGCGACGACCTGCACGCCGGGCGCGCACCACCTCGCCCTCATGCTGCGCGCGACCGACGCGCTGCCCGTGAACATCGGCCTGACCGGCAAGGGGAACAGCGCGCGCCCCGAGGGCCTCGTCGACCAGGTGCGCGCGGGCGCGATGGGCCTGAAGCTCCACGAGGACTGGGGCACCACCCCGAGCGCGATCGACGCCTGCCTCACGGTCGCCGACGCCGAAGACGTCCAGGTGACCCTGCACACCGACACCCTCAACGAGTCGGGCTACGTCGACGACACCATCGCCGCGTTCCGCGGACGCACGATCCACAGCTACCACACCGAGGGCGCCGGCGGCGGGCACGCGCCCGACATCCTGCGCGTGGCCGGCGAGCCGAACGTCATCCCGAGCTCCACCAACCCCACGCGTCCGTACACGGTGAACACGCTCGACGAGCACCTCGACATGCTCATGGTGTGTCACCACCTCGACCGCGACATCCCCGAGGACGTGGCCTTCGCCGAGAGCCGCATCCGCGGCGAGACCATCGCCGCCGAGGACATCCTCCACGACCTCGGCGCCATCTCCATCCTCAGCAGCGACTCGCAAGCCATGGGGCGGGTGGGCGAGGTGATCACCCGCACCTGGCAGACCGCCCACAAGATGCGGCAGCAGCGGGGCAAGCTCGGCGACGGCCCGGCCGACAACCTGCGCGCGCGGCGGTACGTCGCCAAGTACACGATCAACCCGGCGATCGCGCACGGCCTGGACGGCGAGATCGGCTCGGTGGAGGTGGGCAAGCTGGCCGACCTCGTGCTGTGGAAGCCGGCGTTCTTCGGCGTCCGCCCCGAGCTCGTGCTCAAGGGTGGGTTCGTCGCGTGGGCGCAGATGGGCGACGCCAACGCCTCCATCCCGACCCCGCAGCCGCTCGTCATGCGGCCCATGTTCGGCGCGCTCGGACGCGCGGTGGGCGCGACCAGCGTGGCCTTCGTCTCGCCGCGCGCGCACGCCGAGGGCACGGTGGCGGCGCTCTCGCTCGGCAAGCGCGTGGTGCCGGTGCGGCGGTGTCGGTCGATCGGCAAGCGCGACATGCGCCTCAACGACGCGCTGCCACACCTCGAGGTCGACCCGGAGACCTACGAGGTGCGGGCCGACGGCGAGCTGCTCCGCTGCGCGCCGGCCTCGGTGCTGCCGCTCGCGCAGCGGTACACCCTGTTCTGAGCGGGTTCTGACGTGTTCCGCCTGCTCCAGCTCGCCGACTCGGCCTTCCCGACCGGAGGGTTCGCGCACTCGTCGGGGCTCGAAGCGGCGGCCGCCGCGGGGCTCGTGCGCGGCGAAGAAGGCACGCGGCGCTTCCTCGAGGGGAGCGTCGCGCAGTGCGGGCGCGGCGCGCTGCCGTTCGTGGGGGCGGCCCACGGAGGTCGAGCGGTGGAGGCCGATCGGCGGTGCGAGGCGTTCCTCGTCGCCCACGTGTCCCGGCGCGCGAGTCTCGCGCAAGGGCGGGCGCTCCTCGACACCGCGCAGCGGGTGTTCCCCGCGACGAGGGCCGTCGCGCTGCCGCACGGCGGCGCGCTGCGCCGGC
>CAZUZY010000065.1:0-28878 GCA_964624885.1 uncultured Polyangiales bacterium | reverse complement strand
GAGCCCGAGGGAGCCGGCGGCGGGGTCGGCGCCGCCGCGCGCGCGGCGAACAGCTTCTTGAGCTTCTCGACCTTCTCGTCCTTGGTCGTGCGCGGCCAGTCCTCCTTCTTGGCCGGATCGCCGAGCGCGAGCTCCTCGTCGATCACGGCGAGCACGACGGCGCCGCGGCGGACCGCGACGCCCTCCGCCTTGCCCGCCGCGCCCGCACCGCCTTGGCCGACCGCGAACGAGAAGTGCACGGCGTCGTCGCCGATCTCCTTGTCCTTGAGCGTGACGCTGCCCGGCAGCTTGCGGAACGTCTCGACGATGTCGCGCGCGGCGTCCTTCTCCTCGCGCACGAACGCGAGCACCCGGAAGCGCTTCTTGCCCTCCTTCATGAACGCCGCCGCGTAGCCGCCCGCGACGGTGAGGACGAGGGCCTCGGCCTTGCCCTCCGGCCGCGCGAACTTCGGGGGCACGTAGTCGACCCCCAGCGCGATCGCGCCCTCGGCCGCGGAGGGCAGCGCCTTCACGTCGGCGGGGAGATCGGTGGTGCCGGGGAGCTTGGCGCCGATCGCCGTCGCGAGCTTCGGCAAGAGGTCGTCGGCGGCCTTCATCGCCGCGGCCTTGTCCTTGGTCGCGTCGGGGTTGTAACTGAGCTCGACGAGGTAGTTGCCCTTCCAGAGCACGAGGGCCGCCGACCCGAGCGCCGCCGCGCCGCCCGCCTTGACGACCTGCCACGGGCGACGGTCCTTCGACTTGGCCACCTCCGGATCCGGGTCGGCGTTGGCGACCACGCGGTAGGTGAACAGCGCGTAGGCGTTCTCGGGCTTGTCGAACGTGGTGAGCACGATCTCGACCTCGGCGCCCGTGCCCTTGCCGTCGATGTACTTCAGCTGGTCGTAGCGCTTGGCGTAGTAGTTCCCCGAGTAGACCTGGCCGGCCCCGTCGATGATGTCGGAGACGTTCTCGATCTTGCTCGTGGTGCCCTCGCCGAACGACTTCGCGGGTGCCGTCTTGAGGACGCAGTGCCCCTCGACGAGGTCGGGCAGGAGCGCAGCGACCTTGGCGTCGACGATGCCGACCGCCGCGGGCTCGCAGAGCGACTTGCCGGCCGTCGAGCCGGAGCCGCTCGCGACGCCGACCGGTCCTGGAGGGGGCGGCGGCGGCGTGGGCTTGGGGTCTTCCTTGCACGCCGCGAGGGTCGTGACGGAGCCAGCGAAGAGGGCGAGTCGCGCGAGCACGGGGAGGCGCAGAGACATGGCCGCTCCTTACACGAGGACGGTCGTGGGGTCAGCGTGGGGGGGTCTGAACTTTCTGCATACCGTCGCAAAGGCTTCCCAGGGTCGGGGGGGGGCCTTCACGAAGCGTCGGGAATCGAGCGGCCACCGAGGCCTCCAGGGACGGCACATGGCTTGCTACCGGTGGCTCTTGCCATGCGATCCGTCCGCCCCGCCCTGCTGCGAGCGACCCAGCGCGGGGTCACCCTCATCGAGCTGATGGCGGTCATCGTGATGATCGGCATGTTCCTCGTGCTCGCGGGCCCGACCCTCGGCGGCGTGCTCGAGGATCGCCACAACATGCGCGCGGCCGACGAGATCTCGGGCATGTTCCGCATCGCCCGCAACCGCGCCCTCGCCACCGGGGGCGCCCATGTGGTCCGCGTCACCAACGGGGCGGGTGGGTTGCGCTTCGAGCTGCGCGCGGCCGTGAGCCTGACCGGTGGCCCGACCCCGGGCTGCAGCGCGATGGCGTGGACCGCCGCGGACTCGCGCGTGCTCGCCTCGATCGACTTCGGCACTGGCAAGACCAACGACACCGTGTCGGACTGGGTCGGCAAGAACATCCGCGTCACGGCCATCTCCGACGGCTACGGCACCACCCCCGCGGCGCGCGACTACTGCATCACCGCAGGCGGCAACTCGTGGTGGAACAGCACCGGCACGTGGGCGCGGCCGCTCGGCTCGGACACCGGCCGCTACCTCGTCCAGCGCCTCAACGGGGCGGGCGCTCCGATCGGGATCCAGCGCGTCGTCCGCGTGACCCCGGCGGGCATCCCCCAGGTGGAGGCGAGCTGATGGCCCGGTCGCACGCGCGTTCGCGGGGCTTCACCCTCATCGAGGTGATGATGGCCCTCACGGTGCTCACCATCGGCCTGCTCGGCGTGGTCGCGCTGCAGGCCACGACCATCTCGTCGAACAAGTCGGCCCAGCAGTTCACCGTGGCCAACGCGGCGGCGCGCACGTGGCTGCAGCGCCTGCGGCGCGACGCGAACCGGTGGACCATGACGACCGGCGCGGCCTCGTCGGATCTCACCAAGACCGCCTGGCTGTTCGAGGTGAGCTCCGCGTCCAACGTCTGGATCCGCCCCAACGCGACCAGCCTCGAGGGCCTGGCCTCCCCGGCGTTCGACCTCAACGGCAACGACGTGCCGCTCTCCGACGCCGCCGGCCAGCTGAACAACGTCGTCTACTGCACGCACATGAAGCTGCGGACCATCTACCCCGACAGCCTCATCCGCGCCGAGGTCCGGGTGTTCTTCAAGAAGCGCACCCTCGCCGACGCGGCGAAGTACGGCACCTACGGCCTGACCACGACCGGGCTCTGCACCTCGGCGCGGGGCAACGAGACCACCATCGGCCTCGACCAGCTCAACTTCCACTGGGTCTACGCCGCGGCCGCGATCCAGAGGCCCGACACATGAACCGCTCCCGCATCGAACACGCGCGTGCCCGGCGTCGGGGCGCCGAGGGCTTCACGCTCCTCGAGCTGCTCGTCGCCAGCGTCGCGGGTCTGTTCGTGATCTTCGCCGCGTTCCTCGTGAGCCGCGGCGCGACCCGGGTGTTCGCGACCGAGGGCCGCCTCGCGACCTCGCAGGGCAACCTGCGGCTCGGCGTGGACCGCCTGCGCGGCGACATCGAGCGCGCCGGGTTCATGTCGACCCCGAACTATCGCCTCGACCCGAACGTGGTGCCGGTGGGCTCGATGGGGTTCACCGCGCGGATCCAGTCGCTCTACTACACGCAGGGGACCGCCGCGACGGCGGCGCTCGACGCTCCCTTGAGCGCGGCGCAGGGCCTCTACCCCGACCGCCTCGTCCTGCAGGGCAACTACTCCACGACCGACTCCTACCAGGTGGCGGCGATCGAGCCGTCGGCGAGCGGCGGTGGCTCCGACATCACGCTGCAGGTCATCGTGGGCTCGACCGCCCGCCTGCTCACGGTGGGGGAGACCGGGAGCGCGTCGGCCGTGATGCAGGCCGTGTTCGCCCCCGGCCGCATGATCCGCCTCCGCAACGACCTCGGCTGCTCGCAGTACCTGCTCGTGCAGGCGGCGAGCATCGCCTCGGGGGGTCGACCGGTCATCACGACGACCGCGGCGCCCGCCGTCGCCAACCGCGCGGGCCTCTCCGACAAGCGGTGCGGCGTGCAGGGCATCGGCATGGGCTACGAGATCAACCCGGTGTCGACGGTCGAGTACGGCGTCTACTCGCTGTCCGCCAACACGCTGTTCAAGTGGGCCTACAGCGACGCGAGCGTGGGCGAGGCCAACAAGTACGACCTCGTGCGCCGCGAGCTGGACCAGAACGGTCTGCCCATCGACGGCACCGAGGAGATCGTCGCGGAGTACGCGGTCGACCTCGGGTTCGCCTTCACGGTCGACACCTCGGTGCCCCAGTCGGCCACCGTGCAGACCCCGCCGACCCTGCTCTCCTACGAGTTCGGCGACGCCAACAACGCGCTCTACGGCGGCGACACGGTCACCGGTGGCCCCTCGGTGCGGCCGCAGCGCATCCGCTCGGTGCGTTACCGCCTCACGGTCCGCACGCGCGACTACGACCGCTCGGTGCCGATCGACGACGGCGGGATCGGCCTGCTCCGCTACAAGCTCGGCACCAACCAGTACTCGCGCGCGCGCAGCGTCATGGGCGAGGTGTCGCTCGTCAACCAGCAGGGTGTCCGATGGTGAACAGCAAGGCCTCCCGGGCGAAGCGGCGCGCGCGTGAGCGTGGCGCGACGATGTTCGTCGTCATGATGGTGCTGATGATCCTCTCGGCGCTCGGCACGTTCGCCGTGAGCAACGCCCACTTCGACGTGCAGTCGGCCGGCTACGATCGCCAGCGCAACGCCGCCATCGAGCTCTCCGGGTTCGGGGCCTATGCCGTCGCGCAGGAGGTCGCCACCTCGCCGCGTGACTACCTGAAGATGGTGGTGACCGGCACCGAGACCTGCAAGGCCAACAACGGCCTCGCGATGACGCCGGCGCCTTGCTACCACGTGTACCCGAAGGACGTGGAGAACCGCCTCGGCATGACCAGCGAGAAGCTGATCGTGCCGGCGATCCCGGCCAGTGGCACCCCGGGCACGTTCGGCATCACGAGCACCGGCGGCGGCTTCGTCGCCGAGATCACCGACGCCTACAAGGTCACCCGCCTGGTCCCCGGCTTCCAGGACGACACCAACGCCCCCGTCGGCGTCGACTTCGTCGACTTCGCCGTCACCTCCACCGGGGTGGTGTTCCGTGACGACAACCTGAACGGCACCGTCGACTGGTCCCTCGGTGAGGGCCTCAACGCACTGTTCGTCACCGGTCGCGGCCACGTCGTCGTCGGCCCCATCACCAAGTGAGCGTCGCCATGAAGCACTTCACCACGACGCACGGCCGAAACCTCCCGCTGAAGGGCCTCCTCGGCGCGGCGACCGTCGCCGCCCTCGTCTCGGCGAACGGCCGCGCGCACGCGCAGTCCGACGTCACCCCGCCGCTGCCCAACGTGCTCATCCTGCTCGACACCTCGGGCTCGATGGAGCGCAACCCGAACGCGTCGCTGCCCGCGGTCGCCGCCGGGAGCCTGTCGACCGAGAAGAACCGCTGGGTGCAGGCGCTCGAGGTGCTCGGTGGCTCGATCCAGGGCTACCAGATGCTCGGGGTCGCCCGGAACTCCACCGACTTCATCAACGAGTACGGCCTCGGCGGCACGGCGCCCTACGACAAGGACTACTACCTCCAGCACTACCGCCCGCTCTCGAACGGCTGCACCATCGGCGCGCCCACGCTCAACACCGCCAAGAGCTGGCCCGACGACTGGAACACCTGGGGCGTCGGCGACTTCGGCTTCCGCAAGATCACGGGCACGACCCTGGGCGCGCCCGGCACCTGCCTGCCGACCGACTTCAAGACCGACGGCCTCGGGCTCCTGGACACGTTCCGTGACCAGGCGCGCTTCGCGCTGATGACGTTCGACAGCGCCACCGCGAAGGACACCGGGTGGACCGGCACCACGCACAACGCCGTCGCCGGCATGAACGGCCAGTGGAGCTATTTCCCCGGGTGGGCCACGGGCACCGGCTCCACGCCGGCCTATGGCTGGCCGCTCGGGTGCGCGATCGACCCGGTCTCGCTCTCGACGCACGAGTTCGAGCTCGGCGCGCGCAACCCGTCGGCGCCCCCGTGGGAGGGGCCGCTCGTGCCGTTCGCGGCGACCGACACCACCACCGCCCTCCGCGCGGTCAACGATCGCATCCGCTACGCGATGATGGCGCTGCGACCGTACGGCGCGACCCCGATCGGCCCCATGCTCGCCGACGCCAAGGAGTATCTGTGGAACGATCCGCAGGGCCCGACCTCGGACGCCAACAACGACTGCCGCGGCACGTTCATCATCCTCATCACCGACGGCTTCCCCAACTCCGATCTGCGCAAGGCCTGTGAGAACAGCGCCGACCCGAAGGCGGCCTCGGTCTACCCGGCGTGCGCCACCACCGGCTCGAGCGGGTGCTGCCCGTCCAAGCGGGCCCAGGACGTGGCGTGGGATCTCTCCCACCCCCCGACCGGCAAGAAGCCGGTCACCACGTTCGTCGTCGGCTTCGCGGTCTCCGACGACGCCGGCGCGCCGGTGGACTGCTCCACGGTCGACCCGGCCTCGGGCGTCTGCAGCACGATGGCGGACACCGACCCGAAGAAGCCGTGCTGCAGCCTCCACGAGATCGCCTACAACGGTGGCTCGAACCGCGCCGTGTTCGCGAGCGACGCCGACACCCTCCGCGCCGCGCTGATGAAGGCCATGGCCGACGCGACGGCCTCGGTCTCCACGTCGCGCACGCTGCCGGTGTTCACCGGCGCCTCGTACAGCTCCGGCGGCCAGTCGGAGTTCCGCTCCTCGTTCAAGGTGAACGCCTTCGGGCCGTGGCAGGGCATCCTCGAGCGCGTCCGGTGGAGCTGCCAGAACGTCTCCGGCGTGATGACGCCCGTGCAGCAGCCGATCGATGCGTCGCTGGGCGACGACTTCGCCAACAACCTCAACAAGCAGGCCACGCGGAAGTTCTTCACCTGGAACGGGCAGACCGCCTCGCCGGTCACTCCGTCGGGCGACTCGCTGCGGCCGCGCCTCACGGTCTCGGACTTCGACGGCGTGCAGCTCCGCACCGGCACGCTCATCAGCGCCAACGATGCGTCGTTCGTGTCGGCCGTGCCCTACGCGGCGCTCGGCCTCACCTCGACGAGCTGTTCGGACACCACGCTGCCCGACGAGTGCAAGCAGAAGTACCTCAACTTCGCCCTCGGCCTGCCCCAGCCCAAGTCCACCTGGCTCGACCGCGTGGGCAACGAGCTCGCCGACATCTACCACGCGACCCCCACCTCGGTGACCCCGCCCTCGGCGCTCATCCGCGACGAGTCGTACACCGCGTTCCGGGCCACCTGGGCGGCGCGCCAGCCGTTCATGCTGGTGTCGACCAACGACGGCCTGCTGCACGCGTTCAAGTCCAACGTGACGACCGACTCCGACGCCAACTTCGAGCTGTGGTCGTTCTTGCCGCCGGCGGTGCTCCCCCACATCGGCAAGCAGTACGGCGGCGCCCACGCGCTGCTCAACGACGCGCCCTCGATCGTCAAGGACGTGGCCTTCGGCACGGGCTCGACCCTCTGGGGCCGCACCAAGGCCAACGCCCGCGGCGGCGTGGCCAACTGGCGCACGGTGGCGGTCTCGGCGCTCAGCACCGGTCACGGGTTCTATGCGCTCGACGTGACCGACCCGGCGAGCCCGCAGTTCATGTGGCAGGTGACCAACACCAACGTGGGCGCCGAGCTGTTCGGCGAGCACCCGGGCCAGCCCTCGATCGGCACGGTCTACTACACCGACAAGGACAGCGCGGTCAGCGCCGAGACCCCGGTCGCGATCCTCCCCGGTGGCGAGGGCACGATCTTCAACACGGGCCTCTGCGACCGGTGGAACACCCCGCCGGTCTCGGCGGACACCTTCACCACGCCGCGCAACAAGGTCCGCTGCTGGACCGGCCCCGGCAACAGCCTCACCGTGGTGCGCCTCTACGACGGGAAGATCCTGCGCTCGTTCCGCAACGACCCGCTCGGCAAGACCGGCTCGATCCCGGCCCGCCCGCCGGAGCCGACCGGCGCCGCCGCCCAGATCATCGCGGCGGGCCGCGCCTACGTCGTGCAGTCGTCGCTCACCCCGGTCTACGCCGGCATCGACTCGCCGCTCACCGGCGCGGTCGCCCTCTACCCGGCCGGCGTCGGCGCCGTGACCACCCGCGCGTTCGTCGGCGACATCGACGGCGGGCTCTGGCGCGCCGACTTCTCGGCGACCGACCCCCAGCAGTGGACGTTCTCTCTCTTCCACGACCCCTATTTCCCCGGGGACGTCGCCAACACCGACCAGGCCAAGTGGGGCCCGATCTCCACGCTGCCGGTCGTGAGCGTCGATCGGTTCGGGGACGTGGTCGTCAACTACGCGACGGGCGATCAGAACAACTTCTCGGGCACCAACCTCAACCACGTGTACTCGCTCACCGAGCGCACCACGGTCTCGTCGGGAACCCGCACCTACACCACCAAGGTGAACTGGCACCTGCGCCTCCCGAACGGCATCACGCCGACCGGTCCGCTCTCGCTGTTCAACGGCGTCCTCTACTTCTCCACCTTCTCGCCGGGCGTCGCGAGCGGCGCGGCCTGCCTCGACGGGCAAGGCTCGCTGTTCGGCGTCGACTACGTGGAGGCCGAGCCGGGGCAGTACGGCGTCGACGGCACCCCGGTGCCGCTCGCGCGCTTCCTCAAGGCCGACACGGCCGACACCACCGCGGCCGCCAAGCCGTGCCCCGAGCCGACCCACCCCGTCTACAACAACCAGGACGCGCGCGTGGGCTACGACAGCTTCTTCCGCTGCTTCCCGCTCGACCCGGGCACCATCGTGTTCGGCGCCGGCATCACCCAGCGCCCCTCGTGCGTGAGCACCTCGTCGACCGCGCTCGGCACCGACCCCTACTTCGGGGACACGAGCTCGCACATGACCCTCTCGTCGATCAACCAGGGCGATTTCCAGATCGTCGCCCAGACCGGCCCGAAGGGCACCGCCGCGACGGGCTCGAAGACCAACACCTTCACCCGCAAGCTCAAGCCGCCGCAGCCCACCGCGCGCCTCGAGTCGTGGGCCAACGTCGTGGAGTAGATCGGCGTAGACTCGGCCGGTCCCATGGTCCCGCCTCGCTCGCCCGCGCTCGTCGCGGGGCTGCTCCTGCTCACCGTCGGCTGCCGTCGCCCTCCCGAGCGCGAGGCCGGGGGTACGAGCGACAAGCCCCCGCCGGACCGGCTGGCCGAGACGGAGATCGCTCCGGGGGTCGAGCGCGCGTTCGACCTGCCCTTGCCGCGTGGCACCCGCATCGACGCGCGCTTCGGGCAGAGCATCACGGCGACGGTGCCCGCCACGGCCGAGGCGCTCGCGAACTTCGTGCGCCGGCACGCGAACGCGGGTGAGGCCCTGGTCGGCCCCGGCGGCACGGTGTTCCCCAAGGCGTTCGTGAAGGGCGCCAAGGACGACCACTGGCTGCGCGTCGAGATCCACGCCACCGGCGCGGAGACCAAGCTGGTGGTCGACCGCGTCGACGCGAAGCCCCCCGTGCCGCTCGGCACCACGCAGGAGGAGATCATGAAGAAGGCGGGCCTCACCCCGGACGGCAAGCTCGACCCGACGAAGATGTGAGGGCGTGGTGAAGGCCAAGGACTGGTTGCCCCTCGTCGGCCTCGGCGTCGTGCTGTTCGTGGGCCACGTCGTCTACAAGTGGCGTGCGTACGCGGCGCTCGCGCCGCACGCCAACACCCTCGCTGCGCTGGGCGGCTGCAAGGGCGCGGGCCAGGAGCTCCTCGCGATCGACCACGACAAGACCCGCTCGCTGGTGTGTCGCGGTCCGCGCGCCAGCCTGTTCGCGTTCCCCTCGGGCCCCGCGGTCTACGTCTTCGACGAGCACGGCGTCCTGGTCGACTGGACGCCGGACGTCGGCGACACCCCGCGGCTCTCGTGGGCGCAGACGGGTGGGACGCCTCGGTGAGGAGAGGAGGGGGGGTCGTCGCCGCGGCCCTCGTGCTGCGTTGCCACGGCCCTCCAGCGGTGCCGACCGTGGAGCGTGTCGCGCTCGCGAGGAACGGCTGGATCGGGCCGAGCGACTTCGTCGAGGGACAGGTCGAGATCGCGCTCTCCTCTCGCCGAGAGACACTGCTCTTCGTGGCCACGGGCGCCGCGAGCGCGCGCGTCACGCTTCGTCGCACGCCCCTCTCGAAGCGCGCAGTACCGCTCCGGCCGTTACCTGGACGCGAGCTCGACCCTCGGCCCTTCGAACTCCCGGCTCCCGCGGACAAGCCTCCCTCGAACGCCAAGGTCTTCGAGCTCCACGACCGGAAGCTGAAGACATGGACCAAGGTGCCGGGCCACCTCGCGTTCGTCGGTGCGCACTTCGCCTACTACGACGAGGACGGGGGCGAGCCGAGCTTCTCGAGCGAGGAGTGGGCCCGCCTGGATGCGCGCGCGCCCGACGGCCAGGCGTTCACGGCGGTCTGCCACCTGCTCGGGAGCTGCGCGCCCCGGGGTGATGTGATCACGGTGTGGGCCCCCTCGGCGAAGCCTGCGGGGGACGCCTCGCGCCCGTTCCTCGTGGACACCTTCTACCCGCGGGCCATCCTCCACGAGACGGCGCACCTCGTGCAGCACGCAGGAAGCCAGGTTCCGCACGAGCTCCACGCCCCGGAGTTCCTCGTGGAGGGCCAGGCGCAGCTGGCGCGGGTGATCGGTGCGGCGCCGTCCGACGACCTGCTCGACACGGTTTGTTCGGAGCTCTCCGGTGATCGACCGACGTTCGCCGCGCATCCGTACGGGATGTCGCTCTTGCTCCCCGCGTTCCTGCACGAGTGGCGCGGCTCACGCATCCATCGCTCGCTGGCCGTGGCGATGAACGAGGGCCCCCTCGCGCTCGAGCGGGCGACCGGACAGCCGACGCCGATGCTGGTCGCGCTGGCCTTCGCGCGGCTGGTCGACCCGGCGGGAGGTACGCTCCTGGGGCAACGCGACAGCGTGCTGCCGTGGGCCCATCTGCGCGCATGCACGCCGGTGGTCGACGCCGCAGCCGGCCATGCGGAGGTGACGGTCGTCTGGACGGGCGCAGGCATCGCGCGGATCGGGCCACTGGCCGGCAGCAGCGTCACGATCACGAGTACGAGTGGCGACACGTACCTGGTTGCGTCGAGCGCGGAGTGACGCCCAGGGCCGACACGACCGAACACCCCCTTACCCTCTGGTCCGTGTCGTGTCGCGGGCCCTTGACGCCTTCGGTCGCATAGTTACGCTCATTCAAGTGAAACCGCTGTCCCGCCAGCTCGAGCTCCTCCGCACCCGCGGCTGGGGTGGACGTCGTGCGGGCGCCGGCCGCCCGCGCGTGGCGGCGCGGCCGCTCGTCCCCCACCGCCCTCGACCGTCCCACGCGAGCTGGGCGCCGGTGCACCTCACCCTCCGGTGCGTGGCGGGGCTCCCCTCGCTCCGCTCGATGGATACCTTCCCGACGGTCGTCGCGGCCCTACGCGCCGCGCAAGGCGCCGCGTTCCGTGTTCTGCACTTCTCGGTGCAGGACAACCACGTACATCTCCTCGTGGAGGCGAACGATTCTGCCTCGCTGCGCAAGGGGGCGCGCTCGCTCGGCATTCGCCTCGCCCGCGCAGTCAACCGTAGCTGCGGTCGCCGGGGGCGCGTGCTCGACGACCGGTACCACACCCGCCCCCTGCGCACGCCGCGCGAGGTGCGGTTCGCGCTCGCGTACGTGCTCTTCAACTTCAAGAAGCACCAGCTCCGCGTGCCCACGCGGCTGGACCCGTGCTCGTCCGCGCTCTACTGCGACGGCTTTCGAGACCGGGCAGCTTCGCCGCTCGCGGGGGCGCCGGTCGCCGCACCCCACACCTGGCTCGCGCGCGTGGGTTGGCGCCGCCACGGGCTCCTCTCGCCCGACGAGCACCCAGCCCCTGCGCGCGCCCGAGCGGTCAGTTCACGAGCGGCGGCACGATGAACAGCACCTCGCGGTCCGAGCCGAGGACCAGCGAGCTGCCGGGCTTCTCGGCCCACACACGCAGCCAGGCCTTGAACGTCTGCACGCTGCTCGTGGCCGCGATCACGGTGTTGGCCTTGGGCACCACGCTGTAGCAGTAGAACTTGCCGGGGTTGAGGCCGGTGATCGTCTCCTTGATGTCGCCCGCGCCGAGCACCGCCTTCGGGGTCTTGCGCTTGTCGGCGAGCACCGTCGCGGAGAACACCTCGCAGGTGGCGCCGCTCACCGGATCGGTACCACCCGTGGGCTGCGGATCGACCTTCTCGACGAAGTTGGTCACCACGTCGGTCGTCTCGGCGGCGTCGTTGTAGGCCTCCACGTAGACGTCGAACTTGATGGTGTTGAGCATGGCGATCACGCCGTCGACGATCGAGGTGCTGAGCCCCGTGCCGTCGGCCGCGATGCTGAACAGATGAACTTGCCGCCGATCTTGTTGAGCTCGCTGATCACCTGGTCGACGTCGGGCGCCCCGGGAATCGTGCTGGCGTAGGAGTAGCGGAGCGTCGTGTCGTAGTCGCCGCTCACGCCGGTCGGCGCCTTATTTAGGGCGCGCTTGCCGTTGTGCATCGGGGCGTCGGTGATGTTCACCAGCACCGTGAGGGCGTCGGCGCGGAAGTGCAGCGCGCCGAAGGTGCCCGTCGGCGGCGCGTCCGCGGTACGGGCGTTGGGGGTCGGATCGGTCGTGCCGACCGTGCCCGGCCACGGGAGCGCCGCACCGGTCAGCGCCTTGTACATGGCGGGCACGTCGGACTCGGGCCAGTCGAGGTTGCCCTGGGTGGTGAGCGAGTTCACCGCCGCCTGGGAGTTCGCCGTCACCGTGGTGACGAACCCGTTGGTGCCGTTGATGTAGTAGTAGGGCCGCACCACCGAGAAATCGCCGGAGCTCGTGTGCGGGTCGACCGGGTACTCCACGAACGCCGAGACACCGACCGCGAGGTCCGGGATGCGCGTCTTGAGGTTCGGGATGATGGTGGTCGAGAGGCTCGCCTTGAGGTTTCCGATCTCGCCGGCCATCGAGCCGGAGCGGTCGATCACGAAGCCGACGTCGCCCTTGTTGAGGGCGGTCGAGAGGGCGAGGGGCGAGCTCGTGGGCGTGGGCTTGGCCGAGCCATCGAACGAGTAGGGCACG
The DNA here is from genome assembly GCA_964624885.1 of uncultured Polyangiales bacterium. GTDB lineage: Bacteria > Myxococcota_A > Polyangia > Polyangiales > JADJMO01 > JADJMO01. Next base: position 16,395 of record CAZUZY010000065.1, on the reverse strand, counting down.
ACGAAGTAGAACTTGCCCGCCTTGGCCGGCGTGAGCGCCGGATCCTTCGCGCCCGCCACGCCGATCAGCGTGGTCTCGATCAGGTCGTCGATGCCGTCGCCGTCCGTGTCCTTCTTGATGCGGCTCGTCTCCGTCGTGTCCACGACGCAGTTGCCGTTCTTGTCCTCGTCCTTGTCGAGCAACAGGTCGCCGTCGCTGTCGATGTCGACGTAGTCCGCCTTGCCGTCGCCGTCCGTGTCGACCGTGCCCTCGCACTTGTCGCCCACCCCGTCGCCGTCGCTGTCCACGTCCTGGAAGTTGCGCTTGCCGTCCTTGTCCGGGTCGCCGAGACCGTCTTCCAGATCGAAGATCCCGTCGCCGTCCGCGTCGCGGTCCCAGAGATCGGGCACCCCGTCGCCGTCGGTGTCGATCAGACCCACGTACGTGCCCGCCGCGTTGGTCAGCTCGAACTTGTCGTCGAGGCCCACCGTCTTGTCGGTCGAGGCGGAGTCGTGGTCGTTGTCGGGGTCGAGGAAATCGGGCACCCCGTCGCCGTCGAAGTCGGAGGGCGTGGCGCCGCTGCACCCGACTGGACGGCCGGGCATCCCGACCGGCGGGCAGGCCTCGTCCTTGTCGGGCAGCCCGTTGCCGTCGCTGTCGAGGTCGCGGAAGTTCGGGATGCCGTCGCCATCGGCGTCGTTGAGCGCGGCCGTGGGATCGCACCCCGCCGCCGCCCACTCGACCTTGTCCGGGATACCGTCGTTGTCGCTGTCGGTGTCGAGGTAGTCGGGCGTGCCGTCGCCGTCGGTGTCGACCGGCGTGGCGCTGCAACGCCCCTCCACGCTGTCCGGGATCCCGTCGCCGTCGCTGTCGAGCGTGCACGCGAGCGCGCCGCACGGATCGGGTCCGGTGTCGGTCCCCGTGTCCGCCGGACTCGTGTCGCCCGCGCCCGTGTCGCCCGTGGCGTCGGTCACGCCCGTGTCGCTGGCGCCCGTGTCGGTGCTGCCGCCCGAGTCGTCCGAGTCGGTGCTGCCGGAGTCGGTGCTCCCCGTGTCGGTCCCCGTGCCACCGTCGTCGCTGGTCTCGGCCCCGGTGTCGGTGCCCAGGTCGGCGCCAGTGTCGGCGCCGGTGTCGTCCCCGACCTCGCTCGCGTCCGCGGGGGAGCCCGTGTCGACCCCCGCATCGCTGTCTTCGCCGCCGTCGAGCGCGGCCTCGTCCCCCGCGTCCAGCCCCGGCTCGTCGGTGCTCCCGCTCCCGCCCCCGCACGCAGCCAGGCCACAGGCCGAGACACCGAAGAGCAGGGCGAGCGCGGTGGGGCGCAGTCGAAGCATGAAGGACCCCTACGGCCAGGCCGGCGATCCAGTTAATGGCGCCGGCAGGAAGCGGCGGTCCCTGCCGGATTCTTCTCCGACCTCGACGCTCGCGACACGCCTTGCTAGCGCCGCTGCCACCATGGCGTCCAAGGAGATCGTCTCGACCCCCGCGGCGCCCGCCGCGATCGGCCCCTACAGCCAGGCGGTCAAGGCCGCCGGCCTCGTGTTCCTGAGCGGCCAGATCCCGCTCGATCCTGCGACAGGGCAGCTCGTCGAGGGCGACATCGAGGTGCAGACCCGGCGGGTCATGGAGAACCTCGGCGCGGTGCTCACCGCCGCCGGCACGTCCTTCGACAAGGTCGTCCGCGCCACCATCTACCTCATCGATCTCGGCGACTTCGCCAAGGTCAACGCCATCTACGGCGAGCGCTTCCCGAGCGCGCCGCCCGCCCGCGCGACCGTGCAGGTCGCCGCCCTGCCCCGCGGCGCGAAGGTCGAGATCGACCTCGTCGCGCTCGCCTGATCCGAGGAGCCCATGTCCAAGAAATCCGCCGCCGTTTCCTCGCTCGATGCCTCGCTCGTCGCCGCCCCGGCGGAGCAGGCGCTCTCGCTCGCCGCGGCGCTCTCCGCCGCCGACCAGGAGGCGCTCGTGACGGCCTGGATCGACGCCAAGAACGCCGGCGCCGTCGCCGCGGTCGCGCGCGTGGACGAGGCGCCGGCAGCCTTGCGCAAGGCCGCGCGCCGGGGGCTCGGCATCCTCAAGTCGCGCGGCGTGACGATCCCCGAGGCTGGCCACGTCACCCAGGCCATCTCCGCCCCCAAGGCGTCGGTCGAGGCGCGGGCCCTGTTCCCCGACGGTCGCGGCGCGCAGATCTGGTGGATCGCCAAGATCAACAGCACCGGCTCGACCGACGTGGTCGAGGTCACCACCATGGACCGCGTCGGCATCGTCAAGCTGGAGCGCGGCACCCCCACCGCCGGCAACCTGCGGCAGATCTGGCAGGCGTGGCTCGCGCGGGCGGGCCGGGCACCGATGGAGGTCCCGCTGGCCTGGGCGCGCGCGCGCATCGCCGACGCCCGGGCGCAGTCGGTCGCCGGCAAGCAGGTCCTGCCGATGGGCCTCGACGCGGCGAGCGATCTGCTCGTCGGCGACCTCACGCCGAACCACCCCATCGACGCCCTCGGCCTGTCGCTCCCGGTCGACGACGCGGCGAAGGCGCGCCTCGACACCTCGTTGCGCCTGCACGACGAGCCCGAGTTCGCCTCGTGGCTCCCCGACGACCCGGTCGCCGTCGCGCTGCTCGAGTCGATCAACGAGAAGGTCCAGGGCATCGTCGGCATCAACCCCGAGGCGCCCCCGACCGACGAGCAGCAGAAGGAGATCGACACCGCGGTCAACACCGCGATCGACGAGGCCACCGACGCCTACTTCGACGACGCGCGCAAGCGCCTCTATTTCACGCGCCTGCGCGACGGCGCCCTCTCGCTGCACGCCGCGGGCTCGCTCGAGAAGGCGGTCGACGCGCTGCTGGTGGCCGACGCGGTCAAGCGCGCTGGCGTGGTCAGCGATCGGCCGAGCGAGATCCCCTTCTTGCGTGGGCTGTTCGTGAAGGTCGTCGCGGTCGCCCAGCAGCGCGCCCGCGAGGCCGCGAGCCGCTGAGGAGGCCCCCTTGCTCGAGGAGCTCCGCGTCCGCGACTTCGTCCTCATCGACGGCCTCGCGATCGAGCTCGGCAAGGGCCTCTCGGTCCTCTCCGGCGAGACCGGCGCGGGCAAGTCGATCCTCGTCGACGCGCTCGCGCTCGTGCTCGGGGGCCGCGCCCGCCCCGAGGTCGTGCGCACCGGGTGCGAGTCGGCGGAGGTCGAGGCCTCGTTCGACGTGGGCGCGTTGCCCGCGCTGCGCCGGGCCCTCGAGGACGCCGGCCTCGCCGAGGTCGGCGACGAGGGTCGCCTGCTCGTGCGGCGGGTGGTCTCGAGCGCGGGCCGCTCCAAGGCCTTCGTCAACGGGCGCCTCGTGCCGGTGGCGCTGCTCGCCGAGCTCACCCGCGGCCTCTGCGACATCGCCTCGCAGCACGAGAGCCAGACCCTCTGCGACCCGGCCTCGCACGCCGGCCTGCTCGACGCGTATGCGGGGCTCGACGCGGACCGCGAGGCCCTCGGCGCCGTGGTGGAGCAGCTCGCGAGCCTCGAACGGGCCCGGCGCGAGGAGCAGGGCCGCCTCGACGCCCTCCGCGCGCGCGAGGACTTCCTGCGCTTCCAGCTGGCCGAGATCGAGAAGCTCGGCCCGGAGCTCGGCGAGGAGGCGGCGCTCGAGGCCGAGCGCGGGCGCCTGCGGCACGGCACCAAGCTCGCCGAGGTGACCAGCGCCGCCGAGGCGCGCCTCGAGAGCAGCGAGGGCAGCGTCCTCGACACCGTGGGGCGCACGATCGCCGAGCTCTCCCACGCGGCCACGCTCGACGAGCGCCTCGCGCCGCTGGTCCGCCAGGTGGAGTCCGCCGCCACCGAGCTCAGGGACGTCGCGCACGCGCTCGGCCGCTACGCCGAGTCCGTCGACCAGGATCCGAACCGCCTCTCCGAGGTGGAGGAGCGCCTCTACGAGCTCTCCCGCCTCCTGCGCAAGCACGGGCCCACCACCACCGAGCTGCTCGCGTTCCGCGCCGCGCTCGCGGCCGAGCTCGCCACCCTCGATGCCGGCGACTCCAAGATGGCCCAGCACGAGCGCGAGCGCGCCGCCCTGATCGGGACCGCCACCACGCTCGCCCGCGCGCTCTCGAAGGCGAGGCGGGAGGCCGCCGCGGCGCTCGGGGACGCGATCGCCCAGGAGCTCGGAAGCCTCTCGATGGGCAAGGCCCGCATCGTCGTCGAGGTCGCCACCGTCGCGGCGCCCGACGGTGACGAGGGCCTCGTGATCGAGGCCGCTCCGGATGCGCGCGCGCGCCTCGGGCGGACCGGCATCGACAAGGTCGAGCTGCTGATCGCGCCCAACCCGGGCGAGGATCCGCGTCCGCTGCGTCGCATCGCGTCCGGCGGCGAGCTCTCCCGGGCGCTCCTCGCGGTCAAGCGCGTGCTCGCGAGCAAGGACGCGCACGCGGGGCTCTACGTCTTCGACGAGGTCGACGCCGGCGTGGGCGGCGCAGTGGCCGAGGCCATCGGCCGCAAGATCGCCGAGGTCGCGCGCCACCACCAGGTGCTGTGCATCACCCACCTGCCCCAGATCGCCGCCTTCGCCGACGTGCACTTCCACGTCGAGAAGCGCGAGCAGAAGGGCCGGACGGTCAGCGTGGTGCGGCGGCTCGAGGCCGAGGAGCGGGTGGAGGAGCTGGCCCGCATGATGGGGGGCTCCAAGCTGACCGACACGACGCGACGCGCCGCCGAGGAGATGCTGGCCGTCGCCCACACCACGGCGAGCGACAAGCCCGGCAAGGGCGACAAGAAGAAGGCCAAGAAGGCCTGACCGGGCCGCCGAGCCCGCGCCCGCTCCCGGTCCGCGTAGCGAGTTTGTCCTTTCACCAGTCTCGGCCCTATCCTCGACCGCGTGACGCGCGAAGAAGTGTTGTCGGCTGTCGGCACCCACCTGTTCGCCGAGTGGGGCGGGTTCGTCGTCGCGCGCGACGCGCGACTCGTGCGCCGCGCGGCGGGGGGCATCTGGCTCATCTCCGTGGTGATCCCGGCCTCCACCGGCGACGTCTTCGTGGTCGATCTCGAGGTGGACGAGCACGGGGCGATGGCCAACCCGCTGGACGTCGACAAGATCCTCGAGGCCGCGCGACGCCCCATCGAGACCCCCGCGGTGGGCGACGACCCGTTCGCGAGTCCGGACTCCGAGCTGAGCGGCCTGCTCGGCGACCTCGGCGCCGACGAGGAGGAGGAGGCCCCCCCTTCGACCGCCGCGCTGGACGACAAGGCGCTCTACGCGCGCGCGCAGCTCCTCGTGGGCAAGGGCGACAACGAATCGCTGGAGAAGGCCCGCCTCATCATGCCGCGTCTGCTCGCGGCGCCCGACCGCCGCGGCGCGGTGCTGGTCTGGATGGCCGTCGTGGAGCGCAAGCTCGGCAACCCGGCGCTCGCGGTGCAGCACCTCGAGGCGGCGGCGCGCGAGTTCGCCGACCGCTTCGACCTCGTGACCCTCGAGAAGCTGTCGTCGCTCTCGGTCGAGATCATGGGCGCGGAGAGCTTCCAGGCCTCGCCCATCCGGCGCCTGCTCGACGACAGCCGCGAGCGCATGCGCCCCATCGGCACGATCTACGAGTGCCCCCAGCTCTACGGCGTCGGTCGTGACAACGAGGACTGGCTCGGCGATCACAAGGTCTTGCACAAGCTCGAGCAAGGCAAGGCCCTGGTCCGCGAGGGCGAGCCTTCGCGCACGGTGTTCGTCATCAAGAGCGGGCTCGTCGGCGTGTGGCTGCAGAACGGCGACGGCAAGACCTCGCGCCTCGTGCGCTGCTGCTTCCCGGGCTGGCTCCTCGGCGAGTCGAGCGTGCTCGTCGACGACGACCCGCGGTGCACCGCCACCCTCCGCGCGGAGCGGCCGAGCGAGGTGTGGGCCATCGAGGCCTCGTCGCTCAAGAAGTTCATGAAGGAGAACGAGGACCTGCGGCACCGCATCGCGGCCACCAAGCAGCTCCACGGGATCGACTCGTTCTTCTCGATGCACGAGACGCTCTCGCAGCTCGAGGTGCTGGTGCGCGACGAGCTGCTCGGGTGCATCCAGAAGATCGAGCACGTCGAAGCCGACACGGTGATCATCGCGGCCGACGAGCCGCCCAAGGTCGCTTGCCTCGTGACCAAGGGCGAGCTCGTGGTGCACGACGGCAAGCCCGGCAAGAAGCCCCCCATCGCGACGGTGGGCGTCGACCGGTTCGTGGGCGTCCGCGACGCGATGCACGCCATCTCCCCCGCCACGACCGTGGTCGCCAAGGCCGGCTCGACCCTCGCGCTCCTGTCGGCCGATCTGCTGCGCAAGATCGCGGAAAAATCCCCCGAGCACGTGATCGCGGTGCTCGAGCGCCTCGGCTGACGGCAGCCGGGGTTGACCCGGCCCCGACCCCCGCCCAACCTCCGCGCAGGCCTGGACCCCGACGGCCAGGACCGGAGGCCTGATGTCGACCCGACTGCACCTGTTCAAGTCCAAGATCCACCGCGCGACCGTCACCCACGCCGACCTCGACTACGAGGGCAGCGTCACCATCAGCGGCGAGCTGATGGACGCCGCGAAGATCCTGGAGCACGAGGCGGTGCACGTGTGGAACGTCACCCGCGGCACCCGGCTCACCACCTACGCGATCCGCGGCGACGACCACTCCGGCATCGTCTGCATCAACGGCGCTGCCGCGCACCTCGTCGAGCCGAAGGACAAGGTCATCATCGCGACCTTCGCCGAGGTCGACGCGGCCGACGCCGCCGGGTGGCAGCCCACCGTGGTGCTCGTCGACGATCGGAACCGCATCGTCGATCCGGACCTCCGCGAGATCGCGGGGCCCGCCCGCCGCAAGACCGCCTGACACGTCGCAGCAGAGCGTCACGCCGGCGAGACAGCTGACGAGCCGCGCGATCCCAGTACGCTTGCCGGTATGTCGCCGCGCAGTTGGCTTCTCGTCGCCCTCCTGTCGTTCGGTTGCTCTCCCGCCAAGGAGGACATCCGCGTGCTCTCCGATGGAGGACTCGACCTCGGGGTCTCGGACTCCGGGAGCGGTGGCGCGGACGACGGCGTCGACCTCGGCGCGCCCGGTGACGACACCGGCTCCTGCGCCGCGATCAGCAAGAAGGCCGAGCCCTCCGTCGCGCCGGTGGACCTCGTGTGGGTCGTCGACAGCTCGGGCTCGATGGACAACGAGGCCAAGCGCGTGCAGGACAACCTCAACGCCTTCTCGACGGCGATGGCCAAGGCCGGCATCGACTACCACGTGGTCATGATCACCTCGTCGGCGTTCGTGAAGGTGCCGCCGCCCCTCGGCGGCAGCCCGAGCTACCTGCTCGTCGATCGCGACGTCGCCTCCCACGACCCGCTCAAGGCCGTGATCGAGGAGTTCCCCAAGTACAAGAGCTTCCTGCGCCCGCTCGCCGTCACCCACCTGATCGCAGTCACCGACGACGAGAGCGAGCCCCTCACGGCGGAGGAGTTCTACAAGCAGTGGGCCGGGTTGCTGGGCCACGGGTTCAAGACGCACGCCATCGCGTCCGAGAAGGTGGCCCCCACGTTCACCAACCCGACCGGCGCTTGTCAGACGAGCGGCTTTCCACCGGAGGGCGCAGCCGCGCCGGGGGTGCAGTACTACAAGCTCGCCGACGCGACTGGAGGCCTGAAGTTCTCCATCTGCACGGCCGACTGGACCACGCTGTTCAAGACGCTCACCGCGACCGTCGCCGTCGCGGAGAAGATCCCCTGCATCTTCTCGATCCCCGCCCCTCCCGACGGCGCCACGATCGATCCGGGCAAGGTCAACGTCGAGTACACGAGCGGCAGCGGCAAGAAGGACACGCTCGTGTACGTACCCACCGGCAAGGACGGCTGCACCGCGGCGGGCGGCTGGTACTACGACGACCCGGTCAAGCCGACGAAGATCTACCTCTGCACGAGCTCGTGCACCGCGGTCAGCGCCGACAAGACCGGCAAGGTCGACATCGCCTTCGGCTGCGCGACGCGGATCAAGTGAACGGGTGACGCGAGAACGGGGGCGCAGCTGTCGCCACGCCCCCGCTCCGACCCTGCGGTCAGCTCACAGCTCGACGGTGCCGCTCGAGAGGACCGCCGTCTTCACGAAGAGCGCCTTGCCCGCCGGGTAGGTCCCGCCCTTGCCGGTGAGCTTCACGGTGTCGCCCTTCTTCACGTCGAGCTTCGCGTCGTGCTTCAGGTAGGCGAGCGAGCCGTCGGAGAGGAGGAGCGTCTGGCCGTGACGCGCCGGGAGGATGTCCGCGATGGTGCCCTCGGCCGAGATGGTCTCGAGCTTGCTGAGGTCCTCCTCGTGGTGCTTCTTCCAGCCGTCGTGCTTCTTGCCGAAGTGCTTCTTCTCGGCGGCGCCAGGCAGGCCCTCGGGCTTCTGCGCGCCGTCGGCGGCCTTCTCGTGGTGCTTCTTCCACCCCCCGAAGCCCTCCTTGCCCATCATCTTCGAGGCATGCTCGGGCTTCTTGACGATCTCGTCGGTGCCCTTGGTGACGCCGGCGAACATGTAGACCTTGCGCGCGTCCTTCTCGATGGCGAGGCCGTCGATGTGGATCGCGTCGCCCGCCGTGAGCTTGGTGGTGTCGAGGTCCTTGCCCTTCACGTGGACGATCGCGCCGTCCTCGAGCAGCATGCCACGCACCTTGCCGCTCGGGCTCACGAGCCAGCGGCTGAACTTCGCGTCGGCGGTCGCGGCGACCGGCTTCGCGGCGGTCACCTCGACGGACGAACCCTCGACGGCGACCCCACCACTCTCCGTCGGCGCCGCCGGGCCGCTGCAACCCGCGAGCGAGGCGAGACCGACCGAGACGACGAACGACCAACGGAGCATCGACGAGAGAGCCATGGGATTCCTCCTGGGTGATACCGGAGCACCGGCACACCCGCACTACAGCAGGCGACATGCCAGCCTCCCGCGCCTCGTTCTCCGTGTGATTCCAGCCACTTGGCCGCCCCGGCGCCTGTCACGAATCCAGACGCTGTCTCGGCCGCAGACGCTCTTGCCGCCCAGGCCAGGCGAGGTGTCCATGATGGCCATGCGCCTCGGGTCCCTGGTCGTCCTGTGCCTCGTCGGCTGTGGCGCGAGCGCCCCGAAGGTCACGAGCCCGACCGCGTCGAGCGAGCCCGATCCGTTCGCGGTCGGCGGCGACGAGACGTGCGTGCACAGGGGCGCCGTGATCGAGTGCCACGGCCGCGCGCTCGCGCTCGAGCAGGGAGAGGAGACGGGGGCGCAGAGCGGATCCTCGACTTCGTGCCGGGCGCGCGGCACATCGCGATCGGCGACTACCACGCGTGCGCGGTCACCGCCTCCGGCAGCGCCCTGTGCTGGGGCTACAACGCGTTCGGCCAGCTCGGCGGCGGCACCAACGAGGACCGCTCTTCGGCGGCGCCCGTGGTCGGGCTCGATCGGGTCGACGCGATCGCGGTGGGCGCGGCGCACTCCTGCGCGCTGCGCGCGGGGGAGCTCTGGTGCTGGGGCGGCAACCTGCAGGGCCAGCTCGGCGACGGATCCGACAAGGATCGCTTCGCGCCAGGCAAGGTGCTCGGCGGCGTCCGCCAGCTCGCGCTCGGTGGCTGGAGCACGTGCGTGGTGAAGGACGACGGCGGGGTGTGGTGCTGGGGTGACAACGCGCGCGGCAAGGTCGGCGACGGCACGACGAGCGATCGGCGCGTGCCCACCCGCGTGCCGGGCCTCGTCGCCGCGGAGGTGCGCGTCGGCGAGCAGCACGTGTGCGCGCGCACGGTCGACGGCGCGGTGAGCTGCTGGGGTGGCAACGACCACGGACAGCTCGGCGAGGTGGGGAAGAAGGACCGCCCCTCGCCGTCGAAGGTGAGCGGCCTGAACGGCGTCGTGCAGCTCGCGCTCGGCGGCGGCCACACCTGTGCCCTGCTCGCCGACCACACCGTGCGGTGCTTCGGTCAGGGGAACTACGGACAGCTCGGCGACGGGGCCGACGCCGACAGTGCGAACCCGGTCACGGTCGGGGGGCTCTCCGACGCGGTCGAGATCCAGGCCGGCGACCACCACACGTGCGCGCGCCTCGAGAAGGGTGGCGTGCGCTGCTGGGGCAAGGACGACTTCGGGCAGCTCGGCGACGGTGGTGGCGCGAACAAGGGCGCGCCGGTGGTCGTGCTGCCCTGAGCGCCGTGGCGGGGCTCACTCCGGCGCGACGCCCTTCTTGCCGATCGGCACGAAGTACTTGTCGGCGACGCGGACGACGAGGACCGTGGTCGTGCCGTTGCAGTGGGCGGACTTCCACACGACGACGCCGACGTCGCCGTCCTTGGGCGACCAGCCAGCCCACGCGCTCGAGCCGGAGAGCTTCTTGGTCTCGTCGTCCGGCCACTGCAGGCAGTCGGTGGTGTTGATGCTGGTGTAGACCTCGCCGACGTCGACGAGGCGCACGCGGCCCGAGTCGACGGTGCCCGCGCCGACCTTGGACACAGGGCCCACCGTCGGCGTGGTGGTGGCGACGCCCGGCGTGCCCGCCCACGGGACCGCGGCGGTGGAGCCGCTGACGTAGACGATGCCCTTCTCGTCGATCGGCACCACCTTGGCGCCGATCTTCACGAACACCACGGTGACCGACTGGCTGCAGTGCTTGCTCTTGCCGATCGCGAGGCCGGTGTCGCCGTTCTGCGGCGACCAGCCACCCCACGCGTTGGTCCCGCCGAGCGCCTTGGAGGAGGCGTCGGGCCAGGTGAGGCAGTCGCCGGTGTTGATCATCGGGTAGACCTTGCCGGCGGAGACGATACGAACGGTCGGCGCGGCCGCGGCGACGGGCGGCGCGCTCCCGCCCTCGGAGATCGTGACGCCGTTCTGGTTGAGGGCGGCGTAGTGATTGTCGCCGAAATCGATGATGTAGACCGTGAGACCAGGGTTGCTGCAGTGGGGCGAGCTCGAGACGACGGTGCCGCTCATGCCGTTCTTCGGGTACCACCCGCCCCACCCGCTCGCGCCCCCGGCCTGCTTCACGTGCGCGCTCGGCCAGGGGATGCAGTCGCCCTGGTTGATGCTCGAATAGAGCTCGCCCGCGTCGACGATGGTCGCGACCTTCTGGGTCTTCTTCTCGGGCTGGGTCCACGCGCCGCCCTCGAGCATGCCCATCTCGTTCTGGGGGCCCTTGGCGGGCTTGCGGCCGCAACCGGTGACGACGACGATGGACGCGAAGGCGAGGGCGAGGCGAGACATGGTGCACGAATCTACACCGTCGAACGCGGGGTGGGAGCGAGAGGGCAAGGTCCGGGTCGGCGACCACGATCTGGCCTGGATTTCCCGGGGTGACGGTTCGTCGACGGTGCTGCTCCTGATGGGCCTCGGGGGGCGCACGAGCGACTGGGGCGAGGCCTTCCCGGCGGCGCTCGCGCGCCACCACCGCGTGGTCGCGTTCGACAACCGCGGCACCGGGCGGTCGGCCCGGGTGGATCGCGCGTTCTCGCTGCAGGACCTCGCCGACGACGCGATCGGCGTGCTCGACGCGCTCGGCGTGGCCCGGGCGCACGTGATCGGGATCTCGATGGGCGGCATGATCGCCCAGCGCGTGGCCGCGCAGGCGCCGCGGCGGGTCGACAAGCTCGTGCTGATGTCCACCCACGTCGGCGGTCTGCGTGTGTTCTGGCCGCACCCGCGCGCCGTGCAGGTGCTGTTCCCCGAGCCGGGCACGCCGGCTGCGCAGATCGTCCGCGCGCGCATGGCAGGGATCGCGGCGCCGGGGTTCGCGGAGCAGAACCCGCGCACGGTGGACGCCATCGTCGCGAGCGCGCTCGGAGCCCCCACGCCGCTCCGCACCTATCGCTACCAGCTGCAGGCGGTGCTGCGCGACGATCGCTACCCGGTGCTGCGCCACATCGAGGCCGAGACGCTGGTGGTGCACGGCGACGCCGACCCGCTGGTGCCGTTCGAGAACGGCAAGCTCCTCGCCCGCAAGATCCCGCACGCGCACCTCGCCGTGCTGCCCGGGTGCGGTCACCTGCCGATGTGGGAGCAACCCGAGCAGCTCTGCAAAGTGGTCACGGAGTTCCTGGGCTGATTCCCGAGCCCTCTCGTCCTTTGCGGCCGCCCGTTCACTTGATCTGGGTCTTGCAGCCGAGGAGGATGTCGATCTTGGCCTTGAGGTCGGCCTTGATCTCGGCGCAGGTCGAGGGGCAGAGGATGATCTTGGTGGGCTTGACCGCGTCGTCGTAGCGCCAGCCACCCTTGCTGCAGTCGGCGGTCTGGAAGATCGTGGTCGAAGGCGGCACCCCGCCCTTGCTGTACTCGACGTTGACGAGCCCGTACGAGATCTCGCCCTTGGCGACCTTGGTCGGGAGCTCGAACTCGCACGGCAAGGCCTTGCCGCGCACCGTCGCGAGCGCGTCCTGGAACTGCTTCTCGACGCTGGTCGGGTCGGTCGCGAGCACGGCGGAGGTGGTGCCGCCGCCCGCCGCGATCTGGTTCGCGACCGCGACGTTCACGCCGGGCAGCCCGACGACGTAGGTGTAGATGCCCTTGCTCACCCCGGTGGCCGCGAGGTCGGCGATCACCTTCGCGTCCTCGGGGTTGACCGTGCCGCACATCGCCGCCGGGCCGGCGGGGGCGCCGTCGGTGACGAGCAGCACGGCGGCCGCTTCGCCCGGCCGGGTCTTGAGCTCCTCGATGAGCTGCCGGATCGCGCCGCCGAGGGCCGGGTAGATCGGCGTGTCGAACCCGTCGGGGAGCTCGGCGTCGATGGCGTCGGTGAGGGGCTTGCCGTTCTTGGGGAGCACGTCGAACGGCACCCGCGGCGTCATGTAGACCGCCGAGTCGCAGGCCGGCGTGCCGTCGGCCTTGCGCGGGAAGAAATTGAGCGCGATGCGCAGCCCCGTCGAGCTCGGATCGGCGACGAAGGCGCCGAGCCCCTTGCGCGCGCCGGCCCACTTGGTCGACGTGACCTCGGGGCCCATCGACGAGGACTTGTCGAACATCACGTAGAGGTTGAGCGGCTTGCTCGTGGCTTGCTCACGCACGGCGCCACACGCGGCGTCCGGGTCGAGCTTGGTGTCGCCCACCGCGTCGATGCCGACCGCGTCGAGGTTGATGGACCCCGAGTCGACCGCGCCGTCGAGGGTCTCGTCGGAGCGCTGGGCTGAGCAGGCTGCGCCGAGCGCGAACGAGCCGAGAAGGAAGGAGAGCGCGAGGAGCTTCCGCATGCGGGCTAGAGCATACGCGATGGTCCCGCTCCGCGCTCGCGCGTGAGGAGGTCGCGGAATCCGTCGACGAGCGGGCGGTTGTCGAAGCCGAGATCACGGGCCGCGGCCGCGCTGTCGAAGCGACGGAACAGGGGCAGTGGCACCGGCACGAGCGGCCGCCGTGGACCGCCGCCCGCCGCGTAGAAGGCCTGGGCGAGCGCGCGCGGGGAGCACGGCGCACCCGCCACGTTGTAGGCGCGACCGACGCTCGCCGGGCGGACGAGGCACTCGGCCACGGCCGCGGCCACGTCGGCCGCGTAGACGAACGGCAACCGCGCGAGCACCGGCGCAGGCACGATCGGCCACGCGAGCCAGCGCCGCAGCAGGCGGGTGAAGTTGGGGTCGAACGCGCCGTAGATCGCCGACGGCCGCACCGTGGTGAGCGCGAGGCCGTCGCGTGCGGCGGCGCGCCAGCACGCTTGCTCGGAGAGGGCCTTGGAGATCGCGTAGGCGGTGAACCGCGTCGGCCGGTCCCGCTCGTTCCACTGGGCGTGCCCCTCGTCGGCGGGGAAGAACGGCAGTCCCTTGTACACGGCGACCGAGGAGACGTGCACGAGGCGAGGCACGGCTGCTTCGCGAACGGCCGCGAGGAGGTTCTCGGTGCCCTCGACGTTGACCCGTGCGTACTCCGCCGGGCGCCCCTCGGAGAGCGAGAACAGCGCTGCGTTGGAGACCAGCGCGTCTGCGCCGCGGAGCGCCTCCCCGAGCGAGCGTGGCTCGAGCAGGTCGGCCCGGCGCAGCTCGATGCGGGCGCGGAGCTCCGGCACGCGGTCCGGGTCGCGCGCGACGCCGATCACCTCGACACCGCGGGCGAGCAACGCGTCGACCAGGTAGCGTCCGAGGAACCCCGTGGCGCCGGTCAGCGCGACCTTCACTTGAACCCGGTCACGTGCACCACGTACCACTCGCCGCGCCACGAGATGAGCGAGGTGATGTCGATCGCGTGCGGGTTGCCCGCGGCGTCGAGGTAGCGGAGCTTGTTCTTGAGGACGCGGAAGTAGCCGAGCTTGTTGCCCTCGCTGCCCGGCTTCATCCACTGGGCCTTGTCCTCGGGCACCTCGAGCCCCACCAGCTGCGCGTCCATCGCGCCCTTGCCGAGCTGCTCGTGCGCCTTGTGGATGTCGCGCGCGTAGGCCTTCATCAGCCGGTTGTTCCAGTCGGCCTCGGCGTTCGCGACGTTCTTCACCTCGCGGTAGGCGACGAGCGGGAAGAACGCGGGCGCCGCGATCTTCGGGTCGTCGACCTGGATCGCGCGGAACAGGAGCTTCACGCGCTGCTCCCACGAGAGCGAGCGCAGCGACGGCTTCTCCTCGGTCTGCGGCAGGGGCTTGCCGGCCGCGTCGACGAGCACCGGCACGGGGCCGACCGCCGAAGAGGGGACGCTCGCCGAGGCGCTGGCCGCGATCGACGTACTGGCCGAGGCGCCGGCGCTCGCGGGGGCCGAGACCGAAGCGGTCGCCGAGGCCACGGCGGTCGTCGGCGCCGGGCTCGGCGCGGGGGGCGTGGGCTTGTCGCACGCGGCGACGAGCACGAACGGCAGGAGGGCCAGGGCCTTCATCGGGCGCATGTTAGCGGAACAGCTCGGCGAGGAGGCCGAGGAGGTCGGCGCTCGCCTCGAGCCCGGCGTCGGCGCCCACGTAGGGGTTGGACACGGCGGGCGCGCTCGGCCTCCGCGCCTCCTTGACGCGCTCCTCACGCTCGCGGGCCTCGAGCGCGGCTTGCTTGGCGAGCCCCCCGCGGTCGACGAACGCGGTCACGGCCGAGAGCTCGCCCCCGTCGAAGAAGACCCCGTCCTCCTTGCACACGTCGACGATCACACCGCTCACGCGCGCGAACACCTTGCGGTTCATCGCGCGCGTGCAGCGCGGACACTTGAGGTAGCGCACCCCTTGCTCCACGTAGCGCGGGCGGGGCGCGAGCTCGGCGGCGAGGCTCGCGCGGGCGGCATCGTCGGTGAGGACGCGCTGGACGGCGCCCTGGGTGAGGAACACCCCGCCGCAGGCGCCGCACTCGTCGAGCCCGACGCCGCCGCGGTCGGTCGGCGTGAGCGCGGCCTCGCACCGCGGGCAAGCGCCCGAGGGCCCCTCGCGGTAGGCGCTCACTCGTCCTCGTGCGACACGTCGAGCTGGATGCCGTCGGTCACCCGCACGCTCCCGTTCTTGGGTGGCGGGAAGCGAAACGTGCGGTAGACCGAGATCACGCAGCGGACGACGTCCACCTGGGTGATCGAGGCGCCGGGGGCCTCGACGCACCGCGGGACACCGTCGGGGTCGAGGCGGAACTGCGTGCGCACCTCGCCGTGCACGTTCTCGCCGGGGGGCGCGGCCTCGGCGCACGCCTCGAGCTGTTTCCAGTGGGCCTTGCGCACCTCGGCCACCACCTGCTTGGCGTTCGGGAGGTAGCCCTCGGCCTGCGGCACGGCGCAGTCGGGCTCCATGAAGGGCGCTGGGTACTTGTAGGTGGGCGCCGGCTTCCCCTCGGCGCCCTTGTCGGCGGCCTCGGCGGTGGCGGCGGCCTTCTTCGGGCCCGACGCCAGGCCCTCGCCGGCCTTCGGCGCCGGCGGCCCTCCACAAGCCGACGCAGCACCGGCGACGAGGACCGAGAGCCCGAGCACGAGGGCGGCTTCACGCATCGCGCCGATCATACAACGCGGCCCGCCGTGCTAGCGACCCGTGATGGACGTGCAGAAGGAGCGGGCTCGGGACGCCTGGCTGTTCCCCACCGGCGCGGTGGTGGCGCTGCTCGCGGTCGCTCTCGGCGCCTTCGGCGCGCACGTGCTGGAGCACAAGCTCGACGCGCGAGCGCTGCGGTCGTTCGAGACCGCCGCGCGCTACCAGATGTACCACGCGATCGCGCTCCTCTTCACCGGGCTCGCCGCCGCGCGCTGGCCGGAACAGCGGGCGACGAGGGTCGCCGGGATCGCCTTCGTGACCGGCCTGGTCGCCTTCTGCGGCAGCCTCTACGCGCTCGCCTTCGGGAGCCCTCGAGCGTTCGGCGCGGTCGCGCCGGTCGGTGGGATCTCGTTCATGATCGGGTGGGGCGCGCTCGCCGTGGCGGGCGTGGTAGGTTCGCGTCCACGATGAGCGCGGGGCCTCCTTCGATCGGCGAAGACGCGCTCGGCGAGCTCGAGCGTCAGGGCGCAGCCTGCACCGGCGACGTGCCGTCGCTGGTCGCCACCAGCAAGGGCGTGCACCCAGGCTTCGCCGACGCGAGCGCCCACGCGCGTGCGCTCGAGCGCG
>CAZUZY010000064.1:0-29383 GCA_964624885.1 uncultured Polyangiales bacterium | reverse complement strand
GGCCCGCGCGATGGTGGCCGGCTTGCCGACCAGCACGAGCCGCGCATGGCCGCGATACCCCCGCGGTCGCAGTCGTCGCAGCAGCCCCCGCAGCACCACGAGCCCCTCCGGCCCGCCGAGCGAGGGGCGCAGCTCCCCGAGCGGCAAGCGGACCAGCGCCCCCGCCTTGTCGATCTGGGCCAGTGCGCGGAGGATCTCGAGATCGGTGCGGGGGTCGTCGTCCAGCAGCTCGTCGAGCAGGCGGGGGCTCGCGAGCCCGCGCGCGGTGTCCTTCACGGCAGCGTCGGCGTCGAACGCCCGCGCATCCACCACCTGCAGCGCGACCTGCGCGCCCTTGAAGCCGAGCGCCTCGCGCAGCCGCCGCACCTCGTCGACCTGGCGCGTGCCCTCCATGAGGATGGTGGAGATCGGCTCCAGGATGCGGCGCAGCGTGGGCGAGGCGTCGGGCGCGAAGTGAAACGCACCGTCGCGCTCGCCGAGCAGGCGAATCACCGCCTTGAGCCCCTCCGTGCGCCGGTACATCGCGTCGACCACCTCGCCGTCGTGCAGGCGGAGCTCGCCCCCACCGGTGCCGGTGGTCACGGTCAGGGTGCCCGTCTTCTTGCCCATCGAGAGCAGCTGCAGCAGATCGGGCAGCGGGATCTGCGCGAGGTCTCCCCGCACCTCGCCCGCACCCACCGCCGGTCGGTCCTCGGGCGCGCTCGCCACGATCGCGCTCGTGACCGCGTCCACCACCGCCGCCACGCGCACCTCGTCGCCCGGATCGAGCATCGGGATGGCGATCTCGGGGGTTCCGGGGAACGCGCCCCGCAGCGCCGCGAGCTCGGCGGCGCCCCGCACGCTGATCGCGTGCTCCGGGGCGACGATGACCAGCGGGCGCTGCCGGTGTCCCCGCTCGAGCAGCGGGGCGGCCTCGGTCGCGTGCGCGGTCTCGAGGCCCCGCGCACGCATGCGTCCGGTCAACGCGGCGAGCACCTCGAGGTCGGGGTGGAGGACGAAGACCAGCATCCTTGTACCGGCCGGCAGCGTACACTACTCGGGAGGCGATGAACGGGCCCGATTCGTTGTTCGCCCAGCACTTCTTCCCGCTGTATCCGCCCGAGCAGCGCGCGGATCTGCGCGAGCTGGTCGGCGCTCGCTACACCGACGCGGTGGCCGCGCCCGGGGTCGATCTCGTGCGGGAGCTCGAGGGCATCGCCGCGGCGTTCGCGCAGCTCGCCCCCCGCGCCCTCGGCGACGACTCGCTGGTCCTCGATTTCACCGACGCCTCGATCCACCGCCTCGGGGCGGCGCTCACGCGGCCCGCGCGAGACGCGGCGATCGCCCGTGGTGAGCTGGCCCAGCTGGTCATCCACGGCGCGATCTACGTCGCGGCCACCGCGGTGCGCGCGCACGGTGGCGTGTATCGCCCCCGCCGCCCGCTGTGGGAGACCGTCGTCACCCTCGAGAGCCGGGCCGGCCGCGGCGACCTCGCGCCGTTCCACTGGTGGCTCAAGGCCCTGTCCGACCCCGAGATCGACAAGGCTGGCCTCACCACGCGCTGGGTGCAGCACGTCGAGCGCGCGCGGCTCGACCCGGCGTCGTTGCCCGTGTTCGTCGTGGGGCCGCGCCCGCTGCCCTCGCTGCCGATCGTGCGCTGGGACACGCTGCACAAGTACCTCCGCGCGCACCTGCCCGAGCTCGCGGACCTCGGGCCCGACTTCCCGAGCTCGGAGCAGCTCGACGAGATCGGGTTCCTGTCGCTCGACTTCCTGGTGCTCGAAGGAGGCCGCTACGTCCTCGTGCACGGTCGGGGGCGGGCCGGCCTGCACCTGTTCTGGCTCGACGCGCGCGGGTTCTCGCACGGTCGCTTCTTCCCGGCCGATCCCCCGGTGCCTCACGAGGTCGAGCTCGACGGTGACAAGCTCGTGGTCCGCTTCACCATGGACGGCGCGCAGCTCGAGGAGGAGATGCTGAGCACGGGGTGAGCTAGCTTCGCGCGATGAAGAAGCTCGTCCTCGAGCACTCGATCGACTGCGGCCCCGAGGCGTTCTGGAGAGACTTCTTCGATCGCGACCTCACCGCGCGCCTGTTCCGCGAGCTCGGCTTCCATCACTACGAGACCGTCGAGCAACGCGAAGACGAGACGCACATCCACCGCACGGTGCACGCCGAGTCGCGCCCGAGCGTCCCGGCGCCGCTCGCCAAGCTCATGGGGGCGTCGTTCCGCTTCACCGAGACGGGGACCTTCGACAAGGCGAGCGGCGTCTTTCGCTTCCGCATGACCCCGAGCACCCTCGCCGACAAGATCCGGGTGGAGGGGCGCGTGCACATCGTGCCCGCCGAAGCGCGCGTCACCCGCCACCTCGCCGTCGAGATCGAGGCCAAGGTGTTCGCGATCGGCTCGATGATCGAGCAGGCCTTCGAGAAGCAGATCGCCGAGGGCTGGACCCGCGGCGCGGAGCTCCAGAACCGCTGGCTGCGCGCCGCGCGGGAGGGGTGAACGCCCATCCAGGGGCTGTCTGGAGAAAGCAATGGTCCGGGTCGGCGGCCTTGGTTAGCTTCGGGCCACGCTCGAAAGGAGCCCCGATGCGCCCGTCTCTCCCTCGATTCCTGTCGGTCCTTTGCCTGCTCACCGCCGCGCTCTCGCCCTCCGGCTGCGGGAAGAAGCCCGTGGAGAAGTCCAAGTCCGAGTCCAAGGACGACAAGGACGACGACGACAAGGGCAAGAAGGGCAAGAACAAGGGCAAGTCCGAGGACGACGAGGACACCGACAAGAAGGCCCAGTCGACCGGCAAGGAGATGCCGCAGGCGCCGGCGCCCAAGAAGCTGAGCAAGAGCGACGCCAAGAAGCTGGTCGAGGACGCGCTCACCGAGGCCAAGAAGAAGGACGGCGACTGCAACAAGATCATCAACATGCTCGCCGCCGGCGTGCCCGTCGCCTTCGCGGACGACGACGACGCCGCCGTGCCGCCGCTGACCATCATGGTGAACTGCGCCGAGCGCACCAAGCGCTACACGGTCATGCGCACGGTCGCCGCCGCGATCCTCAAGATCGACCCCAAGTTCTCCCGCCCCGCGGTCCTCCCGCGCGCCGAGATCTACCTCGGCAACTACAAGCTCGGCATGGAGCAGCTCAAGGAGATCGCCAAGACCCGCCCCGACGACCCCGAGGTGGTGTTCACGGCGGGCCTCGCCTTCGGCAAGAACAAGCTCTGGCCCGAGACCGTCAAGGCCGGCACGGAGGCCGTGCGCCTCGCCGGCGCCGCCAAGACGGACGACGGCAAGGCCTGGGCGTTCCCCGGGGCGATCCTGCAGTACGCCGGGCACCTGCACCTCGGCGAGATCGACAAGGCCGAGAAGGACATCGACATCATCGACAAGTTCGCCCCCAAGGGGTTCGGCGATCAGTTCCGCAAGCAGCTCATCCCGGTGAAGACCAACAAGGTCTACGTCGAGGTGCAGGCTCCCCGCGAGGTGTACCTCGGCGCGTATCACCTGCACGGCAAGGCCGTGAGCGCGGGGCACCTGGTCGAGGTGGGCGTCTACAACTTCACCGGCAAGGACCAGCAGTTCAAGGTGGAGATCGAGATCCCCGGCGTCACCGAGAAGTCGGTCAAGACCGTCCCGGTGCTCAAGGGCAAGGGCGAGCTCCTTCCGATCACCCCGGCGCTCTCGAGCACGTTCGACGTGAGCGCCCAGCGCGCGGTGCGCAAGGTGCAGATCAACGTGAAGGTCTACGAGGGCGAGAAGGTGGTGCACGAGCACTCCCTCGAGTCCGACCTGCACCCGCGCGACACGTTGCCCTTCGCGCTCAACCTCGGCGACGTGCAGAAGATCACCAACGACTTCATCGCCGCCTGGGTCACGCCCAACTCGAAGGCGGTCGAGAAGTTCCTCGCCACCGCCAAGAAGCGGCTCCCCGACGGCGCCTCGTTCTCAGGGCCCCAGAGCGCCACGGTGCCGCAGATCAAGGCCATCTACGACTCGCTCAAGGGCAAGGGCTACTCGTACGTGATGGATCCCCCGATCCTCGCCGAGACCACCATGTCGCAGCGCACCCGGCTGCCGTCGGAGGTGCTGGCCTCGACCAACGCGCAGTGCGTCGAGGGCGCCATCCTGTTCGCGACGCTCATCGAGGCCATCGGCATCAAGGCCTACATCATCCGCATCCCGGGGCACGCGTTCGTCGGCTGGCAGCCGAGCCCCGGCGACAAGATCAAGGACCCGATGCTCTTCGTCGAGACCACCGCGGTGCACGACGCCACCTTCGAGCAGGCCATGAAGATCGCGGCCGGCGAGGTGGCGCAGCAGGTGAAGGCCAAGAACTTCGACCGCAAGATCTCGTCGATCATCGACATCACCGCCATGCGCGCGGCCGGCATCACCCCGCAGCCCTTCGACTGACGATGAACGAACCCACCCAGCCCCAGGCCGAGCTCCCGGCCTGGGCGAACCAACCGCTCGGCGCCGGCGGCAAGATCGGCCTCGTCGTCCGCATCATCCTCGCGGTCTTCTTCACCCCCATCTTCGTGTCGATGGCCGTCGGGTTGCGGCAGTTCCACGTGATCGTGGTGCTGGTCGTCGTGCTGCTCGTCATCGCCTTCCTGGGCTCCGGCACCAACCTGCTCCAGCGCTACCCGCTGCTCGACAAGGTCAAGCTGCTCGGCGGCACGCTGCGCATCACCGGTGACCTCGACGCTTTCTATCGCGAGCACCCGCCGCGGTCGTTCCTGCTCTACGCGGTCTACCCGTTCTACGCGATCATCGGTTCGATCGCGTCCAAGGTGGTGCGGCGCGAGATCTGGCTGCACCTGCGCGTCCTCCTCGTGGTGGCCATCGTCCTCGTGCTCGAGGCCGCCACGAGCTACCTGACCATCTACCCGCCCTATCTCGGGCCGGACGTGGCGGCGAAGCTGCTCCTCGCGCAGCTCTTCGTGGTGCTGGTCATCGCCACGCTCTACCTGATGCCGATGCTCTCGACGACCTATGCCCTCGGGCTCTCCGGTCGCCGCAAGACGCTGCGCACCGTGGTCATCGTGTCGCTGATCCTCTCGGCCCTCATGGGCTTCGGCACCTACAAGAACAGCTCCGAGCTCCTGCCGTGGCTCGAGCAGCAGCGCCTCGGCGCGCGCCTGCGCACCGCCGATTTCCGGCGCGACCTCGACGATCTCGTGGAGATGTTCCTCGATCACGCCGCGCAGAAGGAGTGGCTCTCCCCCAAGGCCGAGCCACGGGTGGACGCCGAGGGCACCAAGCGCTTCCGCCACCTCGTGCGCGGCATCGTGGTGGGCGTGGAGTTCCGCTCGTTCGACATCATCTCGTTCAAGCGAGAAGACGGCACGTGGAGCGGGGTGCGCTCGTTCCTCGGCAACCGCGTCTACCTGCTCTACCTGCGCGATCCGAACGGCAAGCTCTATCGCAAGTGGAGCAACGTGCCCAAGGACATCAAGAAGCTGTTCCGGCTCGGCGTCTCGTATCCCGAGCGGCAGAAGGCCGAGACCATCAGCGGCGGCCTCCTGCACGACACGCCGTCGGAGTGACGCCGACGGCGGCGCCGATCAGCTCGCGGTGGCGGTGAACCACGCGTCGGCGATGGCGGTGAGCGCCTCCTCCGAGATCGCGTCGCCCTCGGGGACGCCGTTGCCCGCGCCGAACGTGTAGACGATGCGGCCGACGGGGACGCCGGCGACCAGCACCGTGAACTCGTCCTCGCCGAGGGCCTGGATCGAGTAGGTCGTGCCCGCGAGGGTGACCTGGTTGTGGGCGACGTCGGCGACGGGGGTGGGGGTCGACATGGCGGCGCACCCTAATGGGCCGCGCCCGTCTGCGCAAACCTGGTCGGCCGGTGGCGCTCCGCTAAGGGACCGTGCTCTGCTCCCCGCGTGAGAGCCAGCCAGATCACCGCGTCGTCGTTGGGCCTTGTGGGCTGGGCGTTCGAGGGGCCGATCCCCACCGCCAAGAAGTACGTGCTCCTGGCCGTGCCGCACACCAGCAACTGGGACGGGCTCCTGCTCGTGACCCTCACCCACAGCATCGGCGTACGCACCCGGTGGATGGTGAAGGACTCGTGGGTCAAGGGGCCCCTCGGCCCGCTCGTGCGGCTCACCGGCGGCGTCGGCATCGACCGCAGCCGCTCCACCAACATGGTCGACCAGATGATCGCGGAGTTCCGGGCGCGCGAGGAGCTCGTGCTGGCGATCCCCCCCGAGGGCACCCGCGCCCGGGCCGAGCACTGGCGCTCCGGCTTCTACCGCATCGCGCTCGGCGCCGACGTGCCGGTGGTCCCCGGCTACCTCGACTTCGCCCGCCAGCGCGCCGGCCTCGGCCCCGAGATCCACCTGACCGGCCGCGTGAGGGAGGACATGGATCGCATCCGCGGCTTCTACGCCGAGCAGGCGCCGACCGCCTTCGATCCGGCCAAATTCGGCCCGATCCGCCTCCGCGAGGAGTGAGCGAACGAGGGTGGTGGGTGTAGCCGTCACCAAGGGTAGATGGACACCGATCTCCTCGACCTCCTCGAGGCCCTCGATGGCGTGGCCCAGCCGGTCCGCTATCATCCCGAGGGCGACGCTCTCTTCCACTCCCTCCAGGTCTTCGAGCACGCGCGCTCCGAGACCGAAGACCGCGAGCTCTGGGCCGCGGCGCTCCTCCACGACGTGGGCAAATCCATCCCGGGGCCGGACCACGACCTCGTCGGCGCAGACCTCCTCGAAGGCCTCGTGACCGACCGAGTCGTGTTCCTCGTCCGTCATCACCTCGATCTGCTGCGCGACCCGCGCCGCACACGGCGGCGCCTCCACGGCACCCCGGAGCTCCGCGACCTCGAGCGGTTGCGCCGCTGGGATGTGCGCGGTCGGCAGGCCCACGCGCGGGTCGTCACCCCTCACGCGGCGCTCGCCGCCCTCACCGGACATGGAAGGAACGCTGGATCCTGAGCGGCTCGAAGACGCCGTGCGCCACGCGGTCTCGACCGCGCTGACCGAGAAGCAACGAGAGGCCGTGGAGCTGTTCTTCTTCGAGGGCCTCTCCCAGTCGGAGATCGCGCGCCGCCTCGGCGTCTCGCAGCAGGTGATCCAGAAGCGCCTGTTCGGGGTGCCGCGCCGCGGGATGGTGGTGGGCGGCGCGCTCGCCCGCCTGCGCCAGGTGCTCGCCCACCTCCGGCCGTCATGAGCTGGGAGCGACAGGGCGGGCTCCGCGAGGCGATCGCGCAGCTGGCCGCCCAGATCATGTACGGCGAGGAGGTGAAGCAGTACTTCACCGCCAAGCGACTCGCGGCCAAGCGGCTCCTCGGCCAGCAAGGCGCGCGCGGGCTGCGCTACCGGCCGACCGACCTGCCCTCGAACGGTGAGATCAAGGCCGCGCTCCTCGAGCTCGTGGAGGACATCGAGGGCGACGACCGCACGCGTCGGCTGTTCGCCATGCGTGTCGTGGCGCTCGAGGCCATGGAGGCGCTCCCCCGGTTCCTCCCGCGCCTCATCGGGTCGGTCGCGACCGGGCACGTGCGCTGCGGCAGCGACGTCGATCTGCACGTGTTCGCCGAGGACCACCGCGAGGTGACCGCCCACGTGCGCGGCCTCGGCTGGGTACACGAGGTGCAACACGTGAGCATCGTGAAGCACGGCAAACCGCAGGAGTTCGTGCACGTGCTCGTGCCCGACGTGTTCCCGATCGAGCTCACGGTGTACGCCCCGCGGGAGCTCGGTCACCGCCCGCGCAGCAGCACCGACGGCAAGCCGATCGAGCGCGTCTCTCCGCCCGCGCTGCGGGCACGCATCGCTCACGAGCACCCCGAGCTGTGGGCGCGCTACCTCGAGACCGGCGCGCTGCCCGACTTGGACGAGGACGAGCTAGGGTGAGCCGATGTCGCGCCCGTTCGGCTCCGCTCCCTTCGCCGTCCCCGCGCTCGGTCTGGGCGCCGGACACCTCGGCGGCCCCGAGGTCGACGACGCCGGGGTCGACGCGCTGCTCGGCGCGGCGCTCGAGCTCGGGGTCACGCTGATCGACGTCGCGCGCAGCTACGGAGAGGCCGAGGCGCGGCTCGGCCGCGCGCTCGAGGGCCACCGCGATGCGTTCGTGCTCGCGACCAAGGGCGGCTACGGAACGCCGGGGATTCCCGACTGGACGGGCCCCTGCATCACGGCGGGCGTCGACGCCGCCCTCGGACACCTGCGCACCGATCGCCTCGACGTGTTCTTCCTCCACAGCTGCCCCCGCGAGACCCTCGAGCGGGGGGAGGTGATCGAGGCGCTCGCCGCCGCGGTGCGTGCCGGCAAGGTGCGCGTGATGGGCTATTCGGGCGAGGGCGACGCGCTCGCGTGGGCGATCACCTCCGGCCGGTTCGGCGCCATCGAGACCAGCGTCAACGTGTGCGACCAGCGCGGCCTCGACGAGGCGATCCCGCGCGCCGCCGCCCGCGGGATCGGCGTCATCGCCAAGCGTCCCCTCGCCAACGCGCCGTGGCGCTTCCACGAGCGCCCGGTCGGCGACTACGCCGAGGTGTACTGGGAGCGGTGGCAGGCCATGGGGCTCGATCCGGCCGGGCTCGAACCCGACGAGCTCGCCGTGCGCTTCGCCGCCCACCAGCCCGGGGTGGGGGTCGCCATCGTCGGGACGCGCCGCGTCGAGCACCTGCGTCGGGCCGCGGCCGCGGTGGCGAGAGGACCGCTGTTGCCCACCGTCGACGCCGCGATTCGCGCCGGCTTCCGCGCCCACGATCAGGGGTGGTCCGGGCAGGTGTAGCGCCGCCGCCGCAAATTGTGCCCGGATCCTCGGCCCGTGGTCTCGTGAGGCATGCTCGGCCGCGTGACCCTGTTCTGCCTCTCCACGTGGGCAGCCTCGGTCGTGGCCGATCGCCCGGAGCCGACGGCGGAGCCCCCACCCCGCAGCCCATTCGCCTACGCCAACGTCGACCCCCTGGACGACGACGTGGTGCGGCCACCCGACGCGCGGCCCACGTGCGAGTCCGACCTCGCTGCGGCCTCCATCGTCTACCAGCCGGACAAGCTCACGCCGCTCGTCCAGCCCGACACCAAGATCGTCTGCGGCGCGCCCCAGGTGGTGGCCTACCGCGAGAGCCCGTCCAAGATCGCCTGGTCACCGAGCGTGCTCACCACCTGCACGATGGCGCTGGCGCTGGCCCGCTTCGAGACCCTCGTCCAAGAGGAGGCCGTGCGCGCGTTCGACCGACGCGTCGCGCACATCCACCACCTCGGCACGTTCGACTGCCGACCGATGCTCGCGTTCCCGGGCTGGGTGAGCGAGCACAGCTACGCGAACGCCATCGACGTCGCGGAGTTCGTCCTCGAGGACGGGAAATCCATCAAGATCTACGACCACTTCGCCCCCAAGCAGCCCATCGCCCCGACCAAGGAGGCCACGTTCCTCCGCCGGATCGCGCGGCGCGCGTACGACGAGGAGGTGTTCTCGAGCGTGCTCACGCCGTTCTTCGACCGCCACCACGTGGACCACTTCCACCTCGATCTCGCGCGCACGCGGAGCGACGGCGCCGCGTTCGTCCCGCCGCGCTAACCGGCTTCGTCTCGGTCCGGTCCTCCGCTCAGAACGGCCAGAAGCCACGCTTCTTCTTGGGCGGCTCTGCCTGCGCGGGGGCGGGAGCGGGGGCCGGCAAGCGCCCCGGCGCACGCGTCGCGAGGGCAGCCACGTCGGCGGCGGTCATCGTCTTCGCGAAGTGCAGCGGGCCCGCGGCCGTGGCCGTGAGGAACGGTAGGTTGATCTCGTAGCTGCCGTTCTCCGCGATGCCGTGGATGGCTTGCACGTAGGCCTGGATGAACCGCGAGACGGCCACGGGATCTTCCGAGACCCTCGTCCCGTGCGCACGGTCGAAGTCCTGGGAGAGCGCGAACACGACCCGCGCGAAGGCGTCGGTCTCGCCGAACGGCCCGAGTCGCGCGCGGCTCGCGGCGACCAGCGCCTCGAACGGGCTTTCGTGCCGGCCGAACGCCTCCTTGAAGGCCGCGATCACCGCGGAGGAGGCGTCCTTGTCGAGCGCGACGCGCGGCCCCGTGCCCACACTGGGCGGGCCTCCACCGAGCGACGACACGCCGCCGCAGTACGAGCACTCCATCGAGGACGCGCCGGCCGCCGGGGTGGGCAGCGGCGCGCCGCAGGTCGGGCAGGTGAGGGCGGTCAGCATCCCGACATCCTACCGCCGCGCGTCGTCAGGCGTCCTCGTCCTCGCGGCGCTCGGCGAAGTAGCGCCGCGCCCAGGCGTGCAGCTCGGGCTTGTCGCTCGCCCACTCCCAGCACCCGGTGGCACCGACCTTCACGTCGGCCTTCGGGTCGAAGCCGAGGTCGAGCAGCTCCTTGTTGCGCTGGACGTACCGCCGGTTCTCGATCGTGCCGTGCCACAGGTGGAGCAGGCGCCCGGGCACGTACCCGAGGCGGCCCTGCACGAGATCGTCCACGCGGCACGTCCAGTCGCGGAAGTGCGCCACGTGGGGCCCTCGCTTGCCGACGATGCGCGCGATGCAGGGAGACTCCGAGTCGCCGAGGAACCCGTGCGCCATCATGTGGTCGCCGCTGCCCGCGATGCACGCCGCGAAGAAGCCGTGCCGTGCCACCACCTCGCGCCGGGCGGCCCACGCGAAGCCCGTGTGGCCGTGGTGCTCGAACTTGCCCTGCAGGTGGAGCTCCCGATCGGTCGCGTGCAGCGCGGCGAACCCGCGGAACACGTCCTCGCCCTCCGTGCCCGCGGCCGTGGCCCCGCGCGGCAATCGCACCGCCTCCTCCCACGGCTGGATCACCGCGTGCGTCTCGAGCGCGCGCGAGGCCGCGAGCGCCCAGTCCTCGCGCTCGAACAGCACGTCGGCGTCCAGCCACGCGACCTTGGTGCAGCGCGCCGGGAGCGCCGCGACCGCCACGTCGAGGAGCTTCTCCTTCTGCCACATCACGTCGCGCGCCTCGATCTGCAGCGTCTCGCCCTTCGGCAGCGTGAACGGCTCGCCCGGGAACGCCGCCTCGACCACCACGAGCTCGAGCCCTCCGCGCCGGATGGGCTCGACGAACCGCGCGAAGTTCTCCGCGCGCACCCGGAAGCCGCAGGGGTTGAAGTAGCAGGCGACGATGCCGAGATCGGCGACGGGCGAGTAGGTCAACGCGCGGCGATGCTAGCGCTACCCGATGGCCACGCGCAGCCTTCGTCGGCCGAAGTGCCCGACCTCGGCGTCGAAGCGGCCGGGGATCGCCGCGCCGCAGCGCCCGCACGCGCCGTCGCGCAGATCGTCCCGCACGATCTCGTACCAGTCGCGGACGATCACCCCGGCGCCGCACGAGGGGCAGAACGTGGTGTCGCCCTCGGCGTCGTGGACGTTGCCCGTGTACACGTACCGCAGGCCCTCCTGCATCGCGAGGCGTCGCGCCCGCTGCAGGGTGGCGAGCGGTGTCGGCGGCACGTCGCGCAGGCGGTAGTCGGGGTGGAAGGCGCTGAAATGGAGCGGCACGTCGGGCCCGAGCTCGCCGGCGACGAACTGCGCGAGCTCGCGGAGCTCCTTCTCGGAGTCGTTGTGGCCGGGGATCAGGAGGGTGGTGATCTCGGTCCACACCCGGGTCTCCTTCACGAGGTAGCGCAGCGTGTCCTTCACCGGCTCGAGGTGGGCGGCCGTGAGCGAGTGGTAGAACTCCTCGGTGAACGCCTTGAGGTCCACGTTGGTCGCGTCGATCTTGGCGAAGAAGTCGCGGCGTGGGCCCTCGTGCACATAGCCCGCGGTCACCGCCACCGTGGAGATCCCCCGGGCGTGGCAGGCGTCGGCGGTGTCCATCGCGTACTCGGCGAACACGATCGGGTCGTTGTAGGTGAACGCGACGCTCGGGCAGTCGGCCTCGGCGGCGGCGCGGGCGATCGCCTCGGGGCTCGCGACCGCGCTCACGGTGTCCATCTCTCGCGACTTGGACAGGTCCCAGTTCTGGCAGAACCGGCACGCGAGGTTGCACCCCGCCGTGCCGAACGAGAGGACGCTGGTGCCGGGGTGGAAGTGGTGCAGCGGCTTCTTCTCGATGGGGTCGATGGCGAACCCGCTCGAGCGACCGTAGGTGGTGAGGACCATCTCGTCGCCCACGCGCTGGCGGACGAAGCACAGGCCGCGCTGACCGTCGGCGAGCCGGCAGTCGCGCGGGCACAGATCGCACTGCACCTTGTCGCCGTCGCGGTGGAACCACCGGGCGCTCACGACGGCGCTCGCTCGGCTCCGGAGCCCGGCCCGCCGAGGCGCGTCGGGCCGAGAGCGTGGTCGACGTGCGGGTCGACGGTGTACCGGTAGAGCCGGAGGTCGTCGCTCCAGAAGCGCGGCGAGAGCCCCGCCTTCTGCTTCAGCTCGCAGAGGAACGTGCGCGGCTCGCGCAGCTCGCGCCACATCTGCGGCAGGAACGTGCCGCGCCGCCCGAGGGCGCTCAGCACGAGGCCGTCGACGCCGGGTCGCAGGGCCGCGAGCGCCGAAGCCTCGTCGTGGAACTCGACCGGCTCGAGCGGCGAGAGGAGGGAGACCTCGACGTCGAGGTCGGAGAGATCGGAGAGGGTGAGCGGCCGCGCCCGCGGGTCCTCGAAGGCGGCGGCCAGCGCGTTGCGCCGCACGTCGTCCGCGAGCGAGCGCTGGGCCTCGAGGGTGCCGATGCAGCCCTGGAGGCGGCCGCTGGCGAAGCGCAGCGTGACGAACGCCGCCCCCCTCTTCCGCGCGTCGGCCGGCGGCTCGAGGGCGGGCGCGCCACCGAGCGCCTCCGCGATCACCGCCCGCGCATAGCGCGCCAGCTCGGCCGCGAGCGCGCTCATGGCCCCTCCTGATCGAGGGCGAAGGCGCCGTAGCCGACCACCTCTTCGCGGCTGCCGGCGGTGTCGCCGGAGCTGCGCAGATCGAGCACGTGCACCCGCAGCCCGCGCTGGCGCGCGACCCACACGAGCCCGTTGACCGCCGCGGCCCCGCACGCCTCCCCCGGGCACAGCGGCCGCGGATCGAGCGCGGCGATGTGTTCGGCCGTGGCGTGGTCGACCCCCCGGCCCTCGTCGTAGGGGAGGTAGTGGGAGAGATCGGAGCTCACGACCAGGACCGTCTCCGGGCCGCCCCACAGCGCGTCGAGGACCGCGCCCACCGCCTCGGGCCGCGCCGCCCCGACGAGCAGCGGCACCACCTTGGCGCGCGGCGCGACGATCTGGAGGAACGGCAGCTGCACCTCGAGGCAGTGCTCCTGCGCGTGGGCCGCGGCGTGGACCGTGACGGCCGGCACGAGGGCGAGCGCCTCGAGGTCGACCGGGACGTCGCCGAGGGGCGTGCGGAGCTCGCGGACCCCAGGGGACACGATCCCCTCGACGAACACCCGGTGCGCGGGCCCGATCAGCACGACCCGCTCGATCTGCTGGGCGTACGGCGCGAGGCGCGCATAGGCCCGCGCCGCCGTGGGCCCCGAGTAGACGTAGCCCGCGTGGGGCACGAGGATCGCCTTCGGGCACGGCGCCGCGATCCGCGGCGTCGGCTCGAGGAGATCGTGCACCATCTCGTCGAGCACCCGAGGGCTTGACGGATAGAACGTCCCAGCGACAGCGGGCGGGCGGACGTGAGTGGGCACCATGGCCACCAATCTGCGGCGCGCCACAAGCGGCGCAAGGCCGAGAAATAGGCCGGTTCGTCAGCCCGTGGGCTAGACGGGAATGACCCCGTGCTTCTTGTGCGGGCGCAAGGCCTGCTTGTGCGCGGCGAGCTCGAGGCCCCACGCGAGGGCGCGGCGGGTGTCGCGCGGGTCGATGACGTCGTCGATGTAGCCCCAGCCCGCCGACTTGTAGATGTCGATGCGGCCGCGGATCTGCTCGAGGATGCCCGCCTTCACCTCGGGCGGCGGCTCGGCGTCGCCGAACAGCTTGCGCGAGGCGATGCCCAGCATGCCCTCCGCGCCCATGACGCTGACCTCGCCGCTCGGCCAGCTGACGATGAGATCGGGCTCGTAGGCGCGGCCGCACATCACGTAGTAACCGGCGCCGTAGGCCTTGCGCACCACCACCGTGAGCTTGGGCACGGTGGCCGCGCTCATCACGTGCAGCATCTTGGCGCCGTGGCGGATGATGCCCGCGTGCTCCACCTTGGAGCCCACCATGAACCCGGGCACGTCCTGCAGGAACACGAGCGGGATGTTGAAGGCGTCGCAGAGCTGGATGAAGTGCGCGCCCTTGTCGGCGCTGTCGTTCTCGAGGATCCCGCCGAGGTGCATGGGCTGGTTCGCCACGATGCCCACGCTGCGCCCGCCGATCCGCGCGAGGCAGGTGATGAGCGAGCGGCCGAAGCGCGGCTTGATGTCGAGGTACTCGCCGTGGTCGACGAGCATCTTGATCAGCTTGTACATGTCGTACGGCTTGCGGTTGCTCTCGGGGAGCAGGTCGAGGATGGCGTCGTCGCGACGGTCGATCGGGTCGGTGCAGGGCAGCACCGGCGGGGCCTCGTCGCAGTGCTGCGGGAAGTAGCCCAGGTACCGGCGCACGAGCGCCACGCACTCCGCGTCGGTGGGCACCTCGCAGTCGCCGACGCCGCTGGTCTCGCAGTGCACCTTGCTGCCGCCGAGCTCCTGCTCGCCGATGTCCTGACCGGTGACCGCCTTCACGAGCGCGGGGCCGGCGAGGGCGAGCGAGCCGATGTTCTTCACCATCGGCACGAAGTCGGCGAGGCCGGGGATGTAGGCCGTGCCGGCCGCGCCGGGGCCGACCATGGCGGCCACCTGGGGGACGACGCCGCTCATCACCACCTGCTCGCGGAACAGGAACCCGGTGCCCGCGAACTGCGAGATCTGGTCGGCGTGGCTCGACCCCGGGTCGATGCGCGCGCCGCCGCTGTCGATGAACCACACGATCGGGTGGCGACCGGTGAGCGCCATCGAGCGCAGGCGGGTGACCTTCTCCTCGCCGGTCGCGCCGATGCTGCCGCCCTTCACGGTGAAGTCGTAGGCGGCGCAGCACACGATGCGGCCGTCGACCTTGCCGAACGCGGTGACCACACCGTCGGCCGGCGGCTTGTCGTTGCCGTCGGCGCCGGCCGCGAGGCCCATCTGCGTGCCGTGGGTGCCGACCTCGAAGTAGAGCCCGTCGTCGAAGAACTGGTGGAGCCGCTCGCGACACGTGAGCTTGTTGCGCGCGTGCTGCTTGGCCACGCGGTCCTCGCCGCCCATGCGCCGCACCTCTTCGCGGCGGGCTTCCAGGTCCTTGACGAGCTGACGGAGGAGCGAGTCGGCCATCCTGATTTCTCCGGGTTCGCGAGATGCTTCGCACGCGAAACATCTTCGGGGCGCCGCCGCGCGTCAAGGGCGCGAGGCGGGCCTCCTTCGAGGTCGGCGAACAGCGCATCGACGTCGACCACGAGTCCCTCGAAGACGGCGGCCGCCTCTCTCGGCGGCTCCGCTCACTTCCCGGTCCAGACCGGCGGGCGCTTCTGCATGAAGGCCATGAGGCCCTCGCGCGCGTCGTCGGTGCCGAGCAGCACGCCGAGCTCGGCGCGCAGGAGCGGCAGCGCCTCCTCGAGCTTCAGCTGGTCCTGCGCGTGCAGCGCGCCGAGGCCGCGGCGCATGGCGAGCGGCGCCTTGCCCGCCAGCCTGGCCACCAGCGTGTCCGTGCGCGCGTCGAGGTCCTCGGGCGGCGCGACCTCGTTGAGCAGGCCGATCTCCGCCGCCTCGTGGGCCTCGATGCGCTCGCCGAGCACCATCATCTGCACGAGGCGCCGCCGGGGCACGAGGCGCGCAAGCACCGCCATGATCATCATCGGCCAGAGGCCCACGTCGATCTCGGGCGTGCCGAGCTGCGCGCTCGTGGAGCCGATGGCGAGCGTGCACGCGGCGACCAGCCCGAGGCCGCCGCCCATCGCGTGCCCGTTCACCTTGGCCACCACCGGCTTGCCGTAGCTGCACAGGGTCGCGAGCAGCTTGGCGTAGTCGCCGCCGTCGCCGTCGAACGGGGCGAGCCCGCCGTCCTCGCCGCCCGCGCTCATCGCCGCGAAGTCCGCGCCCGCGCAGAACGCCTTGCCCGCGCCGGTGATCACCACCACCGACACGCTCGGATCGGCGTCGGCGTCGGCGAGCGCCCAGCGGAGCTCGTTGATCATCTCGGGGCCGATCGCGTTGCGGCGCTCGGGGTTGTTCAAGGTGACCGTGGTCACCTTGCCCGCGGTGCCGACGATCAGCTTGCGGTAGGCGCGGGCCTCGCTCATCGCGGCGCCCCGAGCCCGAGGATCTTGCGCGCCTCCTCCACGGTGGCCGGGCGACGACCGACGTCGCGGACCATGCGCACCGCGGTCTCCACCAGCGTGCCATTGCTCTGCGCGATGTCGCCGTTGGGCAGGTAGAAGTTGTCCTCGAGGCCGCAGCGGATGTTGCCGCCCATGACCAGCGCCGCCGCGATCATGCGCCACTGCGGGCGCGAGATGCCGATGACCTCCCACTCCGAGCCGGGCGGCATGATCTTGGTCTGCAGCTGCAGCGACTCGAGGGTCGGCGGGATGCCGCCGAGCACGTTGAGGATGAAGGAGAACTGGAGCGGCGGCGTGAGGATGCCCATGTCGAGCAGCGGCCAGATCCCGTGGGTGTGGCCGGTGTCGAAGCACTCGAGCTCGGGGCGCACGCCGGCCTCGTTCATCGCCGACAGCAGCTTGATGATCTTGCCGTAGGTGTTGGAGAACACCATGTCGAACACGAAGTTCTTCCGCTTCTCGGAGTACTTCGCGTAGTTCATGGTGCCCATGTTCAGGGCGGCGATCTCCGGGCGGCTCTCCCGGATGTAGGTGCTCTGCTCGCTCACGTCGTCGAGGATGGTGCCCGTCGAGAAGTTGAGGATGATCGGCGAGCGCTTGCGCACCTCTTCCTTGATGCGCGCGAACACCGCGGGGTCGAACGTGGGCGAGCCGTCGTCGCGCCGCGCGTGGATGTGGGCGACCGAGGCGCCGGCCTCGTGCGCGCGCCGACACTCCTCGCCGATCTCCTCGGGCGTGTAGGGGATGTTCTTGCACTGGTCGCGGTTGGCGAGCACGCCGGTGACGGCGCAGGTCACCACGCAGACATCGCGCGGTTCGTGGTTGGGCATCTTGCCGAGACCGGCGAGCGCATCGGACATGGAGTCCTCCAGGGATTCGTTGGCGTGGGGGTTTCTGCAGCGGAATCAGTGGCCGTTGCCGCGGCCGTTCTGGCCGTCGACCCGGCTGCGCACGTAGGTCGCGAGCTTGTCGAGCAGGGTCACGAGCTCGCGGAGCTCGGTGGGGGTGAGGGCCTCCTCGAAGGCCTCACGGAAGATCCGGAACGGCTCGAACGACATCGAGCGCGCGAGCTTCTGCCCCTTGTCGGTGAGGCGGATGTGGATGACGCGGCGGTCCTCGGCGCTGCGCTTGCGGTCGACGAGGCCCTCGCGCTCCATGCGGTCGACGATGCCGGTCACCGTGCTGTTCTGGGCGTTGATGCGCTCGGAGAGCTCGGAGAGGGAGAGGTCACCGAGCTGCTCGAGCAGCTTGGCCACCGAGAGCTGCGGGCCGGTGAGACCGACCTTCTGGGCCTCGTCCTTCGTGAGCCGCCGCGACTCGGTGTACAGGTAGATGATCGCCTCGGCGATCCGGTCGACCTGCGCCTTCAGCTCGTCTGGAAACCCACGACTCACCCCCGATATTTCGCACACGAAAGAATATGGGTCAAGGGCTGGGCGCCCCGACGGGCGGGTCGGGGAGCACCAGCTTCACGACGGGCCACGCGAGCAGGAGCCCGGTGAGGATGCGGAGCGCGGGCACGCGGTCCTCGAGGACCAGCGCGTCGACGGCCATCAGCGCGGCGGCGGCCAGCAGCCAGACGCGCAGGACCATCGGGCGGAGCCTTGGCCAGGGGAGGGCCGCGGCCAGCGCGAGCCCGACGTAGATGCCCGTGCACCGCGAGCAGACCGGCAACCGGTGACCGGCCACCGTCAGCACGCGGTCGGCCAGCCCGTGACACTGGAGACGGAAGAACGCGAGGAAGGGCGCCGCGAGCGGAGCGGGGAGGAACGGTGCGATCAGAGGGGACAATCCAAACGATATCAACAGGATGCGGATGGCGGGACGCATCGGGAGAAGCCTCCGCTCTACACGGGTGTCGAAAACAGTCGCCCTGTGACGTATCTAATAGGAGAGACCTTACCCCAGCGAGGGCTGCGGCCGTACCGCCCTGGTCTCGCTCTGGAGGAAGCCATTCCCGCCACGCCCCGCTCGTCGACCCTGAACCAAGCCCAGAGGGCGCTCCTCCAGGTGCTCGAGGACGCCTTTGCGGGCGATCCGGGGGCACGGGTCTTCGTGCAGGCTGCGCTGCGGACCGCGCGGCGCACCTCGCTGCCGGCCGAGCCCGCGGCCATCCTCGACTTCGCGCGCGCGCACCTCGTCGGCCCGCTGACCGAGGAGCTCGGCCCGCGCGCGGTCGCCGAGTTCCTGGACAACCTCACCAACGCGGTCCGGCCGCGGGAGGCCAGTGGCGTCGAGGTCTCGGAGTCGGGCGTGCGCTCCATCGACGCCGATCTCACCGCGCTCGACTCGCCCTCGGTGCACCCGACCACCTCGCGGCCCGCCACGAGCCGGCCCGATCCGCGCAGCGAGGAGCCCGCCTCGTCCAGCAACCCACCGCGGAGCTCGGGCTCGCGGGTGCGCATCCGCACCCTGCTCGTCTACAGCGACCGCTTCACCCGCGCGAGCCTCGCGCGCCAGCTGGTGGCCGCGAGCTGCGACGTCACGGTCATCGACAGCATCGTCGACATCGCCAGCGTCGAGGAGTTCCCTGGTGTCGCCATCGTCGATCTCGCGGCGCGCGAGGTCGACCTGGTGCTCGCGGCGATGGTCGCGCGCAACCCGCAGCTCCGCGTGGTGGCGCTGCTCGGCGGCGACGTGCTCCCCGACGACGTCCTCGGCGCGGCGCGGGTGAAGAAGTTCCAGGCGGTGCCGCGCAGCATGCGCGCCCCCGAGCTCGTCGAGATGCTGCGCCGCCTGGTGGGGTGAGCGCTCACTTCGTCTCGACGCCCTCGGCGATCGCGCTGAACACGCGCTCGAGGCGGTGCAGATCTTCGGGATCGGGCGCGCCCGCGTCGTCGATCTTGGCGCGGACCACGGCGCTCACGCCGAGCGCCAGGCACCGGTCTCCGACGAGCACGTAGGTCCACGAGGACATCAGCGAGGCCGGTCGCGCGCCGTCCTTCACGTCGAGCGGGACCGCGTAGTGCACCCGCGGCACGTGCTTGCCCTTGCGGATGTCGTCGTCGACCACCGGCGAGGTCATGGCGACACCACCCTTGCTCGCCGCGACGGCGATGCGGGACGCGTGCGCCGCCGCGCAGGTGCCGAGCGCGCGCGGGGTCGGCGCGTCGGGGACCACGGTCACGAGGACGACGGTCGGGCCCTCGCGCGCCGCGACCCGCAGCAGCGCGCCCGCCGCCGGCTGCGGTGGGTCCCAGGCGAGCCCGGCGACCAGCGGGATGCGCACGTGACCGTCGCTGGTCTCTTCCCAGCGCGCGATCTCGCCCACGCCGCCCACGAACGTGTCCTTGGGCGGCGAGCACCCACCCAGCAAGAGGAGCAGCGCGAGCCCGCGCCTCACGCGCTGCCCTCCAGGCCGTAGCCGCCGGAGACGTCGAGCGCGGCGCCGTTCATGTACGCCGCCTCGTCCGAGAGCAGGTAGCCCACGGCGCCGACGACGTCGCGGGCGGTGCCGAGGCGGCCGACCGGGATCTTGGTGTCGATGTGCGCCGGCAGATCGATCGAGGTCTCGAGCACGCCCGGGTTCACGAGGTTCACCGTGACCCCGTAGGGCCCCGCGAGGTGCGCGAACGTGCGGGCCAGCACCGCGAGCGCCGTCTTCGACACGTGGTAGGTGGAGTTGAACGGGCGGGCCAGCACGTCGGTGGCGCCGGCCTGGCCGATGCACACCACCCGCCCCCAGCCGGCGCGGCGCGCGAGCAGGCCGTCGAGGACCGCGCGCACGACGACGAAGTTCGCCTCCACGTTGACCAGCAGCGACTCGGCGAGCTCCGCCGCGCTCACCTCGAGCAGCGACTTGGTCACATAGTGCCCGACGTTGGCCACCAGCACGTCGACCGGGCCGAGCGCCTGCTCGACGGCGGGCACGAGGGCGCTCGTGCTCGCGCGGTCGCTCAGATCTCCACGCACCGCGACGAACCGCTGGCCGGGGTGGGCGGCGACCAGGGCCTCGCACTGCTCCACCGCGGCCCGCTCGCTCGCGCGGTAGTGGATCGCCACGTGGGCGCCGCGCGTCGCGACGTGCTCGACGATGGCCTTGCCGAGGCCCCGCACGCCGCCGGTGACCAGCGCCACCTTGCCGCGGAGGTCGTGGGGTCCGATCGGGCCGGCGACGGGCACCGCGCCCCGCCCGCGCGCCACCCGCCGCTGCTGCCACTCGAGGCGCGAGAGCTTGCGCTCGACGCCGACCCACGCGGCGGTGGGCACCTCACGCGAGAACTTGCGCACGGCGATGCGGAACGACTGCGCCGGGTACTGCTCGAACACGAGGTCGGTGACGTTGTCGACCAGCACCTCGAGGTAGCCGAAGTTCTTGCCGTGGAGCAGCGCCTCCACCTTCTTGGCGAGGTCGGCGTAGTCGATGGTGTCGGCGAGGCGGCGCGACTCGATGACCGGCGAGAAGTCGAACCCGAGCTCGAAATCGAGCTGCAGCTTCTGGGCGACCCCCTGCTCCCACTCGAAGATGCCGATCTTGCAGAGCACCTCGAGGTTGTGGACGGCGACGGTCTCGAGCACGGTCAGCCTCCTCGCAGGTCGAGCACGAGCGCGCGCGCCGGGTCGCCGCCCTTCACCTCGACCTTGGCCGCGCCGAAGGCCAGGGTGCCCGGCCCGACCACGAGCGCCTTCACCTGGTCGGTCTTCTTGTCGAGGCACGGGGCGACCGGGGTGGCGGCGCAGGCGGCGAGCGCGGCGCCGTTCCAGGTGGCGCTCGCGGCCTCGGCCAGCTTGGCGGTGCCGGTGAGCGTGTACGAGAGGCCGCCCACCTCGGTGAAGCTCGCGTCGCCGCCGAGGAACACGAGCACCACGCGGTCGTCCTTCACGTCCTCGACGCGCACGAGGCCCTTGGCCTCGGAGAGCACGGTGCGCACGGTGTCTGGCAGCAATGGCAGGATCGTCCCCGCGCGCACGAACACGGGGATTTCGCCGAGGGGCGCGGTCACGTCGCGTGTGCCGGCCGCCACGGCGGGGCCGGGCGTGAACGGGAGCCAGGAGGCGCTCGGCGGCAGGTACACCTTGCGCGCGGTCGCGCCCTTGACCATCACCGGCGCCACCAGGATCGAGGGCCCGACGTAGTACTGGTCGCCGACGCCCCACGAGGCCGCGTCGTCGGGGTGGGCGAGGGCGAGGTGGCGCCAGATGGGCAGGCCGGTGTCGTGGGCCTGCTTGGCGAGCGCCTCCCACACCGGGAGCAGCTGCTGGTGCAGGATCGCGTAGCGGCGGAAGTGCTGGGTGGACTCCTCGTCGCGGTCGAGCGCCCAGTTCTTCTTGGGCTGCGTGCTGTGGTGGGTGCGCATCACCGGCGACCACGCGCCGAGCTCGGTCCAGCGGAAGAAGACCTCCTTGGTGGCGGGCACGGTGAGCGCGGTCTGGTAGCCCGAGATGTCCGAGCCGTAGGTGGAGATGCCCGCGATGCCGAGCCCGAGGCCCATGGCGACCACGGTGGGCAGGCCATCGTCGGCCTGGAAGTCGGTGCGCTGGTCGCCGGCCCAGATCACGTCGGCGAGCGGCGCGACGCCGAGCCACCCCGAGCGCAGGAACGCGACCCGACGCTCCTTGGGCGAGGCGGTGGCGCCGAGGCCGTCGGCGTCGACGGCAGCGCGCACCGCCTCGTGCCACAGCTGCGGATAGAGATCGTGGGTGGCCCAGGGGTCGCTGCCGTCGCGGAGCTTGCTGTCGAGCGGGAGCCACTCGCCGTAGTCGGCCATGAAGCCGTCGACGCCGCGCGCGAGGTGCTCCTTCATCTTGCCGGCCATCCACGCCTTGGCCGCCGGGTCGGTGAGGTCGACCATGCCGGTCTGCTTCTGCTTGACGCCGAGGAACGTGTACGGCGCGCCGTCTGGCTTCTGGACGAGGTAGCTCTTGGGCTGCGCCTCCTTCCAGACGTTGTTGTCCTGCTCGACGAAGGTGTTGAAGTAGGTGAAGAACGCGAACCCCTGCTGGTGCAGGTCGCCGATCATCTTGTCGAAGCCAGGATAGAGCGTCTCGTCGACGGCCCACTCCTCCGAGAGCTTGTAATCGTCGCCGACGAACGCGCCGCCCCGGAAATCCTCGGTCCAGAGGGCGCTCGAGGGGATGTCCTTGTCGCGCAGCAGCTTCGCGTAGGCCTGCACGGAGGCGGTGCCGAAGATGGCGTCGTTCCACGGGGCGAACGCGAGGCGCGGCGGCACGCGGGGCCGACCGAAGCGCAGGGTCGCGCGCTCGAGCGCCTGCTCCGGGCGCGGCCCGTCGAAGATGCGGAACACGAACCGGCCCTTGGGCGAGGCGGTCGAGTCCTGGGCGATCCGCAGCACGTCCTCCTCGGCGCACACGCCGAACAGCGCGCGCCCGAGGCCGTCGAGCGCGCCGACGTAGCCGCGCTTGGAGAGGTAGATCGGCGCGGGGAACGAGCTCGCGTGGCGGGTGCCGGAGATGAAGTAGATCGGGGTCGGCAGGTCGTCGTCGCGCTTGCCGATGCCGGGCTCGCTCACGAACAGGGGCACCACGCTGCCGCGGTGCTCGACGTCGCGCGCCTGGCCGCCGAAGCCGAGGAACCGCTCGTCGGCGGCGCAGCGCGCGCCGAGGTTGGTCCACGTGCGGCTGCCGGCGGGCGGCGCGGCGGCGGGCTCGACCTCGACGGCGATCTCGCCCGCGGCCTTGGCCAGCACCGAGACCCTGGCGACCACGCCGTTCTCGTTCACCGCGTCGAAGGTGAGGTTGTCGGTCGCCGCGACCACGTGATCGGCGCGGGTGGCCACGCGCCACCTCGTGGGCGTGTCCTTGAGCTGGAACGAGCCGTACGACATCTCGACCTTGGTCGCCACGTCGCGCACCGCGAACCCGGTGAGCGGCGGGGGGTCGGTCTCGTCGGTGGGGGCGTCGATGGCGCGCGGCGGCAGCCCGTCGAAGAGGACGCGGCCGTCGGCGGCGGTGATCACGAGGCGCAGCGGGTCGGGCTCGAGGCGCACGCTCATGCCCGAGACCACGGTGACGACCGGAGGCGGCGGGGGCGCCGGGTCGCTCGTCGACGAGCAGGCGGCGAGCGCGACGAGGGCGGCGAGGGCGATGCGACGCATGAGCCCGCTCAGGATAGCGCGTCGTCGAGGGGCACCCGAGCGCGGAACACCCGCGCCTCGCCCTCGAGCACATAGTCACCGTCGCCACCCGCCACGAACACCGCGGCGCCACGCGGCAGCGCGACCATGCCGCCCCCCTCCGATCGGACGCTCGCCTCGCCCTCGGTGCACAGCAGGATCTCGGGCCCGGTGACGCCGGCGGTGAAGGGCGTGTCCGGTGTCACCTGCACCCGGGAGAGCAGGAACTCGCGGGCGCCGGCGCGGGTGTCCCACACGGTCTCTCGCGCGTCGGGCGGGGAGAGCGGCCGCGCGCGGGGGGCCGAGAAATCCAGGGTCGCGAGCAGCTCCGGCACGTCGACGTGCTTGGGCGTGAGGCCGCCGCGGAGCACGTTGTCGGAGCTCGCCATGATCTCGACGCCGACGCCGGAGAGATACGCGTGCAGGTTGCCGGCGGGCAGGAACACGCCCTCCCCCGGGGCCAGCTCGAGCACCTCGA
Organism: uncultured Polyangiales bacterium; assembly: GCA_964624885.1. Classification (GTDB taxonomy): domain Bacteria; phylum Myxococcota_A; class Polyangia; order Polyangiales; family JADJMO01; genus JADJMO01. Next base: position 5,624 of record CAZUZY010000064.1, on the reverse strand, counting down.
GCAGGAGTGACACGACGATGCCGGGATCGCCCGGGTAGAGCGCGGCGATGCGCTCCGCCCAGCGCAGACCGAGCGCGAACGGTCCTCCGTCGTGGCGCGCGCACCCCGCGAGCACCGCGGGCACGTGGCGCGGATCGGAGACCAGCGCGCGGAAGGTCGCCGCGAGGCCCTCGGCGTCGGGGCGCGCGGCGAGCGGCGCGACGGCCTCGGGCACCCCGAGGGTGGTGAACAGTGCGAGCAGATCGGGGATCGCGCGGAAGCCACACAGCGCGGAGAACGGCTCGAGGGCGACCAGGAGCTCGGGCTTGTGGTGCGGGTCCTTGTAGTTGCGGTGGGGCGCGTCGCGCGGGACGCCCGCGGCCTCCTCCCGCGCGAACCCGGGCTGCGCGCGCGCCTCGGAGGGGTGCGCCTGGAGCGACAGCGGGGTCTCGGCGGCGAGCACCTTGAGGAGGAACGGCAAGCGGTCGCCGAAGCGCGCCCGCACCGGGGCGCCGAGCGCGCGCGCCGGATCACGCCGCACGAAGGCGTCGAGGCCCTCGCCGTCGGGAAGGCGCGAAGGCGCGAGCGGGTGGGCACCCATCCACAGCTCGGCCTCCGGTCCGCTCGACCGTGGGCGACCCTGCAGGCGAGAGATGGCGGTGTGCGAACCCCACGCGTAGGCCTGCACCCGGTTTTCGAGGCGGAGCACCATGGGCCCTCTTGCTCGGGAAGACGTGCTCGAAAAAGGAGAGGCGCCCGTGCGACGCAGCCCCCGATCGACACCGGCGGGAGCTGAGACGGACGGACGCCCGACCAGAGAACTTCAGTTCGACGAGGAGCCGAGCGAGCTCGACCCCGGGACGCTCACCTGTTGCTGGAGCGGCCGCCCGTGGAGGCGGCCGCTGTTCCCTGCGCTCGCCTCCGGCGAGCTCCGGTCACTTGTCGTCCTTCTTGTCGTCCTTCTTGTCGTCCTTCTTCTTGTCGTCCTTGCCGCCCTTGCCGAAGTCACACTTCATGGCCTCGTCGAGCTTCTTGGCTTCCATGACGCAGGTCGCGGTCTTCTTGTAGCCGTCCGCGTCCTTCTCCTTCTCCTTCGTCGCCTCCTTGACGCAGTCTTCCTTGAAGGCCTTCATCATGGCCTCCATGAACTTCTTCTCGTCGTCCTTCTTGTCCTTCATGTCCGCTTCGGCCAGCTCGAGGACCTTGGCGCAGACCTTTTCCGGGCTCGGGGTACAGCCCGCGAAGAACGTGGCAGCGACGATCGACCCGACGGCGAAGAACACCTGCTTCATGTGACCTCCAGAATTGCGAGGCCGCGAAGGTAGCACCTCCTGCCCGCTCGATGGCAAGGGTCAGCTGCGCTCGGCGGACGAACGGACGATCGGGGGTGCTTTCCACAGGATCCAGAGGAGGCACCCAGGCACGAGCCATGCCGCCAGGGACATTGTCGCCCAGGCAAAGGTGTGCGTGCGCTGGACGCTGCGTCCGATCAGCGGATTCGCCACGATGTACGCGAGCGACTGGGCAGCAGCGGTCAGCCCTCCGGCGAGCGAGACGGCGTTGGGGGGGACCCGCGCCAGCATGTCGGCCGTGAGGATCGCAAAGAGACCGCCCCCTCCGGCCATGGCCACCCCGCAGAGGAAGGTGGTCCCCCAGGGTGTCCGGGGGAGGCCGAGGGCGCCGATCGAACAGGTGAGGAGCATGGCGACGACCAGCAGGGCGCGGGGAGAGTCGCTGCTCTTGCGACGGGCGGCGAGGTCACCGAACGCGACGGACCCGAGATCGTAGAGGAGCGGCGGCATCCACAGGTAGCGGCCGACGTCCTTCTGCACGAGGTGGTGCTGGGCCACGAGGAACTTCGCCCCCCACAGGAGCAGGAACGCCATGACCGGCGCGCTCGCGAGGACGAGGACGACGCCCCGCAGGACCGCCGGGTGGAGCAGCACCTCGCGGAGGGGCGGTGCGGGCTCCTTCTGTGTCTCGGCAGTGCGATCGAGGACGGCCCGCGCGTCGGCCCCCGAGGTGACGAACAGCCACAGCGGGATCCACACGAGGCCACCCAGCATGGCGACGCCGACGAACGCCCCGCGGAAGCCGAACCGCGCCTCGAGCACGGTGGACAGCGGCGCCGCGATCATCGCGCCGATCGACGAGCCGGTGAACAGCACGCCGAAGCCGCGCGCGCGATCGCCCGGGGGCAGCACGCGGTGGATGGTCTGGGCGGCGCCCGGGAACGACGGGGCCTCGGCGAACCCGAGCGCGATGCGCAGCGCGAACAGGGCGAAGAACCCCGGCACGAGGGCGTGGCTCGCGGCGATGACCGACCACACGAGGACCGCGAACAGGAGCCCGCGGCGCGCCCCCACCTTGTCGATGGCGCGACCGGCGACCGGGGCGCCCACCAGGTACGCGAGCGAGAACGCCGCCGCGAGCCAGCCGTAGGCCTCTTCGCCGATGTGCAGCTTGGCGGTGACGGTCGGCGCGAGCACCGAGAGCGTCTGGCGATCGACGTAGCTGATCGCCATCGTGAAGGTGGCGACCAGCGCGATCGCCCACGCCTGCCTGCGCGTGAGCCGCGGCGCCGAATCCAAGGAGCTCTCGGCCGATCAGGGCGCCGGCTTGGGCGTCGGGTCGATGCCGAGCTCTTTCTGACGCTTCAGGATCAGCTCCTTGACCTTGGCGTAGTCGGTGACCGACTTGCTGTAGGCCTCGAGCTTGGCCTGCCGATCGGCGGCGCTCGCGGGATAGACCTTGAGCAGCACCGGCGGCGCGTCGCCCGAGCCCTCGGGGTAGGGCTTGTCGGGGTTGTCCTTGGCGAAGTCGGCGTATTCCTTCCAGGCGACCTTGGCCTCGTCGGGCTTCTTCAGGGTCTCCTTGATGGTCGCGACGACGAACAGCGCCTTGCCGTGCCAGTTGGCGAAGTTCTTGAGATCGGCCTTGCTGCGAGAGGCCGCAGTGGTGGCGGCCTCCTCGGCGCTCGCGAACTCGCCCTTGTGGTAGAGCGCGCCGGCGAGGAACAGGTGCCCCTCGGGCCGGGTCGGGTCCATGGTGATCGCCTTGCGGTACTTGGCGATCGCGTCGTCGGTGGCGCCGCCGGCCATGCCCGCGGCGAACGACTTGTTGGCGTCGTTGATCTGCGCGTCGTACTCGGAGACGCCCTTGGGCTTGGCGGGCTTCGCCTCCTCCTTCTTGTCCTTGGCCGAGACCCAGCGGGCCGTGCCGACCGCGCTGCCGAGCAGGGCGGTGCCGAGGCCGAGGAGGACGAGGTGCTTCCGACGCATGAGGACGATGGAACCACAATCGGCTATCGGTCGTCCATGCCGTCGCCGCTCTCCCGGGTCCTGGAGCCCGAGCTGATGGACACCGCCGAGGAGGCCGAGGCCTATGACGCGATGGACCACGGGCCGGTGAACCTCCGCTTCTGCCAGGATTTCCTGGCCGCCGCGCCTCGCCCGGGACGGGTCCTCGACGTGGGGACCGGAACAGCCCGGATCCCGATCCAGCTCTGCGCCCTCGAGCCCACCTGCTCGGTGCTGGCGACCGATCTGGCGGCGCACATGCTGGCGGTCGCGCGCCGGAACGTCGCCGCCGCGGGGCTCGAAGCGCGGATCACGCTCGAGCTCGCCGACGCCAAGGAGAGCCGGCTGCCCGCGGCGGGTTTCGACGCGGTCGTCAGCAACTCGATCGTGCACCACATCCCCGAGCCCGCCCGGGCGCTGGCCGACATGGTGCGCTGCCTGCGTCGAGGGGGACTGCTGTTCGTCCGCGACCTCGAGCGACCGACGGACGAGGAGGCGGTCGCGCGCCTCTCGGCGCTCCACGCGGCGAACGACACGGAGGTCCAGCGCGCGCTGTTCGAGGCCTCGCTCCGCGCCGCGCTCACCCTCGACGAGGTGCGAACGCTGGTCGCCGGGCTCGGCCTCGATGCCGGTTCGGTGACCCGCACGAGCGACCGCCACTGGACGCTCGCCGCGAGGCGCCCGTGATCGCCGAGGGGCTGGCCACGGTGAAGGCGCGCATCGCCGCCGCGTGCGCGCGGGCGGGGCGCGATCCGGGCTCGGTCACCCTGGTGGCGGTCTCGAAGCTCAAACCGCTCGCGGACATCGAGGAGGCCATCGCCGCCGGGCACCGCGTGTTCGGAGAGAACTACGCCCAGGAGCTCCGCGACAAGGCGACGGCGCTGGCCCACGTGCCCGACGTGAAGTGGCACGCCATCGGTCCGCTGCAGACCAACAAGGCGAAGTACGTGGCCAAGGTGGCCTCGGCGTTCCACGCGCTCGACCGGCTCGAGATCGCGGTGGCGCTCGGGTCTCGCCGCGTCGAGCCCCTCGACTGCTACCTCGAGGTGAACGTGGCGGACGAGGCGACCAAGAGCGGCGTGCCCCTCGGCGAGGTAGGGCGCCTGTACGAGCAGGTGCGCGGGGTCGCCGGCCTGCGAATCGTCGGGTTGATGACGATGCCCCCCCCGCTCGACGCCGAGGCCTGCCGGCCGCACTTCCGCGCCGTCCGGGAGGCCGCCCGCGCGCTCGGGTTGAACGAGCTGTCGATGGGGACGACCGACGACTTCGAGGTGGCCATCGAAGAAGGGGCTACCGTGGTGCGTGTCGGTCGTTCGATCTTCGGCGCGCGCGTGGCATGATCCGGCGCATGCGGTGGCTTCTCTTCGGTCTCCTCGCGGTGGGCGGTTGCGCAGGGTCGTCGTTCGAGGTCGCCGCCTCCGGCGACGGGGGCACGGACACGAGGACCGCGACCGACACGGGGACCGCGCCCGACACCACCACGGCGGACAGTGGCACGACCCCGAGCGACAGCGGCGTCGGCGTCGACGGCGGCTCGAGCGACGCGGGGGGCTGCACCAAGAACAGCGACTGCGCGTCCACGAGCTACTGCGTGCTCTGCGGCGGCGTGAGCAAGGGGACCTGCAAGCCGAAACCCACGCTCACCACCGGGTTCCAGCCGGTGTGCGGGTGCGACGGGATCACCTACTGGAACAGCGACTTCGCCGTCTTCTACGGCGTCGACATCGTCGCCAACGTGCCGTGCACCCTCACCGCCACCAAGTGCGGCGCCAGCGCTTCGTGCCCGGGTGGCACGAACTGCGTGCAGGCGCGGGAGCTCGCCACCGGCTGCGCGCTCTCCGACGGCACGTGCTGGCGCACGAGCCGGAGCGGGACAGTCGGGGACTGCTCGACAGGGTTCAACCCGAAGGTGCGCTACTGCGGCGAGACCACCTGCTCGAACGCCTGCCAGGCGATCCTCGCCGGCAAGGAGTTCTACGCCGATCCGACCTGCCCCTAGCCCTCTTCGGCGAGCGCCAGGGTCGCGGCGTGCTCGGGCACCCGCTCGAGGAAGCTCGCACGCAGGGTCGGGTCCCCGATGCGATCGGCCCGCGTGCGCAGCCGCTGGACCGCACTGCGCGCGGCCGCCGAGGCCTCCGGATCCGCGACCGCCGCGAGCGCGCGCGCGAACGCGAGGCGCACCGTGCCCTCCCCCTCCTCGATCTCGCCGAGCGCCGTGAGAGCCGCCATCGCCTCTCTCGCGAGTCCGACCGCCTCCTCTGTCTCGCCGCGGGCGAGGAGGGCCTCGGCGAGCGTGGCCTGCGCGAGCGGTCGGGCCGCGGGGCTCGCGGCGAACGCCTCGAGGGC
>CAZUZY010000063.1:0-29892 GCA_964624885.1 uncultured Polyangiales bacterium | reverse complement strand
ATGTCGCCCGCGGCCGCCCAGGCGGCGCGTGGCCTCATGCTGCTGTCGGCGCCCGCGGCGGTGCGCGCGCGCGTGGAACCCGCGCTCGCCACCATGACCGGCGAGGTCTGGTACGTGGGCGAGCGGCCCGACCTCGCCGCGGCCTACAAGCTGTTCGGCAACGCGATGCTGCTCACCATCGCCTCCGGGCTCACCGACGTGTTCCGCATGGGCAAGGCGCTCGGCATCGCCCCCGAGGACTGCTTCTCGGTGTTCCAGAAGTTCGACCCCGCCGTCGGCATCAAGGTGCGCGGCGCCAAGATGGCGGCGGGGGACTTCGCGCCCTCGTTCGAGACCGAGATGGCGCGCAAGGATCTGCGATTGATGCTCGAGGCGGCGGCCGGTCTCGAGGTGCTGCCCGCGGTGGCGGCGGTGCTCGACCGCGCGATCGCCGAGGGCCACGCCAAGGACGACGTGGGGTCCATCGCGGCCAGCGTGCGCTAGGCGCCGCCGCAACACTCCGGGATCTGCGCGCGCACCACCGCGATCGCGCGGCGGATCTTCTCCATGAAGTCGTGGGTGCTGTTGATCACCACCCGGTTCGGGTGCCCGTCCCACGCGGCCGCGGTGCGGTCGTCGAGCGCGCGCGCCTGCTCCGGGGTCTCGATGCGCAGGGGGTTCTTGTGGTCGTAGCCGTCGCCGTCACCGGGGACGCGCAGGTGGATCACGGCGGAGTACCGCGAGAGCGCCTCCTCGCGCGTGGTGCCGACGCTCGCGAAGAAAGCCGCCTCGTCGTCCGGCCAGTACGCGAGCCCGTCGAGCACCCCGCGGTCGCAGAGCACCACCGCTGCCTGCTGCTCGTCCACCGCCGCGCGCTCGAGCTCGCGCTGCACGTGGAAGATGGCCCGCTGCGCGGCCCTCCGGGTCGGCAGCGTGGGCCGGCGCGGAAAACCCCCGCCGTAGAGCAGGGTCGCGCTCTCGGGGAGCACGACGACGTGGCGACAGAACGCCCGCCGCGCGACGTCGAGGGCGGTGGTCTTGCCGGCGCCCGGGCCACCGGTGAACACGACCAGGCGCGGGCTGTGCGACGAAACGTTGCAGGAGCACTCGGGCGGCATCGCTCCCTGGATAGCGCAGCCACGCGGGGGCTACCCTCTCCCGATGCTCCCGACCTTCCCCCGCGCCGTGCCCGAAGACGCGAAGATCGACGTTTCTCCCTGGGACGCCCAGTACCTCTCGGGCGGCGAGGTCCGCACCTGGTCCGGCGCGACCAGCGACGTCCGATCGCCGGTGTGCCTCGCCACCGACACGGGGCTCGAGCCGGTGACGCTCGGGCGCATCGCGATGCTCGACGCCGCGGGCGCCAAGGAGGTCCTCGCCGCCGCGACCCGCGCCTGGGACCACGGGCGCGGCGCCTGGCCGACCACCCGCGTCGCCCGCCGGATCGGCTGCCTCGAGCACTTCGTCGACGAGATGGTCAAGGTGCGCGAGCCCGTCGTGCGCCTCCTGATGTGGGAGATCGGCAAGACCCGCAAGGACGCGGAGACGGAGTTCGACCGCACCGTGCAGTACGTGCGGGACACCGTCGAGGCGCTCAAGGAGCTCGATCGCGGGAGCTCGCGGTTCGTGATGGAGGACGGCTTCCTCGGGCAGATCCGCCGCTCGCCGCTCGGCGTGGTGCTCTGCATGGGCCCGTTCAACTACCCGCTCAACGAGACCTACACCACGCTGATCCCCGCGCTGGTCATGGGCAACACGGTCATCTCCAAGCTGCCCCGCTACGGCGCGCTCCTGCACCTGCCGATCCTCGCCGCGATGCAGAAGGCCTTTCCGCCGGGCGTCGTGAACGTGCTGCAGGGCGACGGCGCGACGGTCGTCGGGCCCATGATGGAGAGCGGTGGCCTCGACGCCCTCGCGTTCATCGGCACGAGCCGGGTGGCCAACATCCTGCGGCGCCAGCACCCACGGCCGAACCGCTTGCGGTGCATCCTCGGGCTCGAGGCCAAGAACCCCGCGGTCGTCCTGCCCTCGGCCGACCTCGACGTGGCGGTGAAGGAGTGCGTGTCCGGCAGCCTCTCGTTCAACGGCCAGCGCTGCACCGCCATCAAGCTGATCTTCGTGCACGCCTCGCTCGCCGAGAAGTTCGTGGAGAAGCTCTCCGCCGCGGTCGACGCGCTGAAGGCCGGCATGCCGTGGGAGCCCGGCGTGACGCTGACCCCGCTCCCCGAGCAGGGCAAGCCCGCGACCCTCGCCGCCTACGTCGACGACGCCGTGCAGAAGGGCGCCAAGGTGGTCAACCGTGGGGGCGAGGCCCTCGGCACCTTCTACCGACCGGCCGTCGTCTACCCGGTCACACCGGCGATGCGCCTCTACCACGAGGAGCAGTTCGGCCCGATCGTGCCGGTCGCCACCTACCAGGACCTCTCCGAGATCGACGCCTTCATGCGCGAGAGCCCCTACGGGCAGCAGATCGCGTTGTTCGGCAACGACCCGGCCGAGGTTGCGCCACTGGTCGACGCGCTGGTCAACGTGGTGTCGCGCATCAACCTGAACGCGCAGTGCCGCCGCGGCCCGGACACGTTCCCGTTCACCGGGCGCAAGGACTCGGCCGAGGGAACCCTCAGCGTGAGCGACGCCCTGCGCGCGTTCTCCATCCGCACCGTCGTGGCCGCCGCCTCGAACGAGCCCAACAAGGAGCTCGTCACGAGCATCGTCAGCGGCAGGATGTCCGCGTTCCTCGGCACGGACTTCATCTTCTGATGCGCGCGCTCGTCCTCTGTGCCCTGCTCGCCGGGTGTGCCCGCAAGGAGGCGCCGATCGGCCCCGTGCCCGACAAGTCCTCGTCGGCGACGGCGGTCCCGGCCCCGCCCTTGAGCGACCTCTCGTTCACCGACGTCACGTGCACCTACGGCGGCACCGCGCCGGCGTTCTTCGTGTGGGCCGAGCTCGCGGCGACCGGCCCGGTGCACGGCCTCCGCGCGGCCACGTTCGAGATCCACGACAAGGCGGGCGCGTTCGTCTCCGGCGCCATGACCACCGTCGAGCTCCGCAAGCGCAAGGGGCCGAAGGGCGAGGGCGACGTCGAGACGCTCAAGGGTCCGATCCTCGGCGGCGAGAAGCTGCACCTCGAGGTGTTCGGTCCGCTGCGCCTCGCGCCGTTCGGCTCGACGGCCGGCTATCCGACCGAGGAGCGGGCGTTCCGCGTGGAGCTCGTCGCGGGGCCCCGGACCTGGACCCTCACCGGCACCTGCAAGGTCGGTCCGTCAGGGTGAGGGTGGGGGATCCTTCGTCCAGGCCGACCATGGTGACGCCTTGGACGGCGCGCCGCCGAGCGCTGGCTGGAAAGTGCGCGAACGACTCGTGGCGACGAACGCCTTGCCGTCCCACTCGACCCGGTGCTCGTGCTCGTCGAAGGTGTACCGCTCGCTGGTGGTGACGATCGCGAAGCCCGCCGTGTTCCGGCCCGCGAGCCGCGGCGGGGAACCGGAGTTGTTGAACCGGAGCATTCCGAGCTGCCGTGCGCAGCCCCCGCGGACCAGGTACACGAGCGCCACAGGGCCACCCTCCTTCCAGAGGACGGCGTCCAGCCGTCCATCCGCGTCGAGATCGACAGGAGGGGTCAGCGCGATGGGCCGATCGGCAACAGACGCCTTCGTCTGCGCGCGCCAGTCGTCCTCTTTCGTCGAGCAGGTGGCGTCCGTCGCCGGCTCGCTGGTCGGCGGGAGGCTGGCCACGACCGGGACACCCACCTCCTCGGTGCCCTCGATCGGCGGCAGCGGTCGGAGGGGGCCAGCTTCGGTCCTCGCGGGCGGATCGGCGGTGACCGTCGGCGCACGCCGGCAGCCGAGCACGACGAACACGGCGAGAGTGCTCGCACGCATGCTCCGAGCTTACCGCCTGCTGGATGACACGGTGAGGATCGAGGGGTAGATTGCTCGCTGGGAGGCTTGGTCCGGGCTTCCTTCAAATCGGCAAATAGCCCGGGCGATTTCCTCCCAACTCTTCTGTCTCCGAGCTGCTCATGACCGGTTCCCTCGAAGGCACCCGCGCGCTGCTCCTCCGGCGTCGCCGCAGAGTCTTCGTCGAGTCGAACGCGTCGAACGCGGACACCCCCCGCGTGGCCCAGGCCCTGGAGCTCGAGCTCGCCGAGCTCGGCTTCGTGGCCTCCACGCGTCTGTCGCGCCGCCTCGCGGCGGCCTCGGCCGACGAGCTGGTCGCGCTGCAGGTCTGGCTCACCACACGCCTCGCCGCGACCGTGGGCGGAGGGCGGCCCCACGTGCCGCTGTTCCGCAGCTTCCCCGAGGGAATCCCGGTCGACACGGCGAAGCTCTGGTGGACCAAGGTGCTCCTCCACTACCTGCAGGCCGAGGCGCAGCCCTGCCTGTTCTGCGGCGAGAAGGGCACCACCCACGTCCTCGACCCGTGTCGCCACGTGGTGTGCGACCGCTGCTTCGACGGCGCGAGCTACAGCGCGTGTCCGGTGTGCGAGCACCAGGTCGGCCCCTCCCCTTTCTTCCAGCCAGCCCCCGCGCGGACCACGCCGGCGGAGCAGGTCGTGTTCACGCGGCTCGATCTCGGCGAGGACCTCGTCGGCGAGGCGCGCGCCCTGTTCACCTCGCTCTGCGAGCGCGTGCAACCGCTCACGCCGGACGACCGCGACGCGCTGGTCACGCTGCTCGGTGATTTTCGCGTCCGCGCGCTCGAGTGGCTGCCCGCGAAGATCCCGGTGCGCGAGAACGTCGCCATCGTGTTCGGCACGCTGTTCGGTGCGTGCCCACCCGACGAGGTGCTGCCCGTCGCGAAGCGCTACCTCACGAGCGCGACCGACGTGCTGCGCTTCGTCGCGGTGTTCTCCGGCGCCGACGCGGCGCTCGCCCCGACCCCCCGCTGGGTGCTCGTCGACGGCAAGCCGAAGCATCGGTCGGTGCGGCGCTTCCGGGTCAAGCCGCTCTCGCGCGCGCTCCGGCGCACGCTGCTCGCCATCCTCGAGGGCATGCCGTTCGACCGGCTCGCGGAGGATCTCCTGCGGCACCGCTCGTACTGGGTGTGGCTCGGCGAGTTCCTGCACCCGCACGAGTACGCGGCCCGCTTCCCGCAGGTGGCGCGCGCGTTCGCGCTGGTCCGCGGGCAGGCGCCCGACGGCGCGAAGGCCCCGACGTTCGTCGGGTTCGGCCATCGCGTGGAGCGGGCGCGTCTCGGCGGCGACGTGCGCGCCATGGTCGACGTGCTCGCGGAGCGTCCGGGCGAGCTCGCGCGACGGTTCGACCACCTGCTGCGCCTCGCGAAGGACGAGGGCGAGCTCGAGCACGTCACGCGCACCTTCGCGCGCCTCGCGCCCGCGTTCGCGACACCCTTGCTCCTCACGCTGCGCAGCCACCTACCGCGCCGCGCCGCGGCGGCGAAGGTGCGCGTGTACTTCCCCAAGGCCGCTGCCAGCACCGGCGTCTCGGCCCCGGACGCGCGGCCCGTGCTCTCGCGCGCCGCGATCGAGGCCGCGCTGCCGGTGGTGGACGAGGAGCTCCTGCGCCGCTTCGGGCAGAGGCCGGTGGTGGAGACGTTCGTGCTCGACGCCGGCCTCGCGCGCATCGTCGTGCCGTTCGCCGCACGCACCGCGAGCCGGTCGGCGGTGGCCCTGCCCCGTGGGTCGCGCCTCCCGATTCCCCTCGGCAAGCTCGTGCGACTGTTTCTCCACTGGTGCGAGCCCGAGGAGCGCGGCCGCACGACCGACCTCGATCTCTCCGTCGGCTTCTACGACGCCGACTTCCGCTACCTCCACGTGTGCTCGTACTACGAGCTAACGGCAGCCGGCGCCGAGGGCGTGTTCGCCAAGAGCGCGGGCGATCTGCGCAGCGCACCCTACCCCGACGGCGCGACCGAGTTCGTCGACGTGGAGCTCGAACCCACCCGCCGCGAGGGCATCCGCTACGCCGTGATGGTCCTCAACGCGTACTCGGGGATGACCTTCGGCGCCCTCGAGCGCGCCTTCGCGGGCCTCATGCTGCGCGACGACCCGGGTGGGCACCCCTTCGATCCACGCACCGTGCAGCTCAAGTTCGAGCTCGCGGGCGAGCACGGCGTGTTCGTGCCGGTGGTGCTCGACGTGGTCGACGGCGTGCTGCACTGGCTCGACGTCTACTCGCCGGGCCAGCTCTCGCTGAACAACGTCGCCACGTCGAACCGCGCCATCACCCGCTTCGGTCCCGCGCTGCTGGAGTATTTCGGGAGCGGTGTGCGACCCTCGCTGTTCGAGCTCGGCGCGCTGCACGCGGCCGCGCGCGCCACGCGGGTCCACGTGCGTCACCCGGACCGCACGAGCCTGTTCCTGCGCCGCGGGGGCGAGACCGCGACGCAGTTCCTCGGCCGCATCCTCGGCGACGCCCCGGACGAGCCGCGCAGCCAGCCGGTGCGGGGCGAAGGCCCGCCGGTCGTGGCCTTGCTCGAGCACGGCGATCTCGCGTTGCCGCCGGGCAGCGCGGTCTATGCGCTCTTCTCGGAGCAGGTGAGCCCCACGCTGGCGGCGAGCGACCTCCTGTGAACGGCGCGCACAGTGGCGGCCCGTTTACGCCTGTGATCCGCGCACCAGGGTACGCGGCGGCCGCGCAGTCGCGCGGGGTTCGCAACCGGCGCTGGTTCTGGTCTTGCTGAAGGGAGCGCATGCTTCGCTTCCTCCTCCTCGTCCCTCTCGTCGCCGCGCTCGCGGGGTGCACGAGCAACCCCAACAGCTGCGGCGCGAACGCCTGTCCACGCGCCACCGGCACGACCCGGCTGCTCTCGGGCAGCGTCGTCCGCTCCATCGCCGGCGAGGCGCCGCGCACGCTCTCTCTCGTCGCCTCCCCCTCGCCCACCACGCCCGACGCCTGCTCCCTCAGCGGACTCGGCGTCGAGGTGTTCCAGAACGAGTTCGTGAACGGCACCGGGCCGATCCTCGCGTGCCCCACGGGCAGCGACCGCGGCTTCCTCGACGTGCTCCTCACCCGCCTCGGCGACGTGCGCGACTTCACCGTGGGCTCCCGCACCGTCACCGCCGGCGACCTCGGGATCGTCGCCGAGATCTGCGTGCCCACCGGCGACCGTGGCTGCAACCTCTGCAAGATCGGCCTCGAGGACACCAAGGCCACGTTCACGGTCGAGGAGGCCACGGGCGGCAAGGCGGCCTACCCGAAGCTCGTCACCGCCGACTACAAGCGCGTCTTCCGCGTGGAGGTCGACACGGGCGTGCGGAGCTCGTCTGCGGCGAGCGGCGCGTGTCCGACGGTCGCGACCAAGCTGGTCGTGCGCTTCGAGCAGACCGCCGCCGACTGGCGCTACGACGCGACCGGCCCTTGCCTCTGCGAGTGAGCTAGTTCAGCCGGCACGCGCCCGGGCCGCGGGGGTCCCCGCAGCTGCCGCAGCCCATGGCCGGGGCGTCGCACGCGCCGGCCTTGGCGTGACCGACGGCGAAGGCCGAGAGCACCTTGCCCACCTCGCTCGTCTTGCAGGAGGGACAGGCGACCCGCTCCTCGCCGTAGACGAGCTCCTCGAAGGCGTGACCGCAGGACTGGCAGACGTATTCGTAGATCGGCACGCCCGGATTGTTCCACCGGGCGCGCCGTCCGCAAAGGGCCGGACAGTCGTCTCTTGAAGTCCCGCGTCCCCGATCTAGCGTTCTCGCGTGCAGCTCTACGCGTTCGACGGAATCACCGAAGCGCTCGACCTCGTGCCGCTCGCCGCGCGTCGTGCGCTCGACCACGCGGGCCTCAAGCTCTCCCGCGAGGGGTGGTCCAGTCTGCCTCACCCACGACGCGTCGCGCTGGTCGAGCTCGGGGCGGCCGAGCCGGTCGCGTGCGCCGAGGTCGAGGCGATCTGTCGCGAGGCGTCGCCCCGTCCGGAGGCCCTCGGCGCGGTATCCGACCCCGATCCCCGTGCGCCGTCGGCGGAGGTCGTCGCGGTGTTCGCGGTGCACGGCGCGCTCGACGCGCGCTGGCCGGAGCTCACGCCGCTCGATCGCTACGCGCTCGCCAAGGTCGCCCAGCGCCCACGCGCCGAGCGGGTGGCCGCCGCGTGGGCAGAGATCGTCGCTCGCTAACGAACCCGCTCGGCGGGGGGCTCGACGCGACAGAAACACCACACGAACTGCTGCTCCCGCCCCGCCGGTGTGTGGTGGATCTCCTCGCGGTGCTCGACCAGCTCGAAGCGCGGGCCGAACTCACCGTGGAGTCGATCGGCGTCGTAGCGCACGACGTCGAGGCCACTGCACTGGAGTGGACCGCTCGGCCCGAACGCGCCGACGATGACGTGCCCACCCGGACGAACGCTCCTCGCGACCTGGGCCACGTAGCGGGCCCGGAGGAGCGGGTCGGTGAGGAAGTGGAAGACGGCCCGGTCGTGCCACACGTCGTAGGCCGCGGGAGGGAGCGCCACGCTCGTGACGTCGCCGGCGATCCAGCGGACACGCTCGGCGGCGCGGCCGAGGCGGTGGCGCGTGACCTCGAGCGCGGCCTCCGCGAGATCGAGCACGCTCACCTCGAGGTCGGGGTCGACGAGCAGGTCGTCGACGAGGGTGGACTCCCCACCACCGACGTCGATGATCCTTCGACCCCCCGTGGCCCGGACGAGGGCCAGCGACGTCTCGAGGTGCTCGCGATACCAGCTCACCTCGGTGGGTCGCTTGGTCTGGTAGACCCGGTTCCAGTGCTCGGCCGACGGCGTGGTCACGTCCGTTGGATACACCGACCCCGCCGGAGGATTCGCCACCCTACGGCATCGCGACGGCCAGCCACTGCTGGATCGGCGTCGAGCCCGGGTAGGTCCACGCTCCACCGCCGGGGGGCGGCGTCGCGTACCCGAACCAGGCGTGACCCGTGATCCCGCTCGTGTTGTCGTACAGGTAGAGCATCGCTCGCTTGTCGAAGCTCGTGGGCGCGCCGGGAGTCCAGGTGAGGTAGCCGGAGGAGCAGCCTGCGTAGTCGATTCCGAGCGGGCTCGTGGTGTATGACCAGCCGCCGCCCGCGACGAGGAGGTGGTTCTCGGCGCCGATGGCGTTGGCCAGGAGGCAGCTCTGCGAGACGTGCACCGTCGTGTCCTTCAACACGGCGATCAGCAGTGTCTTCACGTCGCTGCGCCGCTTGAGGTCGACCGCGGTGCGCGCGGAGGAGCGTGCGGTGTACGCGTCGGGCAGCGTGGTGGTGTCACCGCCGAGGAGCGCGTGGAACGCGTCGTGTTCCGTGGGCGTCTGCACGCTCGCGAGGAACGTGTCCCAGCTCGGAAAGTCGGTGGGCGCCGCGACCGACACCGCGGCCTTCACCTTCGCCCCCTGCTCGAGAGCGCGCAGCGTGACGCACGCGCCGTGCGAGTAGCCCCAGAGCAGGATGTTGGCGTCGTCGGTGTCCGGCCGCGCGCGCACGAGATCGAGCCAGCGGAGCGCGTCGGTCACCTCACCGAGGCAGAGCTCGGCCGGGTTGCCCGAAGCGGTCAACAGCTCGACCTCCGCGGGGTACGTGTAGTGTGGCCCTGTGGGCACCGGGAGCGCCGTCGCGCGCTCGAAGCGGTAGGTGGTGAGCGCGGTGAGGTACCCGGCGCGCGCCCAGTTGACGCACGCGTCGAGTGCGCCGCGATCGAGCTCGAAGCCACCGTGGTTGAGGACCACGGTCTTCCAGCCGGCGGTGGGCATCGACGTCCCCGGCTTGCACACGATGCCGCCGACGAGCGAGGGCACGCCCGGGACGTTGTAGCGACCGATCTCCATCGTGACCCCACCCGTGTCCGGGACCAGGAACGACGGGGTGCTCGTCACGGTCGTGAAGGTGGAGGTTGCCGCAGCCACGCCCACGCCGTCGTTGTCGAAGAGGAGCAGCGAGTCACCGTCGGCGCAGGCGCGGGCCGCGGCTTGGGTGCTCGTGTTGCCCGCGCACGTCTGGGCGGCCGCGGTGTAGGTCAGGAGCGGAGTGGAGCTGCCCGCGGCCCGCGTGACGATCTCGAGGCGCCCGAGGCTCGCGCGGAGACCCCCGAAGAGGCGCCCGTCGTCGGCCTGCGACGCCCACGCCGAGGCAGGGAGCATCGAGCTCGGCACCGTGACGCTGAAAGCATAGAGCCCCGAGCCCGCCGACACCTCGGTCGCGGCGGTCACGGCGGTGAGCGGCACGAAGTGGAAGAAGCCCCCGGAGAACGTGTAGCTCCCGAGCTGCGACTCCGTCGGCGTGGCGCCCACCGCGGCCGCGCGGCGGTTGCGCAACGCAAACTGCACGGTTTGATTGGGAGCATTGGTGTACCCGTTGATGGTCACCGTGTCGGTGCTCTGCTGCACCGAGCCGCTGGTGTTGGAGATGCACCCCGAGAGCGGGGCGAGCAGCGGGGCGAGCAGAGCGAGGGTCAGGGACAGATCTCGTCGCGACATGATCCACCTCACGGGGGCGCGGACGTTGCGCCGGGCGGCATCCTCTGCCGCCTCCAATCGCGCCGTCAACGACGACATCGACCTTGCGCTCGCGCATGCACCGCACCCCGGAGCCGCCGACCCGCCGATCGCGGAGGCCCCTGAAAAATAGGCGCACCAAACTTGTCGTCGACGACGAAGCCGGGAAGCCGGAGCCTAGATCGAACCGCCTCCCCATCCGTCCCATCGTCCCGATGCGCCCCCTCGCCCTCACTGTTGCGCTCCTCCTGCCGGCTTGCCGCGGCGCCGGTCCGTCCGAGGTGCGCGCCGATCCGGTCGACGCCAAGGTCGTGGACGCCTCGGTCCCCGCTCCGCCGGCGGCGACCGCCGATCGCTACGTCCTCGTGTCCGGCCAGGTCGTCGACCTCGAGAAGCAGGTCAAGACCCACGAGCTCGCCAAGGCCCCGCAGGCCGAGGCGTGGAAGGGCACGCGGGGCTACCTGCTCGGCAAGGACGGCGTGCTCCGCGCCCACGACCTCGTCACCGGCGCCGCTGCTTGGAGCGCGACGCCCGCGCACCCCTGCTACCACCTCGTCGCCGGCGAGCGATACGCGTACTGCGTACACGAGACGCAGATCACCGCGTTCCGCGCCAAGGACGGCGCGGCGACGCCGCTGCCCGGCACCACCAAGATCGGCACCGCGCAGCTCGTCGAGACCAGCACCCGCACGCTCGTCTTCACGTACGCGGAGGTGCGCCGCTACGACGCGGGCCTGACCGCGCTCGGCACGACGCCGGTGAAGTTCGCGACGCTCTACCCCGAGCCGTACACGACCAAGCTCGGTCCGTGCCTCGCCCACCACCGCACGCCGGGCGGCCTCGACGTGGCGTGCCTCACCCCCACCGGCGACCTGCGGTTCCAGGACGTGTTCCCCACCGCCAAGCCGGGCGATCCGAGCTCGTGGTTCCAGGTCTCGCACCACGGCAGCTTCGTCCTCGCGACCGGCGCGTGGGGCTCGCCCAAGCGGACCGTGCTCGTCGAGGTCCCCGCGAAGGGCGGTCCGCCGATCGAGGCGGCGCGCCTCGAGGAGAACACCGTCGCCCCGGTGGTACGCGCGGACGGCGCGCTCGAAGGCCTGCTCACCGTGCGCAGCAAGGCCCTCGCGCTGGTCGACCCGAAGGGGGTCGCGCGCTGGACGACGCCGTTCTCCGGGTTCGGCGAGAGCGGACGCGCTGCGCTCGTCGGCAACGTGGTCGTGCTCGCGCTGTATCACGGGGCCGCGAGCGGCTGTCAGCTGCTCGGCCTCGACCTCGCCACGGGCAAGCGACTCTGGACCGGCGACGTGCTGCAGCTGCCGATCGCCCACAGCGCCTACTCGAACGAGGTGGAGCTCGAGCTGCGCGGCGACCTCGTGCGGCTCTCGGGCCACGAGGCCGGCATCCGCTACGAGCAGCTGTTCGAGGCCGCCACCGGCAAGCGCGTGTTCGCCGAGGCGCGGATGCGCTGGTAGCCCGCCGACTCACTTCGAGAGGCCCGCGAGCACCGCGCGGATGCGGGTGTCGGCGAGGCGGCTCGCCTTGCCGACGCCGACGGGCGTCCCGCCCAGGGCCAGCCACTGCTTCGAGATCGGGTGCTGGATGCGGTGGCTGCCGAAGGTGGGCGCGCCAGGGGTGCGGATGTTGTGGCCGGCGTCGGGGAAGCAAAGGAGCTCGCTGCCGTGGGACTTGTCGTGACCCGCGGCCTTCAGGCGATCCTCGGCCGGCTTGGAGAGCGCGCACGAGGCCCACAGGCGATCGTCGGCGCCCGCGAGCATCAGCACGGGGCCCGCCGTCTTCTCGACGCGCGGGGTCGCGCGATCGACCTGCTCGACGGTCGCCGCCTTCATCGCGTCGAGGAAGGTCGCGTCGTAGGCGTGGAGGAGCTTGCCGTCGGTGTCCTTGAAGGTCTTGCCGAGATCGAACAGGCTCGGGACGAAGGGGACGTCCTTGCCGGCGAGCGTCCACGACGCGAGCTCGGACCCGTCGAACTGCGGCGCGCCCCAGACGACGCCGCTCGGGACCATCGCGATCACGGCCTTGATGCGGGGGTACGTCGCGCCGAGGAGGATCGCGAGCTCTCCGCCGCGGGACCCGCCCATGACGGCGAGCTTCGTCGCGTCGGCTTCGGGGCGGCCGTCCAGCCAGGCCATCGCCTTCTCGAAGTACTCGAGCGGGATCTGTTGCAGGGCGTCGGGCACGCCTTCGGTGCCGAAGTAGGCGACCCCGAGGACGGCGTAGCCGAGCGCGGAGTAGTACGTCGCGTCGTACTCGCCGGTGGAGAGGCCGCCCTCGCTGCCACCGAACGCGAGGATCGCCGGGTGCTTCTTGCCGTCTTTCGGCGCGTAGTAGGCCCCGACGAGGCCGCCCTCGTTCACGACCACGTGCTCGATCGGGTCGGCGAGCACGTACCGCGCGAGCTCGGTGCGGGCGGCGCGCGCCCCGTCGATCTCGAGATCGATGCGCATCGCCTTGTCGGCGATCGGGTCGGGGGGCGCGTCGACCGGCAGCATGGACCAGGTGACGCCGTCCGGATCGACCCCGGTCCAGGTGCCTTCGGTCGGCGCGTCTCGTGCGGTGTCGACGTCACCCGTCGCGCTCGCGGTGAAGGTCGCCCACGACTGGTAGTGCTTGCCGTCCCGGAAGAGCTCCGTGGCGCGCAGGGTGATCGCCGCCCGAGGGGGCAGACCGGTCGCCCGGATCACGATCACGTCGCCCCAGAACGCCCTCGTCGCGGGCGTCTTCGGGGCGTCGAGCGAGGGCGCGGTCAGCACGGCGAGGGCCGGCTGCGCGATGGGAGCGTCGACACCGGCCTCGGGCGAAGGGCTCGGGGACGAGGGCGCTCCACACCCCACGACGAGCAAGGACAGCCAGGCGACGCGCATGGTCCGCGTCGACAGCAAGCGACGTTCCAGCGAAGAATCGGGGCGTTCTGGCGGACGCGTCAGGAAGCGAACGGCGCGGGGTCGAGGCCGGCGTGAGACAGCTACCGCGCGACGCCCGCGGCGAGCCGGCGCAGGTGGACCAGGAGGTCGTCTCGGAAGGCAAGCAGCGCCTCCGGTTGCACGTCACCGGGCAGCTTGGCCTCGGGGCCGATCGAGAGCTGCGACAGGATGAAGGCCAGAGTGGCCGGCTCGGCACCACCGTCCTTGATCGCGGCGTCGGCGAGTGCGCCCTCGAGCGAGCAGCCCGAGGAGAGGAGCGCCTGCAGGTCGACCAGATCACGGACCTCGGCACGGCTCACCAGCGCGCACACCTTGTTGGCGGCGATCTCCCGACGGGAGAACGCCGTCATGGCGGAAGCCCTCGAGGATCCAGTGCCAGAACTCACGCTTGCGACCGAGGTGCCGGTCGATGTGGTCGAGATCGCGCACGATCTCGGCGAGGGTCATGTACTCGAACACCTCGCGGAACCGCGCCTCTCGCAGGAGGGCCCCCTGCCACTGCGCGCGGATGCTCGGGTCGGGGTGCTGCAGGCGCGCCCGGAACGTGGGCTCGTCGATCTCGACGTCCCACAGGAACCAGGGGCGGGCGGAACCCATTGGACAAATCTAGCACTAGACCTCGATCACCACCGGGTCGTTGCAGCCGCCGAGCAGGCGGCGAGTGGCCACGTTGAAGAACCTCGTGTCCGGCAGCTCGCCGTCCGTGTACGCGCCGTAGGCCTCGTGGATGTGGCCGAACACGTGCACCTTCGGCCGCGCGAGCCGCAGCCGCGCGCGCAGGTCCGCGCACCCGACGCGCGCGCCGAGCACCATGCGGTCGCCGACGCCGTGCGGCGGACCGTGGGTCACGAGCACGTCGAGCCCCTCGGGGATCTTCGCCCACGTCTCCGCGATCACCGGCCCTCGCGGCTGGTTGAACGCCATCGCCCGGAACCACGGCGTCACCGGCGAGCCGAACAGCCGCAGCCCATCCACCTCGAGGGCCTCGTCGCACAGGTAGTGGAGGCCCCGCGCCCCCGCGAGCCCGCGCACGGCCTCCGCGTCGCGCTCGCAGCAACGGTCGTGGTTGCCGGCGACGAACACCTTGTGACGGTGGGGCTGCGCCGCCATCCAGTCGAGGAACGGGGCGAGCTCCTCGAGCTTCCCGCGCCGCGTCGCGTCGCCCGCGTGGACGAGGAGGTCCCCGTCGGGCACCACCACCTGCCCGTGCGCGAGGTGCGTGTCCGAGAGGGCGACGAGCCGCACCGGTCCAGTCTATCGTGCGCGCATGCGAACGCGCACCCTGCTCCTGCCGCTGCTCCTCGCCTTCGCGCCCACGCCGGGCGCCACCGTCCACCCCGCTGCCGCCGCCGACGCGCCGTCCTCGGCCGTGGCCTCCGTCGACGCCGTCGAGCGCTACGTCCTCGACAACGGGCTCGAGGTCATCCTCCACGAGGACCACCGCGCGCCGCTCGTCGCGGTCAACGTCTGGTACCACGTGGGCAGCAAGGACGAGCCCGCCGGCAAGAACGGCTTCGCCCACCTCTTCGAGCACCTCATGTTCCAGGGGTCGAAGAACGTCGGCGAGGACATGTTCTTCCGCTACCTCGAGGGCGCCGGCGCGAGCGAGCGCAACGGCACCACCAACCTCGACCGCACCAACTACTTCGAGGTCGTGCCGAAGACCCAGCTCCCGCTCGTCCTCTGGCTCGAGAGCGACCGCATGGGCACCCTGCTCGACCACGTCACCAAGGAGACGTTCGAGAGCCAGCGCGAGGTGGTGAAGAACGAGCGCCGCCAGAACTACGAGAACGCGCCGTACGGCCTCGTGTGGGGCATGGTCCGCGCCGCGCTCTACCCGAAGGACCACCCCTACCACCTGCAGACCATCGGCACCCCCGAAGACCTGGACGCGGCCACGCTCGACGACGTGCGCGCGTTCTTCCGCACCTGGTACGTGCCCAACAACGCCACGCTGGTCGTCGCGGGCGATCTCGACAAGAAGCGCGCGAAGGAGCTGATCGCCCAGTATTTCGGCCCGATCGCCAAGGGCGCCCCGGCCAAGCCGCACCAGGCCGCGATGCCGGTCAGCCTCGCCAAGGAGAAGGTCCTCACCGTGGAGGCCGACGTCGAGCTGCCGCGGCTGATGCTCACCTGGCCCACGCCGCGGGGCTACGATCCGGGCGACGCGGAGCTCGACCTGCTCGCCCACGTGCTCGGTGGGGGCAAGACGAGCCGCCTGCACAAGAAGCTCGTCTACGACCTGCAGATCGCGCAGGACGTGAGCGTCTACCAGAGCAGCTCGCTGCTCGCCGGCGACTTCGACATCGTCGTCACCCTGCGCAAGGACCACACCCCCGAGGAGGCCAAGAAGGTCGTCGACGACGTGCTCGACGAGCTCCGCAAGAAGCCACCGAGCAAGGACGAGCTCGCGCGGGCGCAGACCTCGATCGTCTCGCAGATGGTGTTCTCGCGCGAGCGGCTCTCGACCCGCGCCGACACGTTCAACTACTACAACCAGACCGTCGGCGACCCGGCGTTCTTCGCCAAGGATCTCGCGCGCTACGAGAAGCCCACGGCCAAGGACGTGCAGAACGCGCTGCTCACCTGGGTGCCGAAGGGCAAGCGGATCGTCACCATGGTCACCCCCAAGAAGGGCGCCCCGCGCGCCGGCAAGCTCGTCGACACCAAGGAGGTGCCGTGATGCGCACCCTGTTCTCCGCCCTCGCGCTCGCGCTGGTCTCCTGCAGCCCCGCGCCGAAGCCGCCCGTCGACCTGCCGCCGGCTTCGTCGGCCTCCACCCCGGCGTCCGCCTCGACCACGGCGTCGACGCCGCCGCCCGTCGCCGACTTCCGCAGCAAGCCGCCCGCGCCCGAGGGCACGGTCACCTTCACGCCGCCGAAGATCGTCGAGCTCGCCATGAAGGACGGCCCGAAGCTGCGGGTGCTGTTCGTCGAGCGCCACGAGCTCCCCATCGTCGCCGTGCAGGTCGTCACCGACCGCGGGGCGACCGACGCCCTGCCCGGCCGGTGCGCGTTCATGGCCTCGATGCTCCAGCAGGGCACCAAGAAGCACGACGCGCTCGGCTTCGCCGACGAGATGGAGCGGCTCGGCGCGCGCTGGGGCAGCTCGTGCGGCTACGACTCGGTGGTCGTCTACGGGCAGGTGCTCTCGAACAAGCTCGGGGCGTTCCTCCCGCTCCTCTCGGAGATGATCACCACGCCGGCGTTCGACGCCAAGGAGATCGAGCGCGAGCGCAAGAAGCGCCTCACCCAGCTCCAGCAGCAGAAGGACAGCCCGGGCGCGATCTCGTGGCGCACCGTGCTCTCGACGCTCTACCCGAGCGAGTTCCCCTACGCCCTGCCCACCATCGGCGACGAGGAGGCGGTGAAGGCGATCACCAAGGCGGAGCTCGAGGCCGCGCGCAAGGCCACGCTCACGCCGGCGGCGACCACGATCATCGTGGTGGGCGACGTGACCGAGGCCACGCTGATGCCGATGCTCGGCAAGGCCTTCGGGGGCTGGAAGGAGGCCTCGCCGAAGCGGGTGCCCGTGCCGTCGTTCCTGACGGCCGCAAAGGAGCGCACCATCCTGGTCGTCGACCGACCGGGCGCCTCGCAATCCACCGTGAGCCTCGCGCGGGTCGGCGAGCGTCGCGACACCCCCGAGTGGGCGCAGATCTTCCTCACCAACTACGTGTTCGGTGGGCACTTCGCGAGCCGCATCAACATGAACCTGCGCGAGGCCCACGCCTACACCTACGGCGCGGGGTCGAGCTTCTCGATGTGGCAGATGGCCGGGCCGTTCACCGTCGGCGGCGAGATCAAGACCGAGCACACCGTGGCCGCCATCAAGGAGATCCTCCACGAGCTCGCCCGCATGCGCGACCAGCCGATCAGCGACGAGGAGCTCGCCGAGGCCAAGACCGGCCTCGTCGACCAGCTCCCGGGCCGCTTCGCCACCATGGAGGACACGGCGAACGCCCTCGCGACGCTGGTCAGTTACCACCTGCCGCTGACCGAGTACGCGGACCGCCCCGCGAAGGTCGGCGCGGTGACCAAGGCCGACGTCCTCCGCCACGCCAAGAAGTACCTGACGGCGGACGACCTACGCATCGTCATCGTCGGCGACGCGGCGAAGCTCACCCCCGGCCTCGAGGCCCTGAAGCTCGGCAAGGTCGAGGTGCGCAAACCCTAGGCGACCCAGCTCACCCGCGCGCCGAAGTCGTCGGTCTCGGTGTGCACCACGACCTTCGGCGGCGCGGCGAGCATCTTCACGAGCTTGCTGCCGTCGGCGGCGTGCTGGACATCGTCCCGGTACTTGTCCGGGAACGTCACCGGCAAGTGCACGGTGAGCGTGACCTGGGTCAAGGCGTGGGAGGTCGGGTCGAACTCCTGGTGCTGCTCGAGCCAGATCCCTTCGGTCGGGAGCTGGCGCGCCTGACAGAACGTGAGCACGTAGAGCCCCGCACAGCTCGCCAGCGAGGCGAGGAACAGGTCGAACGGTTCCGGCGCGAAGCCCTGCCCGCCGTGCTCGGGGGATTGATCGGTACGGACGCAGTGCGCGCCCACGCGGGCGTCGACGCGCTTGCCCCCGGGGAAGCGAACTCGGATGTCCATGCGGAACGAGGCGAGCAAGCCGTGGACCACCCGGGCGCGCGCGACAAAGCGCGGTGGGCACACCCGCGCCCGCCGCACGCGCTGCACGCGATCGCACGTGGTGCGGTCTCAGAGTCGCGTCTCGCAGGGGTGGAGATCGGCGAACGCCTTCACGTCGGCGAGCTCGGTCGGCTTGGCCTCGCCGTACTGCCAGGCCATCGCCCCTGCATAACCATTGGCGTACCAGGACTCGAGGACCTTGGCGAAAGGTGTGGCGTTCAAAGGCCCCAACGGGAACTCGCCCATCACGAGCGGCTTGTCGCCGAGGCCAAAATCCGCGGGTTTCTTCGAGTAGGGCCAGTAGGTGTCGATCCAGCCGTACATGTGGAACTGGTAGAAGTCCTGATCGATCTTCGACCAAGCTTTGGCCCATTTGAAGGCGGCGGCGCCCACCGAGATCTTCGCCGTGGACTCGGCCCGCAGCACCGCCACCACGTCGGCGATGAAGGTCTGCATCTGCGGGTGGGTGACGGCGGTGAGCTCCGCGTTCGGCTCGAACGCCGGGTCGCCGTAGGCGTCGGTGCCTTTGATCGCCCACTCGGGCTCGTTGATGATGTCCCAGGACATGACGCGGTCGCGGTGCTTGTGCGCCGCGATGGCCTTGGCGATGGGCCGGATCACCTTCTCGAGCAGCGCGGTGCGGCGCGCCGCGTCGACGACCATCGGCTGCAGGCTCGGGACGAAGAGGCCCGCCGTGGTGCGCGCCGGTCGGAACCCGTCGAACGAGAACGGCGTGAGCATCAGGTAGAGATCGTGCTTCTCGGCGAGGTCGATCGCGGCCGACAGATCGGCGAGCGTGGTGGCGCCGAGACCGGTCGCGGTGCCGCTGCTGTCGACGGTGACGCCCTCGCCGCGGAACTCCGGGAACATCCACCAGCGCACGACACTCACGCCGTGGGCACGCATGTCGGCGAGGTCGGCGTCGTAGGCAGCGAGGCTCGCCGCGACGCCCTTCTGGCTCCACGCGGCGATGCCGCCGAAGTCACCGCCGAAGTTGCGCCACGCGTAGTTGAGGCCGTAGAGGAAGCGCTTCTTGCAACCCCAGGTGACGCCACCCTTGGTCGCGGGGCAGGTGTCGACGCAGCCGCTGTCGGTCGCCGCGCCGTCGGTGAGCGAGCCAGTGTCGGCGAGCCCAGTGTCGGCGAGCCCAGTGTCGGCGAGCGAGTCGGTGGCCCCCGTGTCCGTGGCGGTCCCGGTGTCGATCGTGTCGCCGACGACCTCCGACGCGATGGTGTCTGCCGAGACGTCGTCGCCGCCGTCGGCCAGCGGGTCGAGGGGCCCGTCGTCGGCGCCGCTGCACCCGCCCGCGCCGAAGGCCCCGGCGAGGACCAGCAAGAGCGTCGCTCCGACCCGACGCAACATCCAGAAAGCGTACTCCCTCGGGCGGGATCGCGACAGGACCCAGGTCCGGGACCGAGGTGCTACGTTGGCGCCGTGCAGAAGAAGCCGCTCCTCGTCGGTGCCGCCGTCGCGTCGTTCGCGGCCGCCGCAGCGCTGGGCGGGTGGTGGGTCCTGCGTCCTTCGCCGGGCGCCTCCACGGGCACCTCCACGGGCACCGACTCTGGCGCCGCCGCGCCGCAGTCTCCTTCGGCGCCCCGCGAGGTCGTCGAGGAGCCGCTCGTCGCGGCCTCGAACAGCGGCTTCGTCGTCGCCCACGAGGCACCGAAGCGACCCGCGTCGGAGACCGCGATCATGACGGCCCTGCGGGCGTCCCAGGACCCGGCGACCCGGCTGGCGCTCGCCCGGGACGGCAACCAGCGGTTTCCAGCCGGCCCCGGCGCCTCCGAGCGCACGGCCGCCATCGTCGCCGCCCTGGTGGCGCTCGACCGAGTGCCCGAGGCGCGGGTCGAGGCGCGCCAGTTCCTCGAGGCCCATCCGAGCGATCCCTGGGCGAAATCCATCGAGAGCCTCACCGGTGTCCACGCCATCCCGAGCGGACCTCCCAAGAGCCCCTGAAGGCGCGTCACGCCACCAAGGTGCCCTGGCCGACATCTCGCACTGCTAGGAGACGTCATCGTGGACAAGGTCACCGGACTCCTCGCCCTCGTCGACGCCCTGCGCCGCGCCACCTCGCTCGAGGAGACGCTGCACGCGGTCACCGACGCCACCTCCATCCTGCTCGAGACGGAGCGGGTCACGCTGCGGTTGCTCGACGAATCGCGGGCCCGCCTCCTCGTCGCGGCCCGCTCGGGCCGGCGCATCCACGAGACCGACGTCTCGTTCTCGATCGGCGAGGGGCTCTCGGGCTGGGTCGTGCAGCACGGGCTCCCGATCCGCCTCGACCGCGCGGAGCTCGACCCCCGCTTCGTGGTCAAGCCGGGGCAGACCGCGGCCATCGCCTCGTACCTCGGCGTCCCGCTGCTCGACGGCGGCGGCACCATCGGGGTGCTGTCCGCGGCCGACGAGGCCCCGGCCCGCTTCTCGACGGCGCAGGAAGACATCGCGCGTCTCATCCTCGGCATCTGCGAGCCCTGGTTGCAGGGTGCGCGCCTGCGCCGCCTCGCGCTGCTCGACCCGCTCACCGCCACCCTCAACCGGCGCGGCTTCGACGCGGCGTTCCCGCGGCCGCTCGACGTCCCCCCCTGCGTGCTGCTCCTCGACCTCGATCACTTCAAGGCAGTGAACGACCTGCACGGCCACGCGGTCGGCGATCGCGTGCTCAAGGCGGTCGCCGCGGTGCTGGCGGGGATCGCCCGACAAGGCGACGACGTGGTGCGCCTCGGCGGGGAGGAGTTCCTGCTGGTGCTCCGCCACGCCTCGCTGCACGCGGGCGTGCGCGTCGCCGAGCGCGCGCGCGCGGTGATCGAGACCCTCGACGTGACCGACGACGCCGGACGCCCCGTGCGCATCACGGCCTCGGTGGGGGTCGCGATCCAGCACCCCGGCGAGACCCGCGACGCGCTCGTCGCCCGCGCCGACGCCGCGATGTACCGGGCCAAGGCCCGCGGGCGCAACTGCGTCGAGGTCGACGAGGACCCGGCCCCGACGGCGCGGCTCTGAGATGCGGCGGGCCTTGCTCGTCTCGGCGACCCTCTGCGCCTCCTGCCTGCCGATCCCCTGGAAGAAGACGTACGTGATGCGCCCGGCCGGCAAGGTGCGCGTCGTCGACGAGGCCGACAAGGCGATCGCCGGCGCGACGGTCGCCCTCCTGCGCATCCGCCACCCGTACTCGGAGCGCGATGCGCGGTACGACGAGCACACCGACGCGCACGGCGAGGTGAGCTTCACCCTCGAGCAGAAGACGCTCACCGTGTTCCCGCTCATGATGCACGGCGTGCCGCAGTTCGCGTTCTCGGTCTGCGCCGAGGCGCCCGGTCGCGCGAGCCGCACGGTCCAGTGGGGCGTCGAACCCGACGGCAGTGCGAGGACGCTCTCGATGGCGCTCCGCAAGGGCAGCAGGCCTTGCGACCCGAAGCCCCACGCCGTCTCGCCGAAGCGCGGCGAGGCGATCGTCGACGCGGTCGAGGCGATGGACGGCGGGCAGGTCACGCTCGACCTCGCCGTCCACACGGCGATCGTCCTCGCGGCCGGTCAGCGCTTCACCCGCGCCGACGGGGCCAGCGCCGAGGTCGTCAAGGTGGAGTGGCACGGCGAGCCCCAGGGCGACCTACGACGCGCACACCTCGTCGCCTCCGGGCCCCGCGCGGTCGAGCTCGTGCGGGGCGACCTCTTGAACGCCGGCCCCTGACGGGCGACACGGCCCGATGGACCGCCGCGCCATCGTCCGCCCGATCGTGGCCCTCGCCATGACCGCCGTCGGGGTCATGCACTTCGTCTCGCCCGCGGGCTTCGTGAAGATCGTGCCGCCGTGGCTGCCGGCGCCACTCGTGCTCGTCTACCTGAGCGGCGTCGCCGAGATCGCCGGTGGGGTCGGTCTCTTGATCCCGCCGCTGCGGCGCCTCGCGGCGTGGGGGCTCGTCGCGCTGTTCGTCGCGGTGTTCCCGGCCAACGTCTACATGGCCATGAACGACATCCAGCCGTTCGCCGCGCACGTGTCTCGCGCCGCGCAGTGGATCCGGCTGCCGTTCCAGGCGGTGTTCGTCGCGATCGCCGTGTGGCTCGCGCGCGAGCCGCCGGATCACTCCCCGGGGGGCGCGCCGTAGAGCGGCTTCGACATCGGCGGGAGGACCGGCTTCGGCGGCCCGCCGTAGGCCGGCTTCGCGGGTGTGGGGATGGCCGTCGGCGTGGGGGCGGGGCGCGGCGCCGACACCGATGTCGAGGGGGACACGCTGGTCGAGGTGCTCGCAGAGACCGAGGGCATCGGCGCAGGCGCGCCGTAGGCGGCGACCGCGGGCGGCGGGCTGACCGAGGCCATCGGCTCCGCCGACTTGGTGGTCTTGGCTTCGTCGATCTTCTTCGCCGGCTCCGGCGTGGCCTGCGGTGGGTCCTGACACCCCGCGACGGCCGCGCCGCCCGCGACGGCGAGCGCCATGAAGGCGTACGCGGCGCCGCGACTCATGCGGTGCGGCAGATCGGGGCCGACCGACTCGTGCACGGCGCAGCCACAGAACGGACAGGGACCACCGACGCGAACGTGGCGTCGACAGTCCCGGCAGGGGGCGAGGTCGCTCATCCCCTGGTTCTACGGCCGAACCGGCCGAAAGGTCTACGCGTCCGGCGGCTCGCTGCCGTTCCCGGGCTCGCCGGGCGGGATGCTGCCGGCCGGGGGCGCGCCGCTGTCGCCACCGCCCTCGACCTCCACCTCGGCCTCGACGATGCGCTCGAAGGCGACGACCCGCTCGTTCTCCTCGAGGGTCATCACCTTCACGCCCGCGGCGCCGCGATCCTTGGTCTCGCGGATCTCGGCGACGCGGGTGCGGATGGTCTGGCCGCGGTCGGTGATGAGCATGATCTCGTGGTCGACGCTCACGAGCTTGACGCCCACGCAGTTGCCGTTGCGCTCGCCGGTGTCGATGAGGGTGACGCCCATGCCGCCGCGCTTCTGCTCGCGGAACTGCTCGAGCGCGGTGCGCTTGCCGAAGCCACGCTCGGTGAGCGCCAGCACCTGGTCGCACCCGGGCTCGACCACACTCATGCCGATGCAGGCGTCGCCCTCGCGGAGCTCCATGCCCTTCACGCCGAACGTGGCGCGGCCCATGGCGCGGACGTCGGACTCCTCGAAGCGGATCGACATGCCGTCCTTGGTGCCGATCATGATCTGCCGCGAGCCGTCGGTGAGCGCGGCCGAGAGCAGCTGGTCGTCGCCCTCGATCTTCACGCCGATGATGCCCTTCTCGCGGAAGTTCTCGTAGTCGGTGAGCTCGGTCTTCTTGATGATGCCGCCGCGGGTGAGCGTGACGACGAACTTGCCGGCCTCGATCTTGGGGACCTCGACGATGGCGGCGACCTTCTCGCCCGGCTCCATGCCGACGAAGTTGACGATGGCGCGCCCCTTGGCGTTGCGCGCCGCGAGGGGGACCTCGTAGACCTTCTTGACGTAGACCTTGCCGCGGTCGCTGAAGAAGAACACGTAGGCGTGGGTGCTCGCGACGAACAGCTGGTTGACGAAGTCGTCGTCGCGGGCCTCCATGCCCTGCTTGCCCTTGCCGCCGCGCTTCTGCGCCCGGTAGGTGGCCGCGGGGGTGCGCTTGACGTACCCCCCGTGGGAGATCGTCACGACCATGTCCTCTTCCTGGATCAGGTCTTCGATGCCGATCTCGGCCTCGTCCTTGACGATCTCGGTGCGGCGCGGGTCGCCGTACTGGGCCTTCACGGCCTCGAGCTCGCCGACGATCACGTCCATCAGCAGCTTGTCGCTGCCGAGGATGGCGCGCAGGCGGGCGATCTCGTTGGCGAGGTCGTTGTACTCCGCCTCGAGCTTCTCGCGCTCGAGGCCGGTGAGCCGGGCGAGGCGCATGTCGAGGATGGCGTTGGCCTGGCGCTCGCTCAGCGTGTAGTCCGGGCGCTTGCGGGCCTCGGCGATCTCGGCGGCGGGGCGGCCCGCGCGCGCGACGAACGCCTCGAGGCCCTGCAGCTTGAGCTTCATGAGCTCGTCGCGGGCGATGTCGCGGTCCTTGGCGGCGCGGATGGTGGCGATGACGAGGTCGAGCTCGGTCAGCGCCATGCCGAGCCCCTCGACGAGCTCGAGCTGGGCCTCGGCGGCCTTGAGCTCGAAGCGCGTGCGCCGCGTGACGACCTCGCGGCGGTGCTCGACGAAGTGGGCGAGGGTCTGCTTGAGATCGAGGACCTGCGGGCGCCCGCCGACGATGACCAGGTTGATGACGCCGAACGACGTCTGCATCTCGGTCATGCGGTAGAGGTTCGAGAGGACGACCTGCGGGTAGACGTCCTTCTTGAGCTCGATCGCGATGGACATGCCCTCGCGATCCGAGTGGTCCTCCACGTTGCTCACGCCCTCGAGCTTCTTCTCGCGGACGAGCTCCGCGATCTTGGCGACGAGGGTGGCCTTGTTGACCTGGTAGGGGATCTCGGTGACGACGATCTGCTCGCGGTCGCCCTTGCCGAGCTTCTTCACCTCGGTGCGCGCGCGCATCACGACGCGGCCGCGGCCGGTGAGGTAGGCCTGGTGGATGCCGGCGGTGCCGTAGATCAGGCCGCCGGTGGGGAAATCGGGGCCCGGCACGAACTGGATGAGATCCACCACCGAGCACTCGGGGTTGCGGATCAGGTGCACGGTGGCGTCGATGATCTCGCCGAGGTTGTGCGGCGGGATGTTGGTCGCCATGCCGACGGCGATGCCGCCCGACCCGTTGACCAGGAGGTTCGGGAAGCGGCACGGGAGCACCGTGGGCTCGTGCTCGCTGTCGTCGAAGTTGGGCTGGAAGTCGACGGTGTCCTTGTCGAGATCGGCCAGCAGCTCGCCGCTGATCCGCGAGAGGCGGGCCTCGGTGTAGCGGTAGGCGGCGGCCGGGTCGCCGTCGACGCTGCCGAAGTTGCCCTGACCGTCGACCAGCGGGTAGCGGAGGGAGAAGTCCTGCGCGAGGCGGACCATCGCGTCGTAGACCGCGGCGTCACCGTGCGGGTGGTACTTGGCGATGACGTCGCCGACCACGCGCGCGCTCTTCTTGTGCGCGGTGTTGGCGCGCATGCCCTGCTCCTGCATCGAGTACAGGATGCGGCGGTGCACCGGCTTGAGGCCGTCACGCACGTCGGGGATCGCGCGCCCGACGATGACGGACATCGAGTACTCGAGATACGACGTGCGCATCTCTTCTTCGATCGACACGGGCATCTTCTGCCCGGCCGCGCCCCCCGGGCCGCCCCCCGGCCCACCCCCAGCAGAGGGCGGGGGGACCGGCGGGAGAGAGGGGCCCTTGCCGTTCGTCGGGTCGTCGGTCGTCTCGGCCATTCAGGTCCCGGGACCCTAGTCGGGCGTCCAGTGCCCGACAAGGACTTTGGGCCCCCGAAACGCGAGAAAACTGGGGAAAAACCCGACCTTCGTCGGGGGCGGTCAGCGCTTGGCCGAGAAGCTCATCTTCATGTCACCCGTGCCGCTGGTCTTGCCCTTCCCGTCCTTGGACAGGATGGCGATGGTGCCCTCGAGGACGAGGGCCCCGACCATCGCGTCGGCGGTGCGCACCTCGAGGGTGCCCTTGAGGCGAGACTCGGTGGTCGACCCGCCCTTGCCGCTCGATTTCATGGTGAACGACAGGTCGAACACGCCGATGCCGTCCTTGAGGGACGCGAGCTTGACCTTGACGTCGGACAGGGTCGGGGCGTCCTCGCCCTGCCCGTGCATGCGCTGCTCGAGGGCCGCGCCGAGGGTGGGCACCTCGTCGCCGATCTTGAGCGACGCCGGCAGCCCGGAGAGCACGGCGTCGGGCTTGCCGAGCGCGCGGTGCGATCGCAACACGAAGCGCGCCTGGTCGGCGGGCACCGCGGCGCCCTTGTCGTCGGCGATCTCGATCTTCCCGTCCTTGGCGGTGAGCACGTAGGTGTGCCCGGCGACGGGGCTCTGGCCCTTCTTCTCCTTGCCGTTCTGCGACACCGACTCGGAGCGCTCCACGTAGGTGACCTGCAGCTTGGTGACGGCCTTGCCGTCGACGGCGAGCACCTTGGTCTTGCGGACGATGGCGTCCTTCTGCGTGAGCTCGACGCCCTTGGTCTTGGTGCCCGCGCCGACCTCGAGGGCCAGGTGCACCTCGAGCTGCTCGCGCTCCTCGGTCTCGTCGCCGACGACCGGGCTGCGCAGGGTGAAGGCGACGGCGGCGCCGCTGCCCGAGGCAGCCGGCGCGGCGGAGACGGTGGGGGCCGGGGCGCTCTGCGCGGCGCTGGCGACCACCGTGGCCGAGGCGCTCGCGGACGACGTGGCGCTGGTCGAAGCCGCCGTCGACGGGGCGTCCTTCGGCGGGTCCTTGCACGCGACGAGGGCCAGGGCGGTGACGGCGAGAGAGGGCCACTTCTGCATGGTGCGGCGGAGGCTAACCACGGCTAGCCTCGGCGCGCCAATGCGCATCGTACCCAGCCGCATCCCCGAGGTGGTCCGCGTCGAGCCCAAGGTCTTCGGCGACCCGCGCGGGTATTTCTTCGAGCTGCACAGCGAGCAGAGGTTCGCGGAGGCCGGCCTCACCGGTCTCGACGGCAAGCCGCTCCGCTTCGTGCAGGACAACGTGTCCCGCTCGGCCCGCGGTGTGCTGCGCGGCCTGCACTTCCAGAAGCCGGCCACCCAGACCAAGCTGGTCTCCGTGCTCGAGGGGGTCATCTTCGACGTCGCGGTCGACCTGCGCGCTGGCTCGCCCACCTTCGGCCAGTGGATCTCCGAGGTGCTCGGCGCGGAGGACCACCACCAGCTGCTCGTACCGCGCGGCTTCGCCCACGGCTTCCAGGTGGTGAGCGAGACCGCGATCGTCCACTACAAGGTCGACGACTTCTACGCGCCGGCGCACGAGCACGGCGTCGCCTGGGACGACCCGGACCTCGCCATCCCGTGGCCGGTCGCCGAGCCGACCCTGTCCCCCAAGGATCGCGTCTACCCACGCGTGCGCGACCTCGCAGCCGAGCTCCGCTTCTAGCCCCAGGGCTTCTCAACCACCGCCGCTGCCCGGACAGGCGGCGATGCACGCCTGGAACTGCTTGCCCTGCGAGGCGGACTTGCCGCAGGAGCTGGCGAGCGCGGACGCGATGCACTTCGCGCAGGCGAGGTCGGGGCTCGAGAGGTCCTTGCTCGAGCACGCGGTGTCCGCGCACTTGCTCTTGCAGTGCCCGCTGTTGCAGAGGCAGTCGCCGCTCTGCTGCCAGGTCTTCTTCGCGCCCGCGGGCAACCGGGTGGCGCAGCAGGCGAAGCAGCTGGCGGTGTCGCTCGCGGTCTTGCACGTGGTGACGTTGACGCCGGCCTCGTCGTCCGGCGTGTCGTCGAGGACGTCGACGACACCGGAGTCGGTGGAGACGTCGGTCGAGGCGTCGCCCACGGCGCTGTCGCGCCCGCCGTCCACGGCCGCGTCGGTGGTCTCCTCGGTGGCGCTGAACGCGTCGAGGTCGTACGCGCAGCCCACGCCGAAGGCGCAGACGAGGGCGAAGAGGACCGGAGACCGCATGGCGACCCGAGTTCTAGCGCGGCCTCCGGCTATGTCGAGCCGGACCGCGGAACCCTGGCCCGGCCGCGGTTCACTTGTTCGGCTGGGGGGTCATGCGGAGGTAGGGCTTGAGGGCCTTCCAGCCCTTGGGGAACTTCTCCTTCATGATCTTCTCGTCCTGGAGCGAGGGCACGATGACGCAGTCGTCGCCGTCTCTCCAGTTGGCCGGCGTGGCGACCGAGTGGTGATCGGTGAGCTGCAGCGAGTCGATGACCCGCAGGATCTCCTCGAAGTTGCGGCCGGTGCTCGCCGGATAGGTGATGGTGAGCCGGATCTTCTTGTTGGGGTCGATCACGAACACCGAGCGCACGGTCAGCGTGTCGTTGGCCTCGGGGTGGATCATGTCGTACAGGGTCGCGACCTTCCGGTCCGCGTCGGCGAGGATCGGGTAGTTCAGCTTGCTGCCCTGGGTCTCCTCGATGTCGCCGACCCAGCGCTGGTGCGAGTCGACCGGATCGACCGAGAGCGCGATCACCTTGGCGTTGCGCTTCTCGAACTCCGCCTTCACCTTGGCGACGTAGCCGAGCTCCGTGGTGCAGACCGGAGTGAAGTCCTTGGGGTGGCTGAACAGCACGCACCAGCTCTTGCCGATCCACTCGTGGAACTTGATGCGGCCATCGGTCGAATCCTGCTCGAAATCGGGGGCGATGCTGCCGAGGTGAAGACCCATGTCGGACTCCTTCTGGGGGTTGACGGAGCCGAAGCAGAGAACCCCGACCGCCTCTCGTCAAGCGCGACAGCGGGGTGTCGGAGCGGTGGAGTTGGCCCCGGCGGCTGCGACGAGGGATGCTGCCGGATCAGCGTGGATCTCGGCCCGCACGTGGACGCCTACCTCGACCACCTGCGGGTCGAGCGGGGCCTTTCGCAGAATTCGCTGGCCGCGTACGGCAGCGACCTCGCGAAGTTCGCGTCCTTCGCGGAGCGCGCGCTCGTGCACCGGGGAGACATCCGCGAGCTGGACGCGGGAGACGTCTCGGCCTTCCTCCGCCGCCTGTCGCAGAAGGACGGCCTCTCGCCTCGTTCGTCGGCCCGCCACCTCTCCGCCGTGCGCGGCTTCCTCGGGTTCCTGCGCCGCGAGGGGGTGCTCACCGAGGATCCGACCGAGCTCGTCGATGGCCCGCGCAAGGCCAAGAAGCTCCCGGTCTACCTCACCGTGGCCGAGGTCGACGCGCTGCTCGCCGCGCCCGACACCCGCACCCCACGTGGCCTCCGCGACGCGGCCATGATGACCCTGATGTACGCGGCAGGCCTGCGGGTGTCCGAGCTCTGTGGCCTGCGCCTCGGGGACCTCGATCTGTCGCGGGGGGTGGTCTCCCCGGTCGGCAAGGGCAGCAAGCGAAGGGTGGTCCCGGTGGCGGACGTGGCGGCCGCGGTCGTCCGGCGCTATCTCGACGAGGTGCGCCCCGCCGTGGCCGTCGCCGCCGAGCGTTCGCAGTCCGGGCGAGCCTCCGAGGACTTCGTCTTCCTCTCGCCGCGGGGAGGCGCCCTCACCCGCATGGGCTTCTTCAAAATCCTCCGGGGTCACCTGCTGGGCGCCGGGATCGCGCGGCCCATCTCGCCCCACAAGCTGCGCCACTCGTTCGCCACCCACCTCGTCGCGCGCGGCGCGGACCTGCGGGCGGTGCAGGCCATGCTGGGACACGCCAGCGTCGCGACCACGGAGGTGTACACCCACCTCGCCCGAGACCACGTCCAACGCGCCCACGCCGCGGCGCACCCGAGGGGCCGATGAAGCCGTTCCGTGTCCTGCCCGCGCTCGTGCTCGCACTCGTCTCCCTCAGCGCCTTCGGCCTCGGTGGGTTCGTGGGCTGCTCGAGCGACACCCCGAAGGCGGGCCTCGGTGACAAGTGCGAGGAGTCGGCCCAGTGCGACACCCCGAGCGGCCTCGTCTGTCGCTGCGTCCGGCGCAAGGCCGCCGACGAGGAGGGGCCCGAGCAGATCCTCGCGCTCGGGACCTGCCAGAAGCCGGACTACAAGTGCCCCCTCGCCGACGCTGGACCGATCGAGACGGGGAGCGACGTCGGCACGGACACCACGCCGATCGACGGAGCCTCCGACGCCCCACCCGAGGTCGCGACCGAGGCCGGCGACGCCAGCGACGCCGCCGAGTCCTCCACCGACGCCGATCCGGACGGCGGATGAACGCGAGGGGGGGGGACAGCCAGGCCGTGACGCTTCCGCCGCCGCTCCCTTCGGGGACCGTGCCGAAGGAGGTCGAGGCGGAGCTCAAGGCGCGCACGCGCTCGCTCGACGCGCTCCTGCGGGCCGCGGCCCAGGAGTTCTCGCTCCTGTTCCTCGCCACACCGGTGCGGGAGCCCGGCGATCACGCCCGCATCGTGAACGCGTTCGCCAGCGGCGGCGCCGCCGAACCGCGCGGCACCGCTCCGCCGCTCGCGCGTGGCCGGCTGCTC